>NZ_KV917374.1:5080337-5426306 GCF_002019645.1 Litchfieldia alkalitelluris | reverse complement strand
GTCTAGTGATGATGGCGAAGAGGTCACACCCGTTCCCATACCGAACACGGAAGTTAAGCTCTTCAGCGCCGATGGTAGTTGGGGGACTCCCCCTGTGAGAGTAGGACGTCGCTAGGCATTTAGAAAAGACCCATTTATAGAATGGGTCTTTTTTTCTCATTTAAAACCGTAAGGTTTATACTAGAATAATGGGTACAATTAGAACAGGAGTACATAGTACAAGTAATAATATGGTCGGGTTTCGAGGAGCGAGGAGATCAAGCGCTAGGCACTTAAGAAAGACCCATTCATTGAAATGGGTCTTGTTTTGTAATATCAGAAGAAATATTAATCATAAATGAGTTTTAGTGTCTAGCTAGATGTGCTATCGGCTCGAGGTCACAAGTTGATAGATGGGTGAATGCACTTTTTTATGCCCTTTAACTGTAAGGTTCTTACTGGAGTTCTTTCTAGAATAATGAGTACGATAGATGTGTACATAGTACAAGTAATAATTCTAACAGGTTTCGTAGGACGATGGGCAAGCTCAAAACAGGGCGAACGATTTTTTACTTGTTGCCGAAACTTCCTATAAAGAATCTACGACTAATTTATAATTAGTAATTTCAATAGGAGGAATTCCTTATGGGTAAATATAAAATAATTATTATTGGAACAATTATAGGGTTACTGGTAAGCTTAGCCTATTCGACTTATCAGTATTTTTTTGTGGAATCAGGTTGGGGAGATTTAGCTGCTGTGGCTTCTTTTATCGTCTTATTTCCTATTTCTATCGGTATCACATTATTAATTCAAGTTATTTATACTTTATATAAAAAAAGAAAAAGTTATTTATGATAGACCTGATAGTTAATCACAAATAATTTATACAAAAAGCTACTAAGTAATAAGGATTAATAAAGATGTTTTTTAAAATCAGTTATCGTGCTAATCAACAACAAAGTCTGCGAGAAAAAACTTATTTGCTTCTCGCAGACTTCATCTTTTAATCATCAATTTTTTTTATAGCAATTTTCCTTCTATTATCATCTGGTATTCGTTTGTGTAGGTTAATAATTAATAAACCATTATGATAGCTAGCATCTATCTTGTCTTCTCTTACAGGGAAGGGCAGTTGAACTATTCGTTCGAATTCTCCTTGAAAGATACCTTCTTCTACAAGCTCAAATCCTTTAAAGCGTAAATTAACTTTGCCTCGAACCTCTAGGGTTTGATACTGAACAAACAAATCGATGTCATCTACATTTTCTAATCCTGGAATGCTTAGGACTGCTAAAAGTTCGTTATCAGATTTATATAAATTCACCTGTGAACTTACATTGTTCATCATCGGGTCAAAGCCCTTCCAAAAGTCATCGCCAAAAAAACCATCCCATTGCTTTCTCCAGTCGTGCATTTGTTTGAACTGATCCATTTTCACGGTATACCCACTCTCCTTGTTTGTGCTGTTTTATCATATGAAGAAAAAAGACTTAGGTGCATGACATTATTGAAGGATAAATAAGCATACTTAAAACAATGATAATAACAGAATGTTAAAGGAGGGGTAATATGTCTGAATATACGGGTAAAGAAGTTCATGAAATTGAACAAGCTGCCATAAAGGATGACCACAATGCTAAGAAGGCGCGAGCTGAAGTCGATGAAGCAACTGCGCATATGAATGTACAGCGTCAGTATTCAGAAGACCTATCTCAGAATAAACGTTAGAGAATAAAGCAAAAACAACCTGTGTTTAAGGTGTGTTTTTGCTTTTTTGGCTCTTCTGAACGGATGTTCCTTTCTATCGATAAAAAGGATAGTGGATTGATGTATTGATTAGTTAGCTCATAGTGGTTTTTCTAGGACCGTAAAAGGAATAAAAATTTACGAACCCCCCCCCTTTTTTAATTCATATAGGTTTAAAAACCTCTTTATGTTTAGTAAAATTAGTTCTTTAATACATAACTAAGTTTATGTGAAGGACCTTTGGTAAATATATAAAGAATAGCAGTGTAAACGGAAGGGGATTTTATATGTTAGAGAACAGTTTTATGATGGTGTTAATTATTTTAATTATTAATATTGTTTATGTTTCTTTTTTTACAATACGTATGATTTTAACGTTAAAAGGGCAACGTTATTTGGCGGCTTTTCTCAGTACCATTGAAGTCGTTATTTATGTCATTGGATTAGGGCTCGTGCTGGATAATTTAAATCAGATTCAGAACTTAATTGCATATGCAGTAGGATATGGAATTGGTGTTATTGTTGGAATGAAAATTGAGGAAAAACTGGCACTAGGCTATATTACTGTAAATGTAATTTCAGACCAAATGGATAAAAATTTGCCTAAGCTTCTTAGAGATAAAGGATATGGGGTTACAAATTGGATTGCGCAAGGTTTAGAAGGTGACCGCCAGTCTATGCAAATTCTAACCCCCAGGAAATATGAATTGAAATTGTATAAGATAATTAAAGAACTAGACCCAAAAGCATTCATAATTGTTTATGAGCCCAAAACCATACATGGTGGGTTCTGGGTAAAAGCTGTAAGGAAAGGAAAGTTAAATCAATGAGCAAACATTCTAAGCGTAAGTTTGAAGTCGAAGATCATGAAACCATTGATCAATGTATAGAAAGAATGAGAAGTGAAGGATATATTCCTGTTCGAAGAATTGAAGAACCTGTTTTTCATGAAGTTGAACGGAACGGGGCGATTGATATTGAGCCTTGTGGTAGAAAAATTGTTTTTGAAGGGAAATTAGAGTAAAACACGAACGATGAATTATAATGCAATTTTATCGTTCGATTTTTATTGACAATTAGTTATGGCAGTTGGTAAGATAAAGTTAGATTTTAAAGATGATTACCTCATATAATCTTGGGAATATGGCCCATAAGTTTCTACCCGATAACCGTAAATTATTGGACTATGAGGGAAAGTAATCGTTCATACCCTGTATTTTGACTACGTCAAAACATGCCCAGGTAGAACTGCTTTCTCTTTTTTTAGGGGAACGGCTCTGCTATGGGCTTTTTTTATGGGGATGTTGTTGGTGGTTTAAGTTGAGGATGTTAATAAAAATATAGAAAAAGAATGTTCTGGGAGGAAATTAATGAATCCGTTGGTTGGCGTCATAATGGGAAGTACATCAGACTGGGAAACGATGAAGAATGCATGTGACATTTTGGATGAGTTAGAGGTTCCATATGAAAAGAAGGTTGTTTCAGCACACAGAACACCTGATTTAATGTTTGAATACGCGGAGAAAGCGAAAGAGCGCGGGTTAAAAGTAATTATTGCGGGAGCTGGTGGTGCTGCTCACTTACCAGGAATGGTTGCTGCAAAAACGGTCTTACCAGTAATCGGGATACCAGTTCAATCCAAAGCACTTAATGGACTAGACTCATTATTATCGATTGTACAGATGCCTGGTGGAGTACCAGTTGCAACTGTTGCGATTGGAAAAGCAGGGGCGACAAATGCGGGGCTTTTAGCAGCATCAATGTTAGCAACGGAGAATGAAAAGTTGTCAGCTAAGCTAGAACAACGAAGAGAAGCGACTCGAAATAAAGTGCTAGAAAGTAGTGAAGAGCTTGTCTAATCAACTATTACCTGGAAAAACAATTGGAATCATAGGTGGAGGTCAGCTTGGCAGAATGATGACCATCTCTGCAAAGGAAATGGGCTATAATGTTGTTGTCTTAGATCCAACACCTAATTCGCCTTGTGGACAGGTGGCTGATGAGCAAATTGTTGCAAAGTATGATGATCTAGAAGCAATAAAACAATTATCAGGGTTAAGTGATGTGGTAACCTATGAATTTGAAAATATAGATTACGAGGCATTAGCATGGCTTGAAGAACATGCGAACTTACCTCAGGGAAGTAAGTTGTTAAAAATCACACAGGATCGCGGCTTTGAGAAGCAAGCTATAACAGAAGCAGGGGCAGATGTTGCACCATATGTGTTAATTGAGAGACCTGCAGATTTGGAACAAGGGATAGAAAAAGTGGGGATTCCATCAGTGTTGAAAACACGACGTGGTGGTTATGATGGAAAAGGTCAGTTTGTGATCAAAACAGTACAGGACATTGGTGTTGCAGCTGAACTATTACATGCTGGTCCTTGCATATTAGAGGCATGGGTATCTTTTGAAAAAGAAATATCGGTGATTGTAACTAGAAATCCATCGGGAGAAGCGAAAACCTTCCCGGTGGCAGAGAATATTCACGTGGATAATATTTTACATCAAACGATTGTTCCGGCTAGAATCTCACAACAGGTAGAAAATAAAGCGGTTGAAGTTGCAATGAAACTAGCGAATGCTTTTGAATTAGTAGGAACACTGGCTGTTGAAATGTTTGTTACGAGGGATGGCGAGATTTTTATTAATGAATTAGCCCCGAGACCACATAATTCAGGTCATTATACGATTGATGCGTGTGAAACCTCACAGTTTGAACAACATATTCGATCTGTTTGTAATCTTCCTTTAGCAGATACTAGGTTATTAAGTCCGGTAGTGATGGTAAATATATTAGGAGAACATATTGAACCTCTTTATGAAACTGTTAAGGAGTCTTCAATTGGGAAGCTCCATTTATATGGTAAAGAAGAAGCTAAGATTAAACGAAAAATGGGACACCTTAATGTTTTAGGAAATACTATTGATGACGCATTTGATAAACTAAAGAAGATCGATGTTTGGCGCAGATAATTGTAAGAATTTCTGACAAATCGTACTAAGAAGATAGAAATCGGAGGATAAAAATATGATTGAACGTTATACAAGACCTGAAATGGGTGCTATTTGGACGGAGGAAAATCGTTTTAATGCATGGCTCGAGGTTGAGATTTTAGCATGTGAGGCTTGGGCAGAGCTTGGAGATATCCCTAAGGAAGATGTCGCATTAATTCGTAAAAATGCTTCCTTTAACATTAATCGTATATTTGAAATTGAACAAGAAACAAGACATGATGTGGTCGCATTTACTCGTGCCGTATCTGAAACATTAGCTGAAGAACGAAAATGGGTACATTACGGGTTAACATCAACAGACGTGGTTGATACTGCTCTTTCTTATCTATTAAAACAAGCAAATGATATTCTTCTAAAAGATATTGAGAACTTTGTAGAAATTTTAGCAAATAAAGCCCGTGAACATAAGCACACAGTCATGATGGGACGTACGCATGGTGTACATGCTGAACCAACAACATTTGGATTAAAGTTAGCACTTTGGCATGAAGAAATGAAGCGTAACTTAGAGCGGTTCAAACGAGCTGCTGATGGAGTACAGTATGGTAAAATCTCTGGAGCAGTTGGAACATATGCAAATATTGAGCCATTCGTAGAAGAGTATGTGTGTGAAAAGCTTGGAATTAAGCCTGCTCCAATCTCAACTCAAACTTTACAACGTGACCGTCACGCGGAGTATATGGCGGCTCTTGCTTTAGTAGCAACATCAATTGAAAAATTTGCGGTAGAAGTTCGTGGGTTACAAAAGAGTGAAACACGTGAAGTAGAAGAGTTCTTTGCAAAAGGCCAAAAGGGTTCATCTGCAATGCCTCACAAGCGTAATCCTATTGGATCTGAAAATATGACTGGTCTTGCTCGTGTGATTCGCGGGTATATGATGACTGCTTATGAAAATGTTCCATTATGGCATGAACGCGACATTTCGCATTCATCAGCTGAACGAATTATTTTACCTGACGCAACGATTGCACTCAATTATATGCTTAACCGTTTCGGGAACATTATTAAAAATCTAACTGTATTCCCTGAAAACATGAAGAGAAATATGGACCGTACGTTAGGGTTAATTTACTCACAACGTGTTTTATTAGCACTCATTGATTCAGGATTAACTCGTGAAGAAGCGTATGACACGGTTCAACCAAAAGCCATGGAAGCATGGGAGCAGCAAGTTCCTTTCCGTCAATTAATTGAAGCAGAAGAAAAGATTACGAGCCGCTTAACACCAGCTCAAATCGATGATTGTTTTGATTATAACTACCATATTAAACATGTTGATATGATATTTGAGCGTTTAGGACTATAAGAAAAGGAGAGGCTTTGATAGCCTCTCACATACAATACTCTGTCCTTAAGGGGGCTTCATACAATGGAAAAATTAGAGTTACTTTACGAAGGCAAAGCGAAACAAATCTACCGTACAAACGAGGAACAGGTTGTTTGGATTCAATATAAAGATAGTGCGACAGCGTTTAATGGAGAGAAAAAAGAAGTGATTGTTGGTAAAGGTCGTTTGAATAACGAGATTACTAGTCTTCTATTTGAAAAGTTAAAAGAAGCTGGAGTAGAAAGTCATTTTATCGAAAAGATTTCTGAAACAGAGCAATTGGTAAAGCAAGTAACAATTATTCCTTTAGAAGTGGTTGTAAGAAATCTAATTGCAGGAAGTCTTGCAACACGTTTAGGTATTGAAGAAGGAACAGAGTTAGATGAAGCGTTTGTTGAGTTTTACTACAAAAATGATGATTTAGGAGATCCGATTATTACTGAGGATCATATCAAAATTTTAAGAGCTGCAACAACTGAGCAGGTTCAAGTGTTAAAAGAGAAAGCATTACAGATTAATGATGTGTTGAAAAAGCATTTTCTAGATTGTGATGTAAGATTAGTAGATTTTAAATTAGAGTTTGGTTTGACAGATGAAGGTGAAATCCTACTTGCAGATGAAATTTCACCAGATACTTGTCGACTATGGGACTTAGAGACGAATGAAAAGTTTGATAAAGATGTATTCCGTAGAAATATTGGTAGTTTAACTGAAGCATACACGAAGGTGTTATCACGATTAGGAGGCGGGCAACATGTATAAAGTAAAAGTATATGTAACATTAAGAGAGAGCGTATTAGATCCACAAGGAACAGCGGTGAAAGGTTCTTTAAACAGTTTGTCTTATAACGAAGTGGTTGATGTTCGTATCGGTAAATATATGGAGCTTACGATTGAAAAAACTGATCGTGATGTAAATGAAGTAGTAATAGAACTTTGTGAAAAGTTGTTAGCTAATACAGTGATTGAAGACTACCGTTTTGAAGTTGAGGAGGTTGTCGCACAGTGAGATTTGCAGTCATCGTGTTTCCGGGCTCCAACTGTGATGTAGATATGTATCATGCAATTAAGGATGAACTTGGCGAAGAAGTAGAGTATGTATGGCATGATGTGGATAATTTAGATTCTTTTGATGGAATTCTATTACCTGGTGGCTTTTCATATGGAGATTATCTTCGCACTGGGGCAATTGCTCGTTTTTCAAATGTTATGAATGCGATCGTGAAAGCTGCTGAAGAAGGAAAGCCAGTGCTTGGTGTATGTAATGGATTCCAGATTTTGTTAGAAGCTGGACTTTTACCAGGGGCAATGAGACGTAATCAAAACCTAAAATTTATGTGCCGTCCAACTGAATTAGTCGTTGTAAATAATGAAACTTACTTCTCGGCTGAATACGCAAAAGGTGAAGTGATTTCAATTCCGATTGCACACGGTGAAGGAAATTATTACTGTGATCAAGAGACTTTAAGTTTACTAGAAAATAATAATCAAATCGTTTTTAAATATAATAGCAATCCGAACGGAAGTTTAAGTGATATTGCGGGAATTATGAACGAAAAAGGCAATGTGCTTGGAATGATGCCACATCCTGAGCGTGCAGTAGACAGTTTACTCGGAAGTGCTGACGGATTAAAGCTGTTTAAATCAATTGTAAAACAATGGAGGTTATCTACGAATGTCGTTACTTCTTGAACCAAGTCCAGAGTTAGTGAAATCAGAAAAAATATACCGTGAGATGGGATTAAGCGATGAAGAGTTCGCGTTAATCGAGTCAATTATTGGTCGAACACCAAACTATACAGAAACAGGGCTTTTCTCTGTTATGTGGTCAGAGCACTGTAGTTATAAAAACTCAAAGCCTGTATTGAAGAAGTTCCCAGTAACTGGTGAAAAGGTTCTTCAAGGGCCTGGAGAAGGTGCAGGGATTGTTGATATTGGTGACAATCAAGCGGTTGTTTTTAAAATTGAGAGCCACAATCACCCTTCAGCAATTGAGCCTTATCAAGGAGCTGCAACAGGTGTAGGTGGAATTATTCGCGATGTATTTTCAATGGGGGCAAGACCAATTGCTTTATTGAATTCACTACGTTTTGGAGAGCTAAAATCTCCTCGTGTAAAATACTTGTTTGAAGAAGTAGTGGCAGGGATTGCGGGTTACGGGAACTGTATTGGAATTCCGACAGTAGGTGGAGAAATCCAATTTGATCCTTCGTATGAAGGGAACCCGTTAGTAAATGCGATGTGTGTAGGATTAATCAACCATGAAGACATTAAAAAAGGTCAAGCAACAGGTGTAGGAAACACAGTGATGTATATCGGAGCGAAAACAGGTCGTGACGGAATCCACGGTGCGACATTTGCTTCAGAGGAGCTTTCTGAGGATTCAGATGCAAAGCGTCCAGCGGTTCAAGTAGGGGACCCATTTATGGAAAAGTTACTTTTAGAAGCATGTTTAGAGCTTGTCAAATGTGATGCGATGGTCGGAATTCAAGACATGGGTGCAGCGGGATTAACAAGTTCTTCAGCTGAAATGGCTAGTAAAGCAGGATCTGGAATTGAAATGAATCTAGACCTTGTTCCACAACGTGAAACAGGAATGACTGGATACGAAATGATGCTTTCAGAGTCTCAAGAGCGTATGTTAATCGTCGTTGAAAAAGGAAGAGAGCAAGAAATTCAAGATATCGTCGAAAAGTATGACTTAGAAGCAGTAGCGATTGGTGTAGTTACAGATGACAAACGTCTTCGTTTACTTCATAAAGGTGAAGTGATTGCAGATGTACCAGTCGATGCGCTTGCTGAAGATGCTCCAGTCTATCACAAACCATCAGCTGAACCAGCATATTACCGTGAGTTCCAAGCAATGACTGTGGAAGCTCCAAAGGTAGATGATTATAACCAAGCGTTAGTAGATTTATTATCACAACCAACTATTGCGAGCAAAGAATGGGTCTATGATCAGTATGATTATATGGTTCGCACAAATACAGTTGTTGCACCAGGTTCTGATGCTGCAGTCGTTCGAATTCGTGGAACGAAAAAAGCTCTCGCAATGACAACTGATTGTAACTCTCGCTATTTATATCTTGACCCATTAGTAGGTGGGAAAATTGCTGTGAGCGAAGCTGCTCGTAATATTGTTTGCTCAGGTGGCGAGCCATTAGCGATTACTGATAACTTAAACTTTGGTAATCCAGAAAAACCTGAGATTTTCTGGCAAATCGAGCAAGCAGCAGATGGAATTAGTGAAGCTTGTCGTGCGTTGAACGCACCAGTAATCGGTGGGAATGTATCACTTTATAATGAAACAAATGGTGTAGCAATCTATCCAACACCTGTGATTGGGATGGTTGGTTTAATCTCAGATCCAGCACATATTACAACACAAGAATTCAAGAATGCAGGAGATTTAATTTATGTGATCGGTGAAGCTAAGCTTGAATTTGGTGGAAGTGAGCTTCAAAAGCTTGTTGAAGGTAAAATTTATGGGCAAGCGCCAGAATTAGATTTAGAGATTGAAAGTGATCGACAAAAGCGTCTATTAACAGCGATTCGTGCTGGTGTGGTTGCATCTGCTCATGATTTAGCTGAAGGTGGTTTAGCTGTTGCGTTAGCAGAATCTACATTTAGTACGAAGAATCTTGGTGCACGTGTAACGGTCCAAGGTGAGGCTTTGAGTGAATTATTTAGTGAAACACAATCACGTTTCTTAGTGTCAGTTAAAGCTGAAAACAAAGAGCGTTTCGAACAATTAGTAGATGCTGCACTTGTTGGTGAAGTGACTAACAATGCAGATGTGGTGATATTAAACAGTGAAGGCAACGAGCTTATCAACAACTCTGTTGAGGAGTTGCGTGCCGCTTGGAAAGGGGCTATCCCATGCTTGCTGAACTCAAAGGCTTAAATGAAGAATGTGGGATATTTGGCATCTGGGGTCACCCAGATGCTGCACAAATTACGTATTATGGACTTCATAGCTTACAACACCGTGGACAAGAGGGTGCAGGAATTGTTGTAAGTAATGGAGAAAAGCTAAAGGCTCATAAAGGCGAAGGTCTTGTGACAGAAGTGTTTAGTGGTGGACAAATTGAGGATCTTCGTGGTAAAGCAGCGATTGGCCATGTGCGTTATGCAACAGCGGGTGGCGGGGGCATTGAAAATGTTCAGCCGTTATTGTTTCACTCTCAGGTTGGAGGATTAGCGATTGCTCATAATGGAAATCTAGTAAATGCTAATGCTTTAAAGCATCAGTTAGAAAATCAAGGTAGTATCTTTCAATCTACTTCTGATACAGAAGTTTTAGCACATTTAACAAGAAGAAGTGGTTATACAAAAATTCATGACCGTGTTAAAAACGCCTTATCGATGATTAAAGGCGCGTATGCGTTTATTTTAATGACGGAGAAAAAAATGATGGTGGCACTTGATCCAAACGGTCTTCGTCCATTATCACTAGGACGTTTAGGTGATGCATATGTTGTCGCTTCAGAAACCTGTGCATTCGATGTGGTAGGAGCAACATATGTACGTGATGTTGAGCCAGGTGAATTTTTAGTGATAAATGATGAAGGAATGACGTCAGAGCATTTCTCATTAAATACAAACCGTGCGATTTGTAGCATGGAATATATTTATTTTTCAAGACCAGATAGTAATATCGGTGGAATTAATATTCATACAGCACGTAAGAGCCTAGGGAAAAAGCTAGCTGAAGAAGCGGTAATTGAGGCAGATGTTGTTACAGGTGTACCTGATTCAAGTATGTCTGCAGCGATTGGTTTTGCAGAAGCTTCTGGTATTCCGTATGAATTAGGTCTGATTAAAAATCGCTATGTAGGTCGTACATTTATACAACCATCACAATCATTACGTGAACAAGGGGTAAAAATGAAGCTATCACCGGTTCGCGGGGTTGTTGAAGGAAAGCGTGTAGTTATGGTTGACGATTCAATCGTTCGTGGAACAACAAGTCGCCGTATTGTAACAATGCTTAGAGAAGCGGGAGCAACTGAGGTTCATGTGCGAATTAGTTCACCGCCGATTAAAAATCCATGTTTTTATGGAATTGATACATCAACACATGAGGAGTTAATTGCTTCGTCACACTCAATTGAAGAAATGAGACAGTTGATTGGTGCAGATTCGCTTGTGTTTTTAAGTGAACAAGGATTAGTGGATGCAATTGGCAGGTCTGATGATGGGGAATTTAAAGGTCAGTGTATGGCATGTTTTAATGGGAAATATCCAACAGACATCTATCCTGATACAGTTCTTCCACATGAAAAGGCTTAGGGTATACGAAAATGGTTTCATTTAGGAGGATAAAGAATGGCTAACGCTTATAAGCAAGCTGGGGTAGATATAGAAGCTGGTTATGAGGCTGTAACGAGAATGAAGAAACACGTAAAGCGAACAATTCGTCCAGAGGTTCTTGGAGGTCTTGGTGGATTTGGTGGAATGTTTGATCTTTCCAAGGTTAATGTGAAAGAACCTGTACTTGTTTCTGGTACGGATGGTGTAGGTACAAAATTGATGCTCGCGTTTATGATGGATAAACACGACACAATCGGGATAGATGCAGTCGCGATGTGTGTAAATGATATTGTTGTTCAAGGTGCAGAGCCACTTTATTTCCTAGATTATATTGCATGTGGGAAAGCAGTTCCTGAAAAAATAGAAAGCATTGTCAAGGGAATTGCCGATGGCTGTGAAATGGCTGGCTGTGCTTTAATTGGCGGAGAGACAGCGGAAATGCCTGGCCTGTATAGTGAGGATGAGTATGATCTTGCAGGGTTTACTGTCGGTGTAGCTGAAAAATCGAAACTTGTAACAGGTGATTCTATTAAAGCGGGGGATATTTTAATAGGATTATCTTCTAGTGGCATTCATAGTAATGGATATTCTCTTGTTCGAAAGGTGCTTTTGGAGGAAGGGAAGCTTGATCTTCATGCTGTATATGATGGCCTTGAACTGTCTCTTGGTGAAGAGCTTTTACGTCCAACGAAAATTTATGTAAAACCATTATTAGAAGTGATGAAGTCATATGAAGTTAAAGGAATGTCACATATCACAGGTGGCGGTTTTATTGAAAATATTCCGAGAATGTTTCCTGCTGGCCTGGGAGCAGAAATTGATTATGGATCATGGCCAATACCAGCCATTTTTGATTTAATTGAAAAAACGGGTGATTTGAACAAGAAAGAAATGTTTAATATCTTTAACATGGGAATTGGAATGGTTTTAGCAGTAGGTGAAGAAGTATTGCACGATGTAATTGCCATTTTAGAGGCGCATGGTGAAAAAACATCGATCATTGGTCGAGTAAAGGAAGGCGAAGGAGTAACTTTTGGCGGAGGGGCTCTTTAATGATAAAATTAGCTGTATTTGCTTCAGGTAGTGGATCTAATTTTCAAGCGATCTTGGATGCAGTTAAGGCTGGAATGTTAGATGCTGAAATTTCGTTACTCGTTTGTGATAAACCAGGTGCGAAGGTGATTGAACGTGCAGCAGCCGCTGGGATTAATCAGTTTGTGTTTTCTGCTAAGGATTATGCTAGCAAATCGCATTTTGAGGCTGAAATTGTTGGTCAACTTCAAGCTAGAAAAATTGATTTAGTTGTTCTAGCAGGGTATATGAGATTAGTTGGAGATACTTTGTTATCCTCATTTCCATCACAGATCATAAATATTCACCCATCACTGTTGCCAGCATTTCCTGGAAGGGATGCGATTGGCCAGGCTTTCCGTGCAGGTGTAAGTGTAACTGGAGTAACGATTCATTATGTGGACGAAGGCATGGATACTGGCCCAATTATTGCACAAAGAGAAGTTCCAGTTGCAGCTGGAGATCAGCTTAGTGATGTAGAGCGTAAAATTCATGAAATTGAGCATTTGTTTTATCCGGAGGTATTGCAGAAATTAGCTCGGAGGTTGAGTCTGGCTTAGGGATAAAATCAATTAATTATCTTGGGTAGCATCCATGCTAATTAAATATTAGCACCATGGAGAATGAAGATGTGTACACCGTGTTTGGAATGAGCGGAGAGCCGTGCAACTCCTGCGGGATACACGGGGCAAAGTGAGACCCCGCAGGAGCTTTTGCGACGAGGAGGCTCACCGCACCGCCCGCGGAAAGGGCATGGATCGCAGCGAATGGAATTAACTAACCCTATTTTAAAAATATCCATGAACTCGTCCATTAGACCACCTTTCATAATCTTTGTATTATCAGCCCAACTTCCATAAAATAAATTTTATAACCTTACTAGGAGAGATCATATTATGACCATTAAACGAGCACTTGTAAGTGTATCTAATAAAGAAGGAATTGTTCCTTTTGTCAAATCACTAGTTGACCAAGGGGTAGAAGTAATTTCAACAGGTGGGACGAAAAAGACCCTTGAAGAAAATGGGATTGCTGTAATTGGGATTTCTGAAGTAACCGGATTTCCTGAAATCATGGACGGACGTGTAAAAACATTACATCCAAATATTCATGGAGGCCTTCTAGCAGTACGTGATAACGAAGAACATATGAATACCCTACAACAACACAATATTACTCCAATTGACTTAGTGGTTGTAAATCTTTATCCTTTCCAACAAACGATTGCAAAGCCAGATGTAGAGTTTGCTGATGCGATTGAAAATATAGATATTGGTGGACCTTCGATGCTTCGTTCTGCAGCAAAAAACCATCAGTCGGTTACTGTGGTAGTTGATCCTGCAGACTATGAAATAGTTTTAGCAGAACTAAAAGAGAATGGTGAAGTGACTTCTGAAACAAAGCGTCGTTTAGGTGCAAAGGTGTTCCGTCATACTGCAGCATATGATGCAGTCATTGCAGAATACTTAACAAATATGACAGGTGAAGAAAGTCCAGAATCCTATACAGTGACATATGAGAAAAAACAAGACCTACGATATGGGGAAAATCCTCATCAAAAGGCTGCGTTTTATAAAAAACCTCTTGGTTCTGTATTTTCAATAGCAGCAGCAACCCAGTTACATGGAAAAGAACTTTCGTACAATAATATCAATGATGCGAATGCAGCATTACAGATCGTGAAGGAATTCACTGAACCTGCAGCGGTTGCAGTAAAGCATATGAATCCTTGTGGTGTAGGTGTAGGAAAAACGGTTGAAGAAGCTTATGATAAGGCATACCAAGCTGATCCTACCTCCATTTTTGGTGGTATTGTTGCACTTAATGGGGAAGTGGATGAAGCAACTGCAACAAAATTACACGAGATTTTTCTGGAAATCGTTATAGCTCCATCATTTTCAGAGAAAGCACTAGAAATCTTAACATCAAAGAAAAATATTCGTCTACTTACCATTGATTTCTCTACAACTGCAAAAGTTGAAAAGAGTTTAACTTCGGTTCAAGGTGGATTACTTGTTCAAGATGAAGATACATTCTCGTTTGAGGATGCAACGATTACAGTTCCTACAAAACGTGAGCCAACTGAAAAAGAGTGGGAAGACCTTAAGCTTGCTTGGTCTGTTGTGAAGCATGTGAAGTCAAATGCGATTGTTCTTGCGAAGGATGGAATGACAGTTGGTGTTGGTGCTGGGCAAATGAATCGTGTTGGTGCTGCGAGCATAGCGATTACTCAAGCGGGTGAAAAAGCTCAAGGTTCAGCTCTCGGTTCTGATGCATTTTTCCCAATGGATGATACCGTAGAAGCAGCAGCTAAGGCTGGGGTAACAGCGATTATTCAGCCAGGTGGTTCGATTCGTGATGAGGATTCAATTAAAAAAGCGGATGAATATGGAATGACGATGGTATTCACTGGCGTGCGTCATTTTAAACATTAAGGGAGTGTGCTAAGGAAGCATGAATGTATTAGTAGTCGGTCGAGGTGGAAGAGAGCATACAATAGCTTGGAAGGTAGCACAAAGCCAGTTAGTTAATACAGTTTTTGTAGCACCTGGAAATCCAGGAATGGCGGATGTAGCAACAACGGTAGAAATTGAGGAAACAGACTTTGACAGGCTCATTTCATTTGCTAAGTCTGAAAAAATAGTACTGACAATTGTTGGTCCAGAAGTTCCACTTAGCCAAGGGATCGTCAACCGTTTCCAACAGGAAGGTTTACTAATTTTTGGTCCAACAAAGGAAGCGGCGATTATTGAGGGTAGCAAATCATTTGCAAAGGACTTAATGAAAAAATATCACATCCCAACAGCAAACTATGAAACATTTACATCTTTTGAAAAAGCTCGCGCTTATATTGAGCAGCAAGGAGCACCTATTGTTATAAAAGCAGACGGGTTAGCTGCTGGAAAAGGTGTTGTCGTGGCAATGACATTGGAAGAGGCATTGACTAGCCTTCATGAAATGATGGAAGAAGCAAAGTTTGGTGCTGCTAGTACACAAGTAGTGGTTGAGGAATTTTTACAAGGTGAAGAGTTTTCGCTTATGGCTTTTGTAAATGGTGATAAGGTGTATCCGATGGTAATATCTCAAGACCATAAACGTGCATACGACAATGATGAAGGACCAAATACTGGTGGAATGGGAGCATATTCTCCAGTCCCACAAATTCCGGATGAAGTTGTAGATGATGCAGTTGAAACGATTTTGAAGCCCACAGTTCAAGCGATGATAGAAGAAAATAGACGTTTTACAGGTATTTTGTATGCGGGATTAATGTTAACTAAAGATGGGGCAAAGGTGATTGAATATAATGCTCGTTTTGGGGATCCTGAAACACAAGTCGTGTTACCAAGACTTGAGAGTGATCTTCTCGAGTTGTTGCTTCAGATTTTAAAAGAAGAAGAAGTTCAACTTGTATGGTCAGAAGAAGCGGTAATTGGTGTGGTTTTAGCTGCAAAAGGTTACCCGAATGATTATCAAAAGGGATCTGTCATTACGGGGATTGAAGATTTTACAAGGGAAACGACGGTCTTTCATGCAGGAACAAGCATGAAGCAAGGTGAGTTTGTGACGAACGGTGGTCGAGTTTTAGCTTTAGTGTCAAAAGGTAACACACTTAAAGAAGCACAGGAAATTGTTTACCGGGAAATAAAAAGCATAGAATGTACTGATTTATTTTACCGTAATGATATTGGAAATAAAGCTATTTCACGCGCTTTTTCTTAATATAAACGAACGCAATGGCGATGATTCCGCCGATGATTGAGATTAAGACATAAGACATATCTGTAATGTATTCAAGCATATTTTCGACTCCTTTATAATAAATAATAATAAGTGCCTGGTTTCTTACAGGCACTTTATTTGTTTTAAATTTTATTTAATGGGTTAAAGGGTGTAGCTTCGTGTTCTTGTTCGGTTTGCTCTTTGTTAAAATAAGGATTTTTATTGTTTTGAGCTTGCTTTTCTACCAGGTATGTTAAAGGACAAAAACGAGTAATACCTTCACCAATCTTCATTCCACCTAATATGGCGGGAATTAAATAACTATCCCTCCAAGGACGCTTGACCATTTTAGCAGTCGCCCAAGCAACCATTGTAAACCCACAGGTTATTCGTACTAATGCATTTAAAACTCCAATGTTTGGTTTCATTAATTACTCATCCCTTTCTAGTGTTTGGGCAAATTTAACATAAATGTAATATGATTATAATAACTCTTTAATGCGTTAAAACATGTTATGTGATAGAATAATGTAAACGCATTCACAAACTAGGAGGAAAAACCATGCTTGATCAACGTTATAGATGGAAAAACAAAAAGCTAAGAGAGCATGTTGCTGTTATAGATGGAAAGTTAGCACCGACGTTATTACTTAAAAATGCTATGTACTTAAATCAAATGATAAAAAAATGGATACTTGCGAATATTTGGATCTATGAAGATCGTATCGTTTATGTGGGAGAGAAATTTCCTGATAATACTAAGGGCTGTGAAGTAGTTGATTGTTCTAATCTTTTTTTAGTCCCAGGCTATATCGAACCACATGCGCATCCATCTCAATTATATAATCCCCACTCTTTTGCCCAATATGCATCTCAAAGTGGAACAACAACGATTATAAATGACAACCTCACATTAGCTTTACATTCGGACAAAAAGAAAGCGTTTTCACTTATTAGTGAGCTAAGACAATTACCTGTGAGTATGTATTGGTGGTGTCGTTTTGATCCACAAACTGAAATACAAGATGAGGAGATGGTATTTTCTCATGCTAATATTAGGTCATGGTTAGAGCATGATGCGGTATTACAAGGCGGAGAGCTAACGGCTTGGCCGAAGCTTTTAGATGGAGACGATCTGATGCTGCACTGGATTCAAGAGGCGAAGAGAATGAGAAAGCAAATCGAGGGACATTTTCCAGGTGCATCGGAAAAAACATTGGCTAAGCTGATGTTACTTGGGGCAGATTGTGATCATGAATCAATGTCAGGTCAGGATGTAATGAATCGATTATTGCAAGGCTACACAACATCATTGAGATATTCATCAATAAGGCCTGATCTCCCAACCATTTTGGATGAAATTCATGAGCTTGGAATCGATCAATATGATAAGTTTTTCCTTACAACAGATGGGTCTCCACCTTCCTTTTATGAACAAGGGATGATTGATTTGTTGATTAAAATTGCTATCGATAAAGGGGTTCCTATTGAAGATGCCTATAATATGGCGACTATTAATATCGCAAAATATTATAATATCGAATATCTTCATGGAAATATTGCAACGGGTAGAGTTGCGAACATAAACTTTTTATCAGCAAAAAATCAACCAACACCTGTTTCTGTCCTCGCAAAAGGCCAGTGGATTAAGATAAACAATGAGGTTGTTCCGAATAGTATGCAGGTAAATTGGGAAGCTCATGATATTAAAAAATTACAACTAGATTGGGAGCTTTCGATGGATGATTTACAATTCTCGATGCCGTTTGGAATGGAAATGGTAAACTCAGTAATTATGAAACCGTTCTCAGTGACGATAGATGCATCTTCATCAACGATTTCAACCAACCATGATGAAAGTCTACTAATGTTAGTTGATCGAAAAGGAAAGTGGCGAATCAATACAATTATTAAAGGCTTTGCAAACAAGGTTTCTGGGTTTGCTAGTTCGTTTTCAAATACAGGAGACATTATTTTAATAGGTAAAAGCAAAGAAGATATGATTCTAGCATTTAATCGAATGAAGGAGCTTGGAGGTGGCATTGTTTTAACAGAGGATGGGCAAGTGATTCACGAAATTCCGTTGCCATTGATAGGGCATATGTCAGATAGATCAATGGAAGACTTGATGGTAGAAGAAAAGCAGTTGACTATATTATTGCGAGAGAGAGGATATCAATATAGTGATCCAATCTACACATTGTTATTTTTATCATCAACACATTTGCCATATATTCGGATTACTCCAAGGGGAATTTATGATGTGATGAATAAAATGGTACTCTTTCCGTCTATAATGCGTTAAAATATAAAAGTAAAACTTATTAATCGTATAAAGGTTGTGTCTAGGTATGAGACGGAGCATTACTATGTTCTTCATCATTTCACTTTTCGTTATGGTAGCTGCTTGTAGCAATGGAACTGACGAGGACCTAGTTGAGGAACAGCCAACAAAGAATCAAGATTCTGTACATCCAGAGAAAGCAGTTCCTAACTTACCTGCAAATGTATATCCTCTAACAGGAATACGGACAGATGAAGAAGTCACAAACCAACCGATTGGTGTAGTCATCAATAACCATACAAGTGCAAGGCCACAGTCAGGTTTATCTCAAGCTGATATTGTATATGAAGTATTGGCTGAAGGTGATGTCACGAGGTTTTTGGCGATTTATCAAAGTGAAAAGCCGGAAATCATTGGACCAGTTCGGAGTGCGCGTGATTATTACATTGATTTAAGTAAAGGTTTCAATTCTTTTTTCGTTGCACATGGCTGGAGCCCTGAGGCAAAAAATTTGCTACAAGCACAAGTAGTTCCCAATATGAACGGCATTGAATATGATGGAATTTTATTTTGGAGAGATAACACTAGGGTTGCACCGCATAATTCCTACATCTCTTATAAAAATATAAAAAAAGGTGCGGATAATCTCGGAATTAAGCTAGAAAGCTCTGTGCAAAGTATATCTTTTTTAACTGAAGATGAGATGAAGGACATTCAAGGTGCTGAAGCAATGAATGTTCGAGTTGCTTATTCACAAAGAGAAATGTTTGCTGCTGTATATCAATACAATGAACAGACAGAAAAGTATGATCGTTATAGTAATAATGAACAAACAGTAGATCGTGAAACAAAGAATCCAGTTTCTTTAGATAATGTATTCATTGTTGAGACAGCTCATTCTGTGATTGATGATGTTGGTCGAAAAAAGATCGATGTCACTTCAGGCGGAAAAGGATTATTGCTCCAAAAAGGTAAGGCCTTTGAGGTTGAATGGGAAAACCAAGACGGTCGAATTATTCCTTTGTTAGATGGGAAACCAGTAGGACTTGTTCCGGGGAAGACATGGATTAATGTGATTCCTACTAACCCAGGGATTGCTGGAGCTGTATCTTATTAAAGTATCTATGAAATTAACTAGCTAAAGGAGATAATCAAACATATGCAAATAGAAAAGCTACGTGGAAAAGAACTTGATCAACTATTTAATGCTGTTCTTTCGCTTAAAGATTTAGAAGAATGCTATCGTTTTTTTGATGACTTGTGTACTGTTAATGAAATTCAATCTCTTGCACAACGCCTTGAAGTTGCTAGAATGCTTCAAGAAGGAAATACCTATCATAAAATTGAAACACAAACAGGTGCTAGTACAGCTACGATATCTAGGGTGAAAAGATGTTTGAATTATGGAAATGACGCTTATAAAATGGCACTAGATCGTGTAAAAGAAAATCAAGAAGCTCCTACAGAGAACGCTTGATTTTTAAGTTCTGTCGTGAGAAAGAGTTTAGTTTAATAAAAGCTGGGTCTAGTTTTATGGATCTTAAGCAGTCTGAATCGAGGTTTCATGCGATTTGGGCTGCTTTTTGTTTTGTTGGGAGGTTGTATGACGTGCGGTAGGTTCGGACAGCTTTATGGTTTTTGGGAGTGTAGCTGTTCGAAGTCAGGGTAGGTTCAGACAGCTTTTAGCTTTCTTGGGAGTCAAGCTGTCCGAAGGTGAGGTAGGTTCAGACAGCTTTTTGATTTTGAGCGGTCAAGCTGTCCGAAGTCGGGGAAGGTTCAGACAGCTTAATGGGTTTTAGGAGTGAAGCTGTCCGAAGTCAGGGTAGGTTCAGACAGCTTTATGGTTTTTAGGAGTGAAGCTGTCCGAAGGTGGGGAAGGTTCAGACAGCTTTATGGTTTTTAGGAGTCAAGCTGTCCGAAGTCGAGTAATGTTCAGACAGCTTTATGGTTTTTAGGAGTGAAGCTGTCCGAAGTCGAGTAATGTTCAGACAGCTTTATGGTTTTTAGGAGTGAAGCTGTCCGAAGTCAGGGTAGGTTCAGACAGCTTTTGGGTTTTTCGGAGTCAAGTTGTCCGAAGTCAGGGTAGGTTCGGACAGCTTTTGGGTTTTAGGGAGTCAAGCTGTCCGAAGGTGGGGAAGGTTCAGACAGCTTTTGGGTTTTTCGGAGTCAAGTTGTCCGAAGGTGGAGTAGGTTCAGACAGCTTTTGGGTTTTAGGGAGTCAAGCTGTCCGAAGGTGGATTAGGTTCAGACAGCTTTTGGGTTTTTAGGAGTCAAGCTGTCCGAAGGTGGGGTAGGTTCAGACAGCTTTTGGGTTTTTCGGAGTCAAGTTGTCCGAAGGTGGAGTAGGTTCAGATAGCTTTTGGATTTTTCGGAGTCAAGTTGTCCGAAGTCAGGGTAGGTTCAGACAGCTTTTGGGTTTTTCGGAGTCAAGTTGTCCAAAGGTGGAGTAGGTTCAGACAGCTTTTGGGTTTTTCGGAGTCAAGTTGTCCGAAGGTGGAGTAGGTTCAGATAGCTTTTGGATTTTTCGGAGTCAAGTTGTCCGAAGTCAGGGTAGGTTCAGACAGCTTTTGGGTTTTTCGGAGTCAAGTTGTCCAAAGGTGGAGTAGGTTCAGACAGCTTTTGGGTTTTTCGGAGTCAAGTTGTCCAAAGGTGGAGTAGGTTCAGACAGCTTTTGGGTTTTTCGGAGTCAAGTTGTCCAAAGGTGGATTAGGTTCAGACAGCTTTTGGGTTTTTCGGAGTCAAGCTGTCCGAAGTCGAGTAATGTTCAGACAGCTTTATGGTTTTTAGGAGTGAAGCTGTCCGAAGTCGAGTAATGTTCAGACAGCTTTATGGGTTTTAGGAGTCAAGTTGTCCGAAGGTGGGGTAGGTTCGGACAGCTTTTGGGTTTTAGGGAGTCAAGCTGTCCGAAGGTGGGGAAGGTTCGGACAGCTTTTGGGTTTTAGGGAGTCAAGCTGTCCAAAGGTGGAGTAGGTTCGGACAGCTTTTGGGTTTTAGGGAGTCAAGCTGTCCGAAGGTGGGGTAGGTTCAGACAGCTTTTGGGTTTTAGGGAGTCAAGCTGTCCGAAGGTGGAGTAGGTTCGGACAGCTTTTGGGTTTTAGGGAGTCAAGCTGTCCGAAGGTGGAGTAGGTTCAGACAGCTTTTGGGTTTTTAGGAGTCAAGCTGTCCGAAGGTGGGGTAGGTTCAGACAGCTTTTGGGTTTTTCGGAGTCAAGTTGTCCGAAGGTGGAGTAGGTTCAGACAGCTTTTGGATTTTTCGGAGTCAAGTTGTCCGAAGTCAGGGTAGGTTCAGACAGCTTTTGGATTTTTCGGAGTCAAGTTGTCCGAAGTCAGGGTAGGTTCAGACAGCTTTTGGGTTTTTCGGAGTCAAGTTGTCCAAAGGTGGAGTAGGTTCAGACAGCTTTTGGGTTTTTCGGAGTCAAGTTGTCCGAAGTCAGGGTAGGTTCAGACAGCTTTTGGGTTTTTCGGAGTCAAGTTGTCCAAAGGTGGAGTAGGTTCAGACAGCTTTTGGGTTTTTCGGAGTCAAGTTGTCCGAAGGTGGGGTAGGTTCAGACAGCTTTTGGTTTTTAGGGAGTCAAGCTGTCCGAAGGTGGAGTAGGTTCAGACAGCTTTTGGGTTTTAGGGAGTCAAGCTGTCCGAAGGTGGGGTAGGTTCAGACAGCTTTAGGGTTTTTCGGAGTCAGGCTGTTCGAAGTTAGGGTAACTTCAGACAGCTTTTTCAATTTCACCAGTCAAGTTGTCCGAAGGTAAGGTAACTTCAGATTGCATATTAACCTCCGTAGACACCAATCTCTCCTAGCTAGAAATCTATGGACTCGATACCAAAACATACATCGGTTATCAGGGTGCCTTCCGCTTTTCAAGATGTTATAATGTAATAATGGAATCATGAGAATGGAGGATGAACGTGTACGATTATAAAGAGTGGAAGCACGTTTTTAAGCTGGATCCTAATAAAGAAATTAGTGATGAGGCACTAGAAGCGATTTGTGAGTCAGGGACAGATGCGATTTTAGTTGGAGGAAGTGACGGGGTGACGATAGATAATGTCATTCATTTAATGTCACGTGTGCGAAGATACACGGTTCCCTGTGTCCTAGAGGTATCAACTGTTGAGTCGGTAACCCCAGGATTTGATCTTTATTTTATCCCAACGGTTCTAAATAGTCGTAAGACCGACTGGATTACGGGACTTCATCATGAGGCGGTTAAGGAATATGGTGAGTTGATGAACTGGGATGAAATTATTATGGAAGGTTATTGCATATTAAATAAAGACTGTAAAGCAGCCGCATTAACGGATGCAAAAACAGATTTAGACATAGATGATATTATTGCTTATGCCCAAATGGCTGAAAAAATGTTCCATTTACCTATTTTTTATATAGAGTATAGTGGAATGTATGGAAAAAGGGAGATTGTCGAGCAGGTCGGGAATGTACTTTCAAACACGAAACTTTTCTATGGAGGTGGAATCACAACACCTGAGCAAGCAAAAGAGATGGCTGCTGTTGCGGATACCATCATTGTAGGGAATATTGTGTATCGAGATCTTGCTGCAGCTCTAAAAACTGTACAAGCTGTAAAAGGATAGACTTCAAAAAACACCTAACTTCAGTTAAAATGGAAACATATGTTCTAAAAAGAGGGAATACAAGATAAGGAGTGATGATATGCAATTTATTAGTGATAAATTGTTATCTGGATTAAACCCACAACAACAAGAAGCAGTGAAAGCAACAGATGGCCCACTTCTATTGATGGCTGGTGCTGGTAGTGGAAAAACAAGAGTACTAACACACCGAATTGCTTATCTCATGGCCGAGAAGGAAGTTGCCCCATGGAATATTTTGGCGATTACATTTACAAATAAAGCGGCGAGAGAAATGAAAGACCGTGTGGCAGCGATTGTTGGTGGCGCAGCAGATGAAATTTGGATTTCTACCTTCCACTCAATGTGTGTGCGTATTTTACGAAGAGATATTGATCGAATTGGCATTAGCCGAAATTTCTCGATTCTTGACACAGGGGATCAGCTTTCGGTGATTAAGAGTATTCTTAAAGAAAAGAATTTAGATCCGAAGAAAAATGACCCAAGAAGCATCTTAGGTTCGATTAGTAGTGCGAAAAATGAGCTAATGACACCTGAGGAATATGCAAAACAAGCGGGTGGATATTATGAACAAACAGTTAGTGACGTGTATACAGAATATCAACGTAAACTAAAGAAAAATCAGTCACTCGATTTTGATGATTTAATTATGACAACAATTCAATTATTCCAGCGGGTGCCTGAAGTATTAGCAAACTATCAACGTAAATTTCAATATATTCATGTGGATGAGTATCAAGATACGAACCATGCGCAATATTTATTAGTAAAGCTACTAGCAGCACGATTTAAAAACATTTGTGTTGTTGGTGACTCTGATCAGTCCATTTATCGCTGGCGTGGAGCTGATATTGCCAATATCCTCTCATTTGAAAAAGATTACCCAAATGCACAAATGATCATGCTTGAACAAAACTACCGTTCAACGAAACGAATATTGGAAGCTGCAAATAAGGTTATCGAGAGAAATTCAAATCGTAAGCCAAAGAATCTTTGGACTGAAAATGATGAAGGTAGTAAACTTAGCTACTATCGAGCAGATAGTGAAGCACTGGAAGCACAGTTTGTTGCAGGAAAGATACGTGAACTAGTAAACAGTGGGAAGCGTAAGCTATCAGACATTGCTATTTTATACCGAACGAACGCCCAATCACGTGTGATGGAGGAAGTACTTTTAAAGTCAAACCTCAACTATACGATTGTCGGTGGAACAAAGTTCTATGACAGAAAAGAGATTAAGGATTTACTAGCCTACTTGCGATTAATTGCGAATCATGATGACGATATTAGCTTTGCGCGAATTGTTAACGTACCGAAGCGTGGTGTTGGTGCAACGTCTGTGGATAAAATCGCAAATTATGCGATTACAACGGACTTGTCGTTATACGAAGCACTTGCAGATATTGAACTGGTAGGACTAAGTGGCAAAGTTACAAAATCTTTGCATGAATTCAGAAGTCAAATTAGCAACTGGGGTCAAATGCAGGAATATTTATCTGTTACTGAATTAGTAGAAGAAGTTTTAGACAAAACTGGTTATAGAGATATGCTTAAAAATGAAAAAACAATCGAAGCAGAAAGTCGCTTAGAAAATATTGAGGAATTCTTATCTGTTACAAAGAATTTCGAAGAGAAAAACGAAGATAAGAGTTTAATTGCGTTTTTAACTGATTTAGCGCTTGTCGCGGATATTGATAAGTTAGATGAAGATGAAGAAGATCAATCGAAAAATGAATCTCTAATTTTAATGACATTACATGCAGCTAAAGGATTAGAGTTCCCAGTCGTATTTTTAATTGGTCTTGAGGAAGGTGTTTTCCCACACAGTCGTTCATTGATGGAAGAGGCTGAAATGGAGGAAGAACGCCGTCTCGCTTATGTTGGAATTACTCGTGCAGAAGAGGATTTATATATCACCAATGCTCAAATGAGAACTTTATTTGGTCGCACAAGTATGAACCCTGTATCACGTTTCGTTGGTGAAATTCCTGAAGAGTTGCTTGAAAATATTGGAGAGCAATTGAAAAAACAAATCTCAAAAGCACCATTTAGCTCAGCTCGTTCTGAACGTTCAATCGAACGAAGACCTACTCCACAACCAACATTTGCAGCTGCCAGATCTACAGGTGGCGATGAAATATCTTGGGTTGTTGGAGATAAGGCAGCCCATAAGAAATGGGGAGTCGGAACAGTGGTCAGTGTGAAGGGTGATGGCGATTCAAAGGAACTAGATATTGCCTTCCCAAGCCCAACAGGAATTAAACGTCTACTAGCGAAATTTGCTCCGATAACAAAAGCGTAAATCCACTTTTTTAAACGAAAGGGTTGGACAAATGGTAAAAGAAGAAGCACAAAAAAGAGTACAAGAATTACATGATCTGTTACATCAGTATAACTATGAGTATCATGTGTTAGACAAGCCATCTGTATCTGATGCTGAATATGACCGGTTAATGCAGGAATTAAAAAGCTTAGAAGAACAATTTCCTGAAATGTTAACGAGTGATTCACCATCTGTACGTGTTGGAGGTCAAATCCTTGATGCGTTTAATAAGGTTGAGCACCGTACACCTATGCTCAGCCTTGGAAATGCGTTTAATGAAACTGATTTACGCGATTTTGATCGACGTGCAAAGCAAGCGGTTGGTGAAGACGTTTCTTATGTTTGTGAATTGAAAATTGACGGTTTGGCAGTTTCACTTAGATATGAACAAGGATTTTTCGTCCAAGGGGCTACTAGAGGAGATGGTACAATTGGTGAGGATATCACTGAGAACTTAAAAACAGTGCGTTCCATTCCGTTGAAAATGAAGCAACCACATTCGCTTGAAGTTCGTGGGGAAGTGTTCATGCCAAAGAAGTCCTTTGAAAGTTTGAATAAAGCGAAGGCTGAAAACGGTGAAGAGCTTTTTGCAAACCCACGTAACGCTGCGGCTGGATCACTTCGTCAGCTTGATCCAAAAATTGCTGCAAAGCGCAATTTGGATATTTATGTTTACAGCATTGCTGACGTCGGGGAAACAGGTGTTTCAGCACATAGTCAGGGATTAGATTTACTTGATGAGCTAGGGTTTAAAACAAATCCTGAGCGCAGGAAGTGTGCAAATATCGATGAGGTGATTACTTATATCGAGGGTTGGACAGAAAAACGGCCAAATCTAAGCTATGATATTGACGGAATCGTCATAAAGATTGATTCCTTAGAACAACAGCAGGCATTAGGATTCACCGCGAAAAGTCCAAGATGGGCGATTGCGTATAAGTTTCCAGCTGAAGAAGTGGTGACGAAACTGTTAGATATTGAATTAAGTGTGGGACGTACAGGTGTAATTACACCAACTGCGATTTTAGAGCCGGTTCGTGTAGCAGGAACAACTGTTCAACGCGCTTCGCTTCATAACGAAGACTTAATACGGGAAAAAGATCTTAAAATCGGTGATACGGTTGTCGTGAAAAAAGCGGGTGACATAATCCCTGAGGTTGTTAATGTAATGGTAGAATTACGAACTGGTGATGAAGTTGAATTTTCTATGCCAACTCATTGTCCAGAATGTGAAAGCGAGCTTGTTCGTCTAGAGGAAGAGGTTGCACTTCGCTGTATTAATCCAGCATGTCCAGCTCAAATCCGAGAAGGTATCATTCATTTTGTTTCAAGAAATGCAATGAATATTGATGGATTAGGTGAAAAGGTCATTGTTCAGCTATTTAAAGAAAAGCTCGTGGAAAATGTGGCAGACCTTTATAAGTTAGAACGTGAAAGACTTTTACAGTTAGAGCGTATGGGTGAAAAATCAGTCGATAATTTGCTAAAAGCAATTGAAATGTCGAAGGGTAATTCGTTAGAAAAGTTATTGTTTGGTTTGGGTATTCGTCATGTGGGTGCAAAGGCAGCTAAAACATTAGCACAGAACTTTGAAACGATGGGAAATCTGCAAAAAGCCACGTTTGAGGAACTAGTTGCCATCCACGAAATTGGTGACAAAATGGCGGATTCTGTGGTGACTTATTTTGATTTACCAGAAGTAGAGGAATTATTAAAAGAACTAGTTGAGTATGGCGTAAACATGGATTATAAAGGGCCAAAACTAGTCAGTACTGAAGATATTGATTCTGTGTTTGCTGGAAAAACGATTGTTTTAACAGGAAAGCTCGAACAACTTAATCGCAATGAAGCAAAAGCGGAAATTGAAGCATTAGGTGGAAAAGTCACGGGTAGTATTAGCAAGAGCACCGATTTGTTAATTGCGGGAGAGGCAGCGGGATCTAAGTTAGCAAAAGCACAGGAGCTAAATATAGAAATTTGGGATGAAGAACGGTTAATTTTAGAATTAAAAAAGTAACATAGGTTGTAGAGATGAAGTAATTGCTCGTGAAAACAAACTACGGTAAGAGGTGTTAAATGTGAAAAACCTATTGTTGGTAGGTCTTACATTGGTTCTTCTTCTTTCAGGATGTGTACCTAACTTCGAGAAGGAAGAAGAGGTTGTCCAAGAAACAAACGATACAAAAGAGACAGCCATCATCCCAAAATATAACATCTCTGAGTCCTATTATCGCACAATTTTACCATTTAAATCTGGGGAAGCAAGAGGTCTTGTGCTCGGTACATTAAATACTCGGTTAGACATTGATGAATTCGAAACTGGTTTAATGAGAATGGCACAAGACACATTTAGTGTGGATAAATACTTGTATCAAGAAGGTCAATATCTAGAGAAAGATACAGTTGAGGGATGGTTGGGAAGAAAGCTATCAAATAAGCAATTAGAAGCGTTAAAAGATAAAGATAAACCTGATGAAGAAGTTCCGAATGTAGGACTAAATCCAACATTTGTATATGATAAAAATCAATCATATGAAGAACAAATGAAGAAAAGTCCGATCTATTTATCAAGTATCCTTGAGCATAATTATCTTATAAAAAATGATCAGGGACAGGTTGAATTAGGTGGTATAGCCATTGGTTTAGCTTTAAATTCTGTGTATTATTATAAGCTTCCAGATGATTATCATATTGAGGAATATCGAGGTTTTCAAAGAGAAGTAGAGATAAGTTCAGCAAAGCTTGAGGAAGAGGGAAAGAAAATTGCTGATGAAATCATAAGGCGATTACGTAATATACCTGAGCTCGCACAAGTACCGATTGTGATTTCACTGTTTGAGCAGGAGGAAATCTCTTCAATTGTTCCAGGGCATTTTGTTTCCCGTGCTAAAGTGGATGCCAATAGCTCGAAACTCGGTAAATGGGAGGATATCAATGAAGAATACCACTTCTTCCCTTCAACCGCTGCCACAAATGCGTACCCAGAAGATGCGATGAAGATGGAATACTTTAAGGCAGATATCGATGATTACTTTTCCAATTATACGGGCGTCATTGGTCAAGGATTTTACAAAAATGAGGATCTTCAGGAGCTAACAATCACGATTCCGATGCAATTTTATGGCAAAGGTGAAGTCATTGGCTTTACCCAATATGTTACCGGGTTAGTAATGGAGCATTTCCCTAGCTATGTAAATGTCCGAATTTATATTACTTCAGGAAGTGGACAGGAAAGTATTATTATCCGAGATGCTGGTGAAGAAGAACCTTATGTCCATATTTATAATTAGTTTTATTGAGGCTCAGTTCTGGGTCTCTTTTTTTACAAAAAATTTTTTTGGGAAAATTAAGAGTTTTCCTATTTTGCTAAAATGGCTTCATAGTGGTGTATGAAAATTTGTCCTAGTTTTATAGGTTTGTTTTTTGAAGAATCTAACTATTTGTAAGGGTTTGAAGAGTTGCGCTTTATCTAGTAGAATGATGATGAAGGATAAGAAACTGCTTTATAGTAGGGCTCTTTTCTGTAATGTTTTTGCTATGAGAACCGTTGTAGAGTTGTAGAAAAAATCATGCGTAATCTTA
This sequence comes from Litchfieldia alkalitelluris, assembly GCF_002019645.1. Taxonomy (GTDB): domain Bacteria; phylum Bacillota; class Bacilli; order Bacillales; family Bacillaceae_L; genus Litchfieldia; species Litchfieldia alkalitelluris. The sequence goes on along the minus strand of NZ_KV917374.1, from coordinate 5,397,330 downwards.
GGTTCATTTTACGGAAGAAAAGATACCACTCTACTTAGTTCGAGGCGGTCGGTACATGTAACCGTTTAAAAGCAAAGGTATATGGGGAATAGCCAATAGTAGAAAGGGAGGCGAAAGTAGAATGGTAGTACCTTACAAACACGAACCATTTACTGATTTTACTGTTGAGGAAAATAAGAAGGCTTTTGAAGCTGGTCTTGCAACAGTTGAGGCTTATTTAGGAAAAGATTATGATTTAATTATTGGTGGAGAACGAGTTTCAACAGAAGATAAAATCGTATCGGTTAACCCAGCGCAACGTTCTGAGGTTGTAGGTCGTGTATCTAAAGCCACTCGTGAGCATGCGGAAAAAGCAATGCAGATTGCAGATAAGACGTTTCAAACATGGCGTAAAACAAAGCCAGAAATGCGTGCTGATATCTTATTCCGTGCTGCTGCTATCGTACGTCGCCGTAAACATGAATTCTCTGCACTACTTGTAAAAGAAGCGGGTAAACCATGGAACGAGGCAGATGCTGATACAGCTGAAGCAATTGATTTCATGGAGTATTATGGACGTCAAATGCTTAAATTAAAAGACGGTATTCCAGTTGAGAGCCGTCCTATCGAATATAATCGTTTTAACTATATTCCACTTGGTGTAGGTGTAATCATTTCACCTTGGAATTTCGCATTTGCAATTATGGCTGGTATGACAACTGCGGCATTAGTATCTGGTAACACAGTATTACTAAAGCCTGCTAGTACAACGCCTATTATTGCTGCTAAATTCATGGAAGTGTTAGAAGAAGCAGGCCTTCCTGCAGGGGTTGTAAACTACATACCTGGTAGTGGGTCTGAAGTTGGTGACTATTTAGTTGATCATGCTCGTACTCGATTTATCAGTTTCACAGGTTCTCGTGATGTTGGATTACGTATATATGAGCGTGCATCAAAACTTAATGAAGGCCAAATTTGGTTGAAGCGAGTGATCGCGGAGATGGGTGGAAAGGATACGATTGTAGTTGATAAAGAAGCTGATCTTGAATTAGCGGCTAAATCAATCGTAGCATCTGCTTTCGGTTTCTCAGGCCAAAAATGTTCTGCATGTTCAAGAGCTGTTGTGCTTGAAGATGTGTATGATCAAGTATTAGAGCGTGTGGTTGAATTAACAAAAGAGCTAACTGTTGGTAACACAACTGCTAGCCCAACTGTTTCAATGGGGCCTGTTAATGATCAAGGTGCATATGACAAGATTATGAGCTACGTTGAAATTGGAAATGAAGAAGGTAAGCTAGTACATGGTGGTGAAGGTGACGATTCAGAAGGCTGGTTCATTCAACCAACAATCTTCGCTGATGTGGATGAAAATGCCCGCCTAATGAAGGAAGAAATCTTCGGACCTGTTGTTGCATTCTGTAAAGCAAAAGACTTTGATCATGCCATTGATATTGCAAACAACACAGAATACGGCTTAACTGGTGCGGTTATTTCTAACAACCGTGAAAACATCGAAAAAGCACGTGAAGACTTCCATGTAGGTAATCTATACTTCAATCGTGGATGTACAGGTGCAATCGTTGGATACCAACCATTCGGCGGTTTCAACATGTCAGGTACCGACTCAAAAGCAGGTGGCCCAGACTACCTATTACTACACATGCAAGCTAAGACTACATCTGAAATGCTATAAATGAAAAAGAGAAAAGTCCCCGGGTTTTGGGGACTTTTTTTGGTGATAGGCACCACCCGGTTTAGGGTTTGTACCCTTGATATCTACTCCGTATCCCAAGTTTGCAAGCCTCCTCCTTTTTGAATCAATTTTTCGTAGTATGAGATTCTTAAGGGGAGAATTTCCTCTTATTCTATTAAGGGAAGCTTAAGAAGCGTATATAAGGGTAGAAAATCCCCTTAACTACTCTAAATAACACAAAATCTTAAAGATTTGGGTCATTTAAGCGGAAAAACTCCCCTTATTTTTTAGGAAATGTGGGTATTTCCCAACTTAGAGGGAATTTCTCCGCTTATTTTCCAAACACAGTGATGTCAACTTTCAGTTTTAACAGAGTGGGGCCTGACACCACCCGGTTTTTGCCGGATTTTGTCGAAGGGGTTTGCAAAATTGAAACAGAATTATAACCAATCTATCAAATGTCACTGATGCTTCATTCGAAATCCTAAATTATGAGCTTCATAGGAAATAGTTCAAAAACATAGGACGATTTTCTTATTAATTTATAATAAAATACTCACCGGTTTTTAACCCCTAAAACAAGCCGGTTTTCCATAAAATTTCCTTAAAGCCCAACTTAATTTTATGAATTTCGATGAATAGATATAATCTATATACCTATATAACGGTAAAATGATACGATTTTGTGTATATTTATTCACCAAGGGATAACTTTTAGAATATTCAATCTGTTCAGAAATCGATATTATGTTATGATTGTTAAGGTGTTATGAAATTATTGTTCATTAATAGCTTCAAAAAGAGTTATCATGAAATTGTATGCTTGTGCATATTCTAATTCGTGACAAGGCTTTTCTTAGGAGGTGAAGGGATGGAACACTCTTTAACAGGCGCTACTTGGTTTTGGTTATTTGTACCGATGCTAGCTACAGTAGTTCTATCAGTCGTAACGTACAGACCAGCAAAAAGTAAATCTGAAGGGAGAGGATAAGAGATGGATGCTGCAGTATTAACCACATTTATAATTTATTTAGTAGGTATGTTAGGCATAGGTATCGCAGCCTATAAGTTAACTAGTAATCTTTCAGACTATGTATTAGGAGGAAGGCGACTAGGACCAGGAGTTGCAGCGCTAAGTGCGGGTGCATCAGACATGAGTAGTTGGTTATTACTAGGTCTACCTGGGGCAGTTTATATTAGTGGAGGTATGAATCAAATATGGATCGCAGTTGGTTTAACTGTCGGTGCATACTTAAACTGGCAATTTGTTGCAGGTCGTTTAAGATCTTACACTGAGGTTGCTAATGATTCAATTACAATTCCAGATTTCTTTGAAAATCGTTTTAAAGATACATCAAAATCATTACGCGTGATTTCAGCACTAGTAATTTTATTATTCTTCACATTCTATACTTCTTCAGGTATGGTAGGTGGAGCTAAGTTGTTTGAAGCTTCATTTGGGCTTTCTTATAATCAAGCACTTTGGATTGGTGCAATAGTTATCATTTCTTACACATTCTTAGGTGGATTCTTAGCCGTAAGTTGGACAGATTTTATCCAAGGAATTTTAATGTTCTTAGCATTGATCATTGTTCCGATTGTTGCAGTAACTGAACTTGGTGGTTGGAGCAATACAGTAAATACAGTTGGTGAATTAGATCCTATGTATCTTGATGCGTTCACTGGCATGACTGGTATTGGAATCATTTCATTACTAGCATGGGGATTAGGTTACTTCGGTCAACCACATATCCTTACACGTTTTATGGCATTACGTTCTGTAAAAGATGTACCTAAAGCTAGATTAATAGGTATGGTTTGGATGGTATTTGGATTATTTGGAGCAGTATTCACTGGTTTTGCAGGTATCGCGTATTTCGCAGAAAGCCCACTACCAGATGGAGAGCAAGTCTTCATTATGTTTACACAAGTATTATTTAACCCATGGGTATCAGGTGTTCTATTAGCAGCGATTTTAGCAGCTATCATGAGTACAATTGATTCTCAGTTACTTGTTTCTTCAAGTGCTGTAGCAGAGGATTTCTACAAAGCAATTCTTAAGAAAGATGCTTCAGAAAAAGAACTTGTATGGGTTGGTAGAATTTCAGTTGGTGTTATCGCATTAATTGCACTTTTACTAGCTATGAATCCAGATAGCTCTGTTTTAGACTTAGTAAGCTATGCATGGGCTGGTTTCGGAGCTGCGTTTGGTCCCGTTATCATTTTATCCCTATTCTGGAAACGGATGAATCGTTGGGGTGCTTTAGCTGGAATGATCACTGGAGCAATCACAGTTGTAATATGGAGTAATATTGGGTCTGATTTATATGAAATCGTACCAGGCTTCATTATCTCAACAATTGCAGTATTTATCGTAAGTTTAGTAACAGAAGCACCATCACAAGAAATTCAAGATGAATTTGAAAAAGCTAGAGGTTAATAGATAGTTAGAATAATAGAACGAACTCGGGTGTGTTAATTCACATTTGGGTTCGTTTTTTTTTTTTTTGTAAAATAGACCTTGGATATTAAATGGCTATTTTTCTCTCGGTGGAAAACTGTAAATCTAACGCCAATCATCTAATTATATAGAATCAATAATCCAAACAAAGAATTTTATCCTTCCTAAACACACATCTGTTCACCTCGTAAATACCACATAATTCCTAACTCATCCCAAAATTTTCAGGTTATTCTTTATTTTCCCTGTGAATTCTTGCTTTAAAGCCTTAAACTTTGGTATTATCAGTATATTGTTAATGGGCGAAATCCGTGGAGGTGAAAGGTTTTATGTCTAGAATTTCAATCGATCAAGTAAAGCATGTCGCAAATCTTGCGAGACTTGCTGTAACTGAAGATGAAGCGAAAATGTTTGCAAAGCAATTAGATGATATTATCACATTTGCTGAGCAGTTAAATGAATTAGATACAGAGCAAGTGGAGCCAACATCACATGTATTACCAGTGAAAAATGTACTTCGTGAGGATGTCCCACAAAAAGGATTACCGGTAGAAGATGTATTAAAGAACGCACCAGATGCGAAGGATGGACATTTCCGTGTTCCATCAATTATTGAGTAAGGGAGGGGAAGTTAGAGGATGTCTCTTTTTGGTCATAAAATTTCAGAATTACATAGCATGTTACATAAAAAAGAAATATCAGTCACTGACCTAGTGGATCAGTCATATAAACGAATTAATGAGGTTGAGGAACAAGTTCAAGCATTTTTAACATTAGATGAAGAAAAAGCGAGAGCATATGCAAAAGAACTAGATGAGGCAATCGGAACTAAAGACCAATATGGTCTCCTTTTTGGAATGCCAATCGGGATTAAGGATAATATTGTTACAAAAAATTTGCGTACAACATGTGCTAGTAAAATCTTAGAAAACTTTGACCCAATTTATGATGCGACAGCAGTACAAAGACTACAACAAGCTGAAGCTGTTACAATTGGAAAGTTAAATATGGATGAGTTTGCGATGGGTTCATCAACTGAGAACTCTGGATTCCAGGTAACAAAAAATCCATGGAACACAGAGTATGTTCCAGGAGGATCGAGTGGTGGTTCTGCCGTCGCGGTAGCAGCAGGTGAGGTTCCATTTTCACTTGGATCTGATACAGGTGGTTCAGTAAGACAGCCGGCTTCCTTCTGTGGAGTTGTTGGATTAAAGCCTACATATGGTCGTGTATCACGTTTTGGACTTGTTGCGTTTGCATCATCACTTGATATTATTGGACCAATTACACGTAATGTCGAAGACAACGCATATCTTTTACAAGCAATCGCTGGAGTCGACCCAATGGATGGGACAAGCGCCAATGTCGACGTACCTGACTATTTATCAGCATTAACCGGTGATGTAAAAGGTTTGAAAATTGCCGTCCCTAGTGAATATCTTGGGGAAGGTGTAAATGAAGAGGTTAAGCAATCTGTATTGGGTGCATTAAAGATTCTAGAAAAACTAGGTGCAACTTGGGAAGAGGTTTCACTTCCACATTCTAAATATGCAGTAGCTACCTATTATCTTTTATCATCGTCAGAAGCTTCAGCAAACCTATCTCGTTTCGATGGAGTGAGATACGGATATCGCACAGATAATGCGGAAAACCTTTTGGAAATGTACAAGGAAACAAGAGCGGAAGGTTTTGGTGATGAAGTGAAGCGCCGAATCATGCTTGGGACCTTTGCACTTAGCTCTGGTTATTATGATGCTTATTATAAAAAAGCACAAAAAGTTCGTACATTAATCAAAAAAGATTTTGAAGATGTATTTGAAAAATATGACGTCATTATTGGACCTACAACACCAACTCCAGCATTTAAGATTGGTGAAAAAATCTCAGATCCACTTACCATGTATGCGAACGATATTTTAACCATCCCAATGAACTTAGCAGGTGTTCCAGCTATTTCAGTTCCATGTGGATTATCCAATGGTCTTCCACTCGGACTTCAAATTATCGGTAAGCATTTCGATGAAAGTACCATATATCGTGTTGCACATGCATTCGAGCAAGCAACAGAATTTCATAAAGAAAATCCACAATTGTAAGGGGTGAAACAAATAATGGAATTTGAAACAGTCATTGGACTTGAGGTCCATGTTGAGCTTAAAACTAAATCAAAAATCTTTTCAAGCAGTCCGAACGCCTTCGGTGCGGCTCCGAACTCAAATACAACAGTAATTGACTTAGGATATCCAGGTGTCCTCCCTGTTTTAAATAAAACCGCGGTTGATTATGCGATGCGTGCGGCAATGGCGCTTAACTGTGAAGTTGCCACAGATACAAAGTTTGATCGGAAAAACTATTTTTATCCAGACAATCCAAAAGCTTACCAAATTTCTCAGTTTGATAAGCCGATTGGTGAAAATGGTTGGATTGAGATTGAAGTGCAGGGCCAAAAGAAGCGTATCGGAATTACAAGACTTCACCTTGAAGAAGATGCTGGTAAGCTTACACATACAGGTGATGGATACTCACTAGTCGATTACAATCGTCAAGGAACACCATTAATTGAGATTGTATCTGAACCGGATATCCGTACACCTGAGGAAGCATATGCCTATCTAGAAAAATTAAAATCGATTATTCTCTATACAGGTGTTTCTGATGTGAAAATGGAGGAAGGCTCACTTCGCTGTGATGCAAATATATCACTTCGTCCCGTTGGACAAGAAGAATTTGGGACAAAAACTGAACTTAAAAACTTAAATTCATTTGCATTTGTTCAAAAAGGCTTAGAATATGAAGAAATACGCCAAGCAGAAATATTAAAAGCAGGCGGTACGATTGGCCAAGAAACTCGCCGTTATGACGAGAATACAAAAACAACGAAACTAATGCGTGTAAAAGAAGGATCTGACGATTATCGTTATTTCCCTGAGCCAGACTTAGTTGAGTTATATATTGATGATGAATGGAAGGCTCGTGTCCGTGCGGAAATTCCTGAGCTTCCAGATGCACGTAAAAAGCGTTATGTCGAAGACTGGGGACTGCCTGAATATGATGCTGCAGTCTTAACGATGTCAAAGGACATGGCAGACTTCTTTGAAAGTACAGTCGCAGCTGGTGGCGATGCAAAGCAGGCATCAAACTGGATTATGGGTGACGTCTCTGCATATCTGAATGCAGAATCAAAGGAATTACATGAAGTGGCATTAACAGCTGAGGGCTTAGCAGGAATGATTAAGCTAATTGCTGACGGAACGATTTCTTCTAAAATTGCCAAGACCGTCTTCAAGGAATTAATCGAAAATGGTGGCGACGCCGAAACGATTGTAAAAGAAAAAGGACTTGTACAAATCTCTGATGAAGGTGCACTGACTGAAATCATCACGAAGATTATTGATGCAAATCCACAATCGGTTGAAGATTTTAAAGGTGGTAAAGGTAAGGCGATTGGTTTCCTTGTTGGGCAAGTAATGAAGGAAACAAAAGGTCAGGCGAATCCGCAGTTGGTGAATAAGATTTTGGCTGAGGAATTGAATAAGCGTTGATCAATTTAGAACCTAGGGTGTTGAACCTAGGTTTTTTTTGTTGGTTTTGGATGGGGAAATGAATGATTTTAAGTGTAATATTGATATTTAGTCGAAACTTGACTAATAAACTGGTCAAAATGGCTAATAAAACTCTAAAAATGGCTAATAAAATGATCAAAGTCGCCAATAAACCATGTGTATGTTAAAAAATGGGGATCCAGTCTCGCTGCTATAGCGATGACTCAGCTGAAAAATCGTTAATGAAACCATAAATCAACAGTTTCTAACTAAAATTTTAATTGGAGGAATTCAATATGTGTTAATACTTTAAAAATCTATTTTTCATCCTTATTTTTTATGATATATCTAATTAAATCATGGTAAATATTGATAAATATTAGAAAGTGGCTAATAAGAACTTCAAAATGGCTAATAAAACTCCAAAAGTGGACAATAAAATGGATAAAGTCGCCTATAACCATTGGTTTGTTGAATAACTAACGCCTAGTATCACTGCTATAACGATAAACTTGCAGATAAATAATCTAAATCGTTTCAAAATGCCAAATGTCACAGTAACTGACCCGGATTTAAGGATCATTTCCAAGTAAAACCTGTTTACCCTTTCTCTATCAATAATAATCACTCTTTCCATACAAACTTGCTTGTACCAGATAATGTTAAAAAGAGTAGAATAGAAGTATAGGAAAATTTTTCTGAAAAAGTGTAGGGATTCCATAATTCTATCCGTCTATTAATTAGACAGAGAGAAAGGGGGAGAGTGTGATAGAGGATGAGAAGTTAATCGAGAAGGCCATTGCCGGCAATGAACAGGCTTTTCGGTTGTTAGTGGAGAAATATCGTCATTATCTGTACAAAGTGGTTTATCCTGTTGTTCGTAATGAAAAAGACGCTGAAGATGTTACGCAAGAAACATTTATCAAAATCTATTACGCTCTCCCGAAGTATCAAAAGCAGGGCTTCAAAACATGGATAACACGAATTGCGATGAATACAGCAATTGATGTAACGAGAAAGCAAGTAAGGAAACAGGAAAGTGCAGTTGATGATGAAATTTTAAAACAAGTAACAGGAACAGAAGTAAGTGCAGCTGTCTCATTGCTGCGAAAAGAGCAAAGAGAAGTGGTTCGTACGAGAATTAAAGAATTGCCAGATAATTACCGAGATGTGATTGAGGATTATTACATAACGGAAAAGAATTATAAACAAATTGCAGAGGAACAAAATGTGGCTGTGAAAACGGTCGAGGTGAAGCTTCATCGAGCAAGAAAATGGATAAAAAAGCATTGGAAGGAGGATGATTTTTGATGAACCACTACAAGCAACAACAATGGCTAGACTATATCAATGATAAGTTAATAGACGCACACCGTGAGCAAATGGAAGATCATCTATACTCCTGTGACCAATGTTTAGAAATGTACATGATGATGGTGGAACAACAAGAGGTCGAACTGCCAGATATGAGTAATGAAAGCTTTACAGATAAAATGCTTGAACAGATCTCGGTTGAAGAAAAAGGTAAAACGAAGAGAAGGTTGACTCAGTACCCGTTATTTCATTATGGGATCGCTGCAATGATTACATTTAGCTTAATGACATCAGGATTTTTTCAAAGTATTACAGGGGTAGTAGCAACAGTCGAAGCAGCTTCAACAACTAGAGTTGAGGCGCCTGTTTCAGAGAACTTAATGGATAAAGTCATTTCTTGGATTGATAAAGTATTAGAACATCAAAAGGAAGGTGAATAAAATGACTAAAAAACCGATGGTAGCATTTATGCTTTCATTTTTACCAGGTGTAGGACATCTTTATTTAGGTCGTAAAAGAGGATATTTCTACGGATTTAGCGCAGCATTATCATTTATAATTCCAATATTTATAGCGTTAATTGAACCATGGCATGCGGAGCCATTTATTATAATGGCATTTGTTCTTGTATTTATTATTGGTACCATTAATATGATGGATATGATTATTCAGCTGTTGCGTAGTTTCCAACTACAGACAAAGAATCAAGAAACTGCATCTGTTCAATCCAGTGGGGACACAGTTGATACTGGAGATCAAAAAACACCAAACGAAAGTGATCGCTTTTTCACGATACTGTTATCGCTTATTCCTGGACTAGGCCATTTTCACTTAGGCCTTATGAATAGAGGATTAACCTTTATCATTGGGTTTTTCGGATTAGGCATTATGATTGTGTTTATCACAGCCATTACAAGTCAAGGTGGATTTATTGTTTTTCTAGGAGCACTACCAATTATTTGGATTTATAATATGTTTGATACAGTGCAGCTTCTTGCAAAAAAACAAAATGGCGAAGAATTGGTCGACCGAACTGTGTTAGAGGATTTTGAAGAAACTAGACGAGAGCAAGGCAAGAAAAGTAAGGCGCTAGCAACAATTTTATCGATTTTCCCTGGGGCTGGGCATATGTATCTCGGATTACAAAGACGAGGGTTACAACTGATGGCCGCGTTCTTATTTGGAATTTGGATTTTAGATGCTCTAAGATTATCACTTTTCTTATTTTTTATCCCATTGATTTGGTTTTATAGCTTTTTTGATGCTTTACAAAAGGTATCGAAGCATGGAGAAGAAGAAATCGAGGATATCCCAATAGTCTCATATTTTATCAATCATCAGCGTTGGTTTGGGATAGGGTTACTTGTATTAGGATTATATTACATGTTTGATAATTTAATTGTTGGAGCATTTGGGCCGGTATTCCAAAGTTTCTTTGGAGTGGATCTGACTTACTGGTACTATAACTATTTCCAAACGTTCGTTGTTTGTACGTTGTTAATCGGTGGGGGAATTAAATTACTTGTTGGAAGTAAGAGTCGAAAGGAGAGAGTGCAATGAGGAAGTGGCGTGTTGGAACGGTATCGATGGGGCTTTCACTTGTTTTACTAGGAGTTTTTCTAGTGATATCTCAATTTAGTGGAAATGAAGCTTTTCAACCATTGCTAGTATGGTGGCCAGCGATCTTAGTAGTTCTTGGAATTGAAATTCTTCTCTACCTTTTTATCTCAAAACAAGAAAATCCCATCATAAAATATGATTTTCTAAGTATTCTATTTGTAGGTGTATTAGGAACGGTTGGCATCGTGCTAACCGTCCTAACATCTACTGGGCTATTACAACAAGTTCAGGTAGTGGTAGGTTCAGAGGAAACAACAGTCAATTTGCCTGCCTTTGAAGAAAAACTATCAAGTGAGATTAAGAGAGTCATTGTTGAAACAGGCAATCAAGCGGTCTCGATTGAGGGTACTGAAGCACATGAAATTCATACGTTTGGGACCTATCGTGCAGCAGTCAACCGAAAAGAAGATTATCCAATTAATAAGATTGATGATTATGTGATGACAAAGGTTGTTGGCAATACATATTATATATACGTAAAAGAACCAACACAAAACACAGGGCCACTTTCGATGTATACACATCTAAATCCTACAATTGTTGTGCCAGAAGATATCAGACTTGAGGTTCGAGGTCAGCATAATCAAATCGAGTTGCATGCGTCATCAATATCCAACCACTGGGTCGTAAATGGAGTAGATCGTGTTAATGTTCATGTCAGTGAAAATAGTGACGTAAAGCTGTCAGCGGTCTCTCGGAGTGATTTGGCCGTCGGAGAAAGTTCATGGGAAAAGGTTGAAGTGGAAAGCGGGAAAGAAGAGGAATATAACCGTCAGTACAAAGGTACCTTAACCCTAGGATCTGGAGCATATCATTTAGATATTGTGAATAGTGAATGGGTAGCACTACATGTATTAGAAAATCAAAAATAGGTCTACTCGCTTTAGGCTAAGAATTGCTTATTCATTTCGGATAAGCTATCATGTTAAAGTGATAGGGAATTACATATTTTTAACAATATTAGGATGATGTGTAATGAAAAGAGCGAGAATTATTTATAACCCAACTTCAGGGAGAGAAGTTTTTAAAAAGCACTTACCTGAAGTATTAGACCGGCTAGAGCGGGCAGGATATGAAACTTCATGTCATGCGACAACAGGTGCTGGAGATGCTACTACAGCTGCGAAAATTGCCGTGGAACGACAATATGATCTGGTGGTTGCAGCCGGTGGGGATGGTACGATTAATGAAGTCGTTAATGGTCTAGCAGAGCAACCTTACAGACCGAAGCTTGGAATTATTCCAGTTGGAACAACCAATGATTTTGCCAGAGCAATTGGTGTCCCACGCTCAACGATTGAAGCGGCATGTGATGTCATTGTTGACGGAATTTCAATGCCGATTGATGTCGGGCGAGTCAATGATCGTTATTTCATCAATATTGCTGGTGGAGGCCGACTAACCGAGTTAACCTATGAAGTACCAAGTAAAATGAAAACGATGATTGGGCAGCTTGCCTATTATTTAAAAGGAATTGAAATGCTTCCATCAATCAAGCCAACAGAGGTTGAGATTGAATATGATGGTAAGCTATTTGATGGAGAGATTATGCTTTTCTTAGTGTCTTTAACAAACTCAGTCGGTGGCTTTGAAAAGCTTGCACCTGATTCCTCGTTGAATGACGGTTTGTTCGATTTGATCATTTTGAAAAAGGCAAATCTAGCTGATTTTATTAAAATTGCCTCACTTGCCGTTCGTGGTGAGCATGTCCATGATCCACATATCATCTATACAAAAGCTAATCGGATTAAGGTGAAAGCAACTGATAAAATGCAGCTCAACCTTGATGGTGAATATGGTGGCTTGTTACCAGGCGAATTCGTGAACTTATATCAGCATATAGAAGTGTTTGTTTCAAAAGAAAAAGCAGAAAAGATGAGTGGGAAATAAGCTTGGCATATGCCAGGTTTTTTTCTTTTTCATAGGGGGAAATAATTTGGCTCATATTAATATAAAAAGAATTGATAAGGTTGAATTTGAGAATTTATCACATTTAATTGAAGAAAGTGAAAAGCAGGGTTTTCGATTTGTTAGGCGGCTTGTGAACGAATATTTGAATGGGGAAAATTCATTTTCTCTTGAAGGTGAAGTATTGTATGGTGCATATGATAGGAATGGTCTCTTAGTAGCTGTTGCGGGATTGAACAGGAATCCTTATTCAGGGGAAAATACGATAGGTCGAGTGAGAAGGTGTTATGTCGCTAATGAAATGCGTGGACAGGGTATTGGAAAGCTACTTATTGAGCAACTCATTAAGGATGCAGATGGTATGTTTAACGTATTAGTATTACATACAGATACAGAACAAGGAGACCGATTTTATCAAGCACTCGGATTCGTAAGCGATTCCGAGCGTTTCCTTAAGTCCTCCCACTATTACGAAATTGGCCATTAAAACCGAATCTATGATAAAATCAGTTTCAGCAACCCGACGTAAAGGAAGAGTTAAAACACATGGAAAAACAAACTGTCCCAATTGAGAAAAATGAATACTATGATGTTACATTTGAGGATCTCACACATGATGGAGCGGGAGTCGCAAAGGTAGAAGGCTTTCCGATCTTTGTTCAAAATGGTTTACCAGATGAAAAAGCGAAGATTAAAATTACTAAAGTGAAAAAAGGCTATGCCTTCGGACGCCTTGTTGAATTATATGAAGAAAGCCCATTTAGAGTCGATGCGCCATGTCCGATTTATAAACAATGTGGGGGCTGTCAGCTTCAGCATTTAAGCTATGAAGGGCAATTAGTGGCGAAGAGGAAGCAAGTTGAAGAAGTTTTAACTCGAATTGGTCATCTGAAGAATGTCACCGTACATTCTGTCTTAGGAATGGACGACCCGTGGCGTTACCGGAATAAGGCACAGGTACCTGTTGCAGAGCGTGAAGGTGGACTTGTTGCAGGATTTTATCAGCAACGTAGTCACGAAATCATTGATATGGAAGCCTGTATGATTCAGCAGGAGAAAAATGATCAAGTGGTACAAGCTGTAAAGAGAATTTGCGAGAAGTATGGAGTTCGAGCGTATGATGAGAAAAGTCATAAAGGTACAATTCGCCATATTATGGCTCGGTATGGTGTCGTAACTGGTGAAATTATGGTGGTGCTAGTTACAAGAATGGGAGAATTACCTCATAAGGTTAAGATTATTGAAGAGATTGTACGTGAAATTCCAGAAATTAAATCTGTCGTTCAGAATATTAATACTAAGCGGACGAACGTGATATTTGGTGACGAAACGAATGTGCTTTGGGGCGAGGAGTATATCTACGATTCGATTGGAGATATCAAGTTTGCAATTTCAGCTAGATCTTTTTATCAAGTAAATCCTGAGCAGACGAAGGTGCTTTATGATAAGGCATTAGAATATGCAGGCTTAACCGGTGAAGAATCGGTGATTGACGCTTATTGTGGAATCGGGACCATTTCTCTGTTTTTAGCTCAAAAGGCGAAGAAGGTATTTGGTGTAGAAATAGTACCTGAGGCAATTGAGGATGCAAAGAGAAATGCAGAATTGAACGGGATTAAGAATGCTGAGTTTGCGGTGGGCGAAGCGGAAGTGGTTATTCCTCAGTGGAAAAAGGAAGGAAATACGGCTGAAGTGATTGTCGTTGATCCACCACGTAAGGGCTGTGATGATGCACTGTTGCAGACAATTATTGAGATGAAGCCGAAACGTGTGGTGTATGTTTCGTGTAATCCGGGCACATTGGCAAGGGATTTGCGCGTGCTTGAAGATGGTGGGTTCAAGACGCTTGAAGTGCAGCCGGTAGATATGTTTCCTCATACGACGCATGTTGAGTGTGTGGCACAGTTAGTTTTGATATAGCACTTTATAATTCAGGTGCCTCCCCCCATACGGGCAGGCACCTTTTCTAGCTAGGCATCTTTTCTAAAAAAAAATCACCCCAGCTCTAGCCAATGTGGCGGAGAAAGGGTGATTTTGATTGTTAATCGTTATCAGCCCTAGCCAATGTGGCGGAGAAAACAACGATTATCCGTATCGTTAACTTTATTTTAGTTTAATATACATTGTTTAGTGTGTCAATAACCTTTACAATAAAAGGGATTATTATAAAGGTGTTGATTAAATGAAATCATTGCATCTTAATTAGAAAATCTTTTGGAAAGATGAGGTGATGTTATGAGAAAAAAGTTAGTCACTATCCTTGAATTAGCTAAAAAGGCTACGATAACGCTTGGAGAATTAGAGCAGGTTGCTGAGACTCTTGATACGTATGAAGCTTTTGCAACTACTGTTCAAACGTTAATAGACGAAGGATTTATTACGGCTGTAAATAGCCATGGGACCAATTGGTATGGACTTCCTAATAGTTTCCGCATCCAGAAAGGAAAAGTGAAGCAACCTCTCATTGAAGAGATTCAAGAGGTGCAATTTAAAGTGCATACTGTAATAGAGTTACGAGCATATTTTACTTCTTCAAAAAAGAAGTGGATGGAGGATAAGCCATGGATTATGCTCATCGATGAGTACTTACAGAGCAACGGTTTGCCTACTACCTATACTAATAGCTCGGAACGCTCCTATGAATTAATGAAAGATGAGAAATGGATTGATGAAAAGGGTGGAAAAGCTCTTTTAGAAAAAATCAATCTATTTGATAAGTTGAAAATAATGAAAACCCCAGATCCTCTCATGTTTGCGATAAACCCAAACCAACTAACATCTAATCTCAAAATACATAAACACCTTATTGTAGAAAACAAAGCCACCTATTCAGGACTACTAGAGTCATTACAAACTACAAATTTCACTACATTAATATATGGTTCGGGCTGGAAAATAGCGTCAAGTTTAGATCAACTTCCTAAACAACTCGGTCTCAGTGATACGGAAGGGCAGCATGAAATCTATTATTTTGGAGACTTAGATTATGAAGGGATTAGTATTTTCTATCATCTTTATGGGAAATACCAAGTGAACCTTGCTACGTGTTTTTACCAAGCACTGTTCCTGAAGCCTTTCTATAAAGGGAAAGAAAATCATAACAGAAATGAAGATGCGGTAAATCATTTTTTAAACTATTTTGGATCAGAAGACCAAGAGATTATTAAAGTCATGTTTCATGAAAATGGTTATTATCCTCAAGAAGCTCTAACGAAGGAAGAGTTACACACTATTTGGAGGAACGCGTTATGGACAGACAATTAAAAGGGATAACGGAAAATTATCGTGAACGAATGCAGCGATTATCTTTATTTGACCCATTATTCCGATTAGAAAATAAGCGGGAGAAGGATAAGAAAAACCAGCCCATTGATTACTTCGGATATGGTCTGTTAACCCTTTTGTTTTTCTTTGAAAATATGTTAATACGAAATAAAAAAACGAGTATCCAAGATTTAGCGGAGTATTTTTACGAGTTAAATCAAGGGGAATATTCACTTACCCTAGAAGGATATGAAAAGGTTGCTAGAACCGTAGTTGAAACCTTTCGACCACCTAGTGGGAAGCGGAATGAAAAAGTATTTTATAACTGGGAAACTAGGGAACATGAATCTGTACATTATTCGATTTTGAAAGCAGATCGAGCAGATATCAATACGAATACCCAATACTATAAATTGGATGAACAAGGCCTAGAATTAGTTTTTGCGACAAAGGAATATTTTACTGAATTTCAGTTATCTATTAACCAGTTAGTCTTGAGAAAACAACTAGAAAAAGGGGAATTTGTCGGAGCGTTAAGGCAGATTGATGAAATGCATATTGATGTAGAATCGTTAAGAAATCGAATGACGGTTGTGAAGCATGAAATCCAACGAAATATCATTTCTGATGAAACATACGACCGTTATAAACAAATGGTCGAGGATATCAATACACGATTAACGAGAGAGAATGAAGAATTCAGTGAATTACATACATTTGTAAAAGAAACGAAGAACCGCTTAGCATACGATATGAACTCCGAGAAGGACCGAAAAGCTTATGAATTAATTTTACAAATTGATCAAGAGCTTGGTGAGGTGCATCATAACCATACCATGTTATTGAAGGAAAGCATTGATTTAAAAACAACAGCGTTAAACGCCGCACAAGAGGCTCTATATTATGTAGGTATTGACTCTTTTAACTTCAAGCAAGAGATTACGGCTGCACTCGTAAGCAAACCTTTACCTTTAGTCGCATCAAAACAGTTAATAGAGCCATTTCTGAACATCGAACAAAGTGAAACATGGTCACCACTAGTTATATTTTCAGAACAGCGTATTGAAACACAAGACGGGGGAGAGCGCACAACTGACTTTGATGATTTCTCAGATGAGGTATTGCAGGAACTGGAAAATGCGAAGGTCCGAAAACTATTCAGGGATATTATGAATCTTGTATTAATGGTTATGCAAGGGAAAGAGGAAATTACATTAAAAGAAGTTATAGAACATATCCTTGAAGCGGATTTGGATTGGTTAAATAGAAGAATATTTTATCAATTTTGGTATGTCATGCATCAACGTTCGCCGATTGCATATGAAAAAACAGAGAATCGTAATGAATCATTGTTTGAGGAAGTTTTAGAATTAATTAAACACCAGTATTCCTTTATAGAAGTTGAAGAATTACAAGAGATTATTAATGTGACGGAGCGATTTTCAATTCAAAACATGACAATGCGTTTAAAAGTGGGTGAAGAGAATGGATTATAGACAAGATGAAGTGATGAAGGCCTTTCAAATTTACGCGAAGATTAGTCGAAAGGGATATAGTGAAGGGGATGAGCTCAGACTTTATTTAGCAGAAGACAAGGTTAGAGGATTGGTCGACCAGTTTGCACAAGAAGTAGATTGTACCATCTTCTCCGTAGGGGAACGACTCTATTTTGTTCCACTTGCCATTAATTCTATCTTCCATATTTCCAACGATACATTGAAAAAAACATACTTTACTGGGAAAACGCTCAATGCAGATATTTATTTTATGTATGTGACCATAATTATTCTAATTGGAGAATTTTATGATAGCTACCAAACAACAAATCCAACACGCGATTTTATTTCAATGAGTGATTGGCTAGAACAAGTTAATGAACGGCTAGAAACGCTACAAGCAATTGAAGAAGAAGAGTTAACAGAGCTCGAGAAGGATTATGAATACAACTGGAGTGCAATTATTGGTAAATGGGCAGATATGGATGATTTAAAAGAGACCGCTAAAGCACAGTCAGGAAGAACGATTAGTAGACTTAGCTTTCTTCATACGGTAAAAAGATTCTTAGTCGCGCAAGAGTTAGTACAAGACATTGGTAATGATGAACTACAGTTAACGGAAAAAGCAAAAGTAATCGTACAAAGATATTTCATGGAGCTAGAGTATAACCGAGGAATTTTGGAGTTTATTTATTCAGTTGATCGTCAAAAGGAGGGGGTCTAATGCCTTCCATTTCAAAGATTAGGTTCACCAATGTTGTGTATGAAGGTGGAGCAAAGCGGTATAATGACGATATTTTCCTATTTGATAGCCATAACGGGGCGATTTTACTTGAAAATGGCGGAGGAAAGACAGTATTCATTCAGACTGCTATTCAAGCGATACTACCCAATGTCGAGCTCGCAGAACGTAAAATGAAGGATACCCTCTCTCTCGAGGCATCGAGTGCACATATTGCAATTGAATGGATCATTAATGAACGCCCAAGACGCTATGGACTAACAGCTGTAACTTTATATATGGAAAAAGAAGGAATGAAATCGAACCGTTACACGTATGAGTATGAGGAAGGGGACAAGCATAGAATCGAGCAATTGCCATTTGTCCGAACGAATGTAGGTGGAAAGGTACGACCTGCGAGCCGAGATGAGATGCATGATTATTATACGACAATGAAGTCAACCCATCCCTTAAAGGCACACACATTTGATACGGTTAAAGGTTATCATCAGCACTTAGAAGACAGGTTTAAAATCATTGCTTCTGAGTGGAAAAAAATAATAGTAATTAATAGTTCAGAGGGTGGAGTGGAAAGTTATTTTGATGGCTGTAAAACGACCTCGCAGCTTGTAGACCAATTACTTATTCCAACAGTAGAAGAAGCAATCGCTGGCAAAGGGTCAGTTGATTTTGTACAAACTTTTGAGAAACAACGTGAGCATTTCAAAGCTCATAAACGGTTACGACGAGTCATTGAAGAGAACAAACAAGTAGAAAAGCAAATAGAAAGCTATGTCTCAGCCTTTAAACAATTAGATAAGGAAGAAAAAAGATTAGATGAACAAAAAGTGAATGCGAAAGCTCTATATTTTCATACGAAGCAAGAGCAGGAAGAGACGAAAGCAACTTTATCAAAAATACAGACTAGCATAGAAGATTGGCAAGCTGAGAAGAATGAGTGGGAAAGGAAGGAGAAATCCTATGAGATCTCACTACTGGAACAAAAGAAAGATGATGCGTTTGAAAAATATAAAGTAGAGCAGGATGATTTTGATCAATTAGTACAGGATCAAAAAGAAAAGAAAATTCGACTAGCACAACTGAGAGTATCGAAGGTTAATGCGGAAATAAAGAAAAACGAACAATTATATAACCATTTTGAAGAAATGATAAGCTTGCTAGAAAAAGATGAAGAAACGGTCGACCTAGAGGAGCAATTAGGAGACAATACTGCATTTTTGAAAGGATACTATCTTAACGAAGAAGAAAAGATTCAAGAAAATATAAAGCAAGTGAAGCTCCAAATAGATAGAAAGAAGGAAGAGGTAGATCGAGAGAAAGAAGTTTTTGATAAACTAGTTGAAGATATGAATAATAAGAAATTAAATGAAACTAGTTTAGAAAGTGAGAAAAACTATTTAGAAAAAGATATGGCTGAAATTGCAAAAGAAATATTATCTAACCCTCTAAAAGAGCGAGTAGAGGATGAGTTTCCTAAATGGGACGTCGATTTTCAACGTTATGAGCAAGAGATTGTCAGCTATGAAAATCATTTAAAAGGACTGGAACAAACGAAACGTGAGCTTAAGGAAACTATTCCAAATGTACAAAAAGAATACGATAGATATCGAGAAGAAGCAACGACGTTCAAACAACAAATGAATGTGATAGAAGATCAGCAAAACGAGATCTTAACAGAATTGGTTTTTCGAATGCCACAATGGCAGCATTATTATTCGATTTATGAAAAAGAAGAAACGATCTTAGGTCAGCTTGAAGAAAAAGTCGAAAAGCTATCGAGAGACAAAGAAGAGTTACTATTTAAAGAAAGACAAACGACTAGATTTGCAGATGACTATGAAAATAACACATCGTTTACCGCAGATCCTAAGCTAGAGCTGTGGAAAAACAGATGGAGAAATCAGTTTGGCTATCTTGAGCTAGGAACAGATTTTGTACAGCAGGCGGTTCGTTCTTTGGAAGGAACAGTTGAGGAATATCAGAGCAACTATCCTTATTGGGCAATCACATTCATTGTAACTGAGGCAGAAGTCGCTAAGCTGCGTAATAAGCTACTTTCTGTTGAAATGGAAATGTCGCATCCGGTATATATTTGTACCGAGGAAGAAGCTCGGTCGTTAATTCACAGTCAGGGGGATTCTAGTGACCAACGTATTATTCCACGTCTATGGAAAGAAAACCTCTCTAAGGAGAAATTTACTAACTGGAAAACTGAGGTACAGAGGTTAGCAAATGAGTCGAAAGTGGAGCGGGCGAAAAAAGAATTAGAGCTACAGAGTTGGAGAGAGGCATTAGCGAAGGTTCGTTCATTTGTACAAAAGTACCCATTTGATCAATTTATTCAAATGAAAGAACAGTTTAAACTAGCTTCTGAGGAAGAAGCGAAACAAAAAAGAGTGTTGCATGAATTAACTACACAAATAGATAAAATAGATAAAGAGATAAGAGATTATCAGGGACGATTATCCGAAACAAATAGCTTATATAACGGTTTAATGAATAGGTTGAGTAATGGAAGAAAGTACTTTGTTAAAAAGAAAGATTTCGAATTCTACACGAAAGAATTAATTAGAATTCGTGAAGAGATTAATGTAGAGAATAGAAAACTAGAAAAATCAAAAAGAATTCTTAAGAGTTTGAGTGAAATACTTGAAGAGTTAGATGATCAATTAACGTTGGCCAAGGAACCATTATATGGACTAAAAGGAGATACATATTACAAAGAGGTAGTAGCAGAGAAACCGAAATATTCTTCTAAGAGTTTGGAGCTTTTAGTAAGTGAAAGGAAAACGCTCCGAAGTCAGTTAGAAGGTAAGCAACAAGGAAGAGTTCAATTAGAAGAAAAACTAGATACAGTAAAGGTAAAGCTTAAAGAGCTAACAAATGAAATGAAGCTGCTTGAGCAACAATATGGAATAGTCGAAGTAATTGAATTTCCAGCTCATGGGAATGAAGAAATTACAAAGCTTAGTAAGAATTCTAGGGAATTAGATGAAAGAATTGATGCTTTAAGACCTACTGTGAGTGGTCTTCGTGAAAAGTGGAATAAAGCAAATAATGAATACGATCTACGCAAGAGTGATTTTGATAAACTTTATCAAGAAATAGTAATCTTTAAAGAGTCACTAATAGAAGTGAAGGGCAAGCTTGATGAAGAGTGGAAAAGGTTGCAGGAACGATATAAGTTTTTAACTAGCGAGCAAAAAAGATTTATGTCGTTGGAGACTGATATAAATAAAGCAATTATTGAATTAGAGAAGCAAGATATGCGCTTTGCTTTTTTACATGAAAATGTCATGGAACAACTTTTAGAAGATCAAATCAAACAAGATTATTCCTATATGCGGATGGATATAATCTTAAAATTAATAAAAACAATTTCATCTGTGCAAGAAAAAGTGACTTCTATGGAAAAAAGGAGAAACGAAGAAAAGGTACATTTTGTTAAATTCTGTAATGACAACATTATTGATATAAAATTACGAAACACTTGTATTACAGGGATTGAACATAAACTCACGTATGATGATGTGACTGAATGGCAAGAGAAAATGAGTGATCGAATCCACAGAACAGTGAAAATTGCTGAAGAGGATATGCGAGAGCACGATAAGCAATTACAACAATTCATAGCTCATTTGCATCTTTACCTGCGAACGATTGCAGATGAATTAAGGTTAATACCAAGGCAAACACGAGTTAAAGTAGAGGACAAAACGAAAGACATATATATCTTCTCTGTTCCAGATTGGGATGAGCAGGAAGGAAAAGAAGCGCTTCGTCAACACATCGATTGGATGGTAATACAACTAGAAAAAGACGAATATAAAGATGATGAGGGGAAAGAGGACGAATCCCTCATTCGAAAACAGATTGAGAAGTGGTTACACACAAAACAGCTATTGAAAAATGTCATGAAAGAAAAAGACATAACAGTTAAGTGTAGGAAAGTAAGTAACGATGGTAAAGTAAGTGGTGCTCTAACAAGCTGGGAAAAGTCCAACGCTTGGTCTGGAGGGGAAAAATGGAGTAAAAATATGACACTGTTCCTCGGCATTCTGAACTATTTAGCCGAAAAAAGAGTGCCACTTCAAGGCAACCAAAAGCGTCATCGTACAGTTATTGTCGATAATCCATTTGGAAAAGCATCGAGTGACCATGTATTAGACCCAGTATTTTTCATCGCTGAGCAATTAGGTTTTCAAATAATCGCTTTAACTGCTCATGCAGAAGGAAAGTTTATTCGTAAGTACTTTCCTGTCATTTATAGCTGTCGCCTTAGAGAGTCGGCAAGCGGAGAAACCCAAATCATGACCAAAAACAAAGAAATCCGAACAGCGTTCTTTAAGGACAATGACCCTGAAGCCATCGTGCGGCTAGGGGAGCGGGAGCAAATGTCCCTGTTTTAAGAACCTTCCTTCGTGGAAGGTTTTTTATCTGTATAAGGGAAGAAAATAGACCAAGAAGTAAAAGAATTTATCATATAATCCTCAAAATTAAAAGTTTACTAGTTTTAGCATATTTATTTAACTCAGTTTCACTATATAAAAAAAGTTTCTACCAATAAAGTTACACCTCTATCTTTTTTAGAGAAAAATGTAGTCAACGACAGTAAACAAAAGTGGAGTGCGCCTCACATCTCAACTTAAAGTAATGTTGCAACTATCCCTTATTCTCGTTAAAAACTTTTTTGCGAATACAGGAGATTTTTTCTGTTAAACCGTTGTTCCATTGTTCTTATATCAGTTGTTTTTAACAATAGTATTATTTTAACGTGACAGGAGGATCCTGATGACTATAAGGAAAAAATTAAACATATTTAGATACAAACCCTGATTTCATGAAATTAACAATGCTGTTCAGATTGATAAAATGTGCTCAAAAATGGTATAAGTGTAAAAGAAGCAGAGACATTTTGCTTTTCAACTTTGGGATAAGAGATTGACCAGATTTCCCATAATGAGAGGATTTGAATTTGAAAATGACAGAAAACTTTTGGCGTGATTTACCACGACCTTTTTTTATACTGGCACCAATGGAAGAAGTGACGGATGTTGTTTTTCGTCATGTAGTGAGTGAGGCAGCTAGACCGGATGTGTTTTTTACAGAGTTTACAAATTCGGATAGTTATTGTCATCCAGAGGGGAACAAAAGTGTGCGTGGGCGTTTGACTTTTACAGAGGATGAACAACCGATTGTTGCTCATATATGGGGAGACAAGCCTGAGAACTTTAGGCAAATGAGTATTGGAATGGCGGAACTTGGTTTTAAAGGTGTGGATATCAATATGGGCTGTCCTGTACCTAATGTGACGCAAAACGGAAAGGGAAGTGGCTTAATCCTCCGTCCAGAAGTTGCAGCAGAATTAATACAAGCAGCAAAAGCTGGAGGGTTGCCTGTAAGTGTAAAGACAAGGCTTGGGTTCACGGAAGTAGACGAATGGCGCGACTGGTTGACACACATATTGAAGCAAGACATTGCGAATCTTTCTATTCATCTGCGTACACGAGAAGAAATGAGTAAAGTAGATGCTCATTGGGAACTGATCCCGGAAATTAAGAAGCTTCGTGATGAGGTTGCACCAGATACACTCTTGACGATCAATGGCGATATCCATGACCGTCAAACAGGCTTAAAGCTTGCTCATCAATACGGAATTGATGGGGTGATGATTGGGCGTGGTATTTTCCATAATCCATTTGCCTTTGAAAAGGAGCCGAAAGATCATAGTAGTCAGGAATTGCTGGATCTCTTAAGGCTGCATATGGATCTCCATGACAAATATTCAAATTTAAAGCTACGAAAATTCACTGCTCTTCATCGCTTTTTTAAGATATATGTCAAAGGGTTTCACGGGGCAAGTGAATTAAGAAATCAATTAATGAATACAAAGTCAACAGATGAAGTACGTGAATTGCTTCATGACTTTGAATCAAAGAATTTTGAAGGGGTGGGGGAACAGTAGTGTCCCTATAATTCAAAATCACGCGAGAAAAGTGAGCATCCGGCGGGTGTGCTCCATAATCCGACGAGATGCGAAGAAGATCTGACCAGATCGAGCAATCAAAGGAATTCTACGTGAAAGCAGAATGTGTCTGGCAGTAGAACTGAAATTGTACTAGCATCACTTGCTCAGCCTATGTCTGAGTTTAAATAAATAGAGTTAGTCATTTTATTTTCCTTCTTTTTTCTATTTATATTAGCTATGAAAGGTAAAATATAAAAGAAGCTTTGAAAAAGTATATTCCCTTTTTCAAAGCTTCTTTATTTTATTTTCCAACATTCCTAAATTACTTGATGCGAAAGCCTATACTGATGCGGTGTTGTACCAATTGTCTTTTTAAATAAATGGATAAAATAAGACACATTACCAATCCCTACTTGTACACCGATAAATTCAACAGAGTTATCAGTCATTTGAAGTAAATGACATGCTTGCTTTATTCTACGAACAGTTAAGTATTCAGTAAGGTTACTTCCGGTCTCGCGTTTGAATATTCGAGATACATAGGGCTTTGATAGATGGAGTTCAAGAGAAAGCTTTTCTAAGTCAAAGGATTCCATATAATGCTCTTCGATCCATTGCATGATTTTTTCCGAGTATCTTAGTGAACGTAATGTTTTGTGATGAAGGGTCGAATCCTGGTATTGGGAGTTCGCTCGGATGCAAGAGAGGATTTGCATAAGAAAGAGCTGATAATCTTCCTCCCAGTTATTTGTTGTAATTGATTGATCAAAGGCATTAAACATCTCAGCAACATATTGGGAACGACCGGATAAATCAAATGCTTGCTTTTCATAAATGCCATTTTGTAGTCGGTGGAATAAGTTATTAAGCCCTGGGAAGGTATGTAAGTTTTTCCCTTGGGAGATAGGGTCGAAATGTAAGATGCTTCGTTCGTAGGGTGTCTCTTTGGATACTTCTACATGAACCATATGTAACTGAAAAGGTTGGAAAAAGAAAAGCATTCCCGGTTTCATCTCATAGGTTTGTTGATTAACAATGACACGTCCTTGTCCACGATGAACGAATAAAATTTCACACCCTTGATGCCAGTGGTAGAATCCTCTAAAGTTATCATCGGATATCCGACGATAAATCCAATGAAAGGGCTTTAAATCAAACAATATTGATTCAAATAAACGATCCATAGTAGCCTCCTAACAGAACAACAGAACCATATTATTAGTTATTATACAACAACTTTTAATCTATGGCCGAAGTTATACTTTATTTAGTAACTAAGTAGGAGGGAAATCATGTACAAGTTAAATCAACAAGAGATATTAAAAATGCTTGAAGAAAAAGTTGAGCGTATGGTAGAGCAAATAGGCGATAAATCACCACACGTAGCGCGAGCTGATGGAGTGTATGATGATATGCGACATTCTTGGTGGACATCTGGCTTCTGGCCAGGTTCGTTGTGGGTGATGCATGATATGACTGGAAATGAGAAGTTTAAGGATGCTGCAATGGATTGGGATGAAAAGCTACAAGTATGTCTTTCTGAGCACCCAAGTGGATTGGATCATGATGTAGGGTTTCAATTTTTACTAACAGCTGTGATTAAACATGAAATTCTAGAAAACGAGAGTAGCTTTGGAATAGGGCTGCAAGCTGCGAATTATTTAGCAGGACGTTTTAACCCAGTTGGGAAATTTATCCGTGCCTGGAACGGAGATAAACTCGGTTGGGCGATTATTGATTGTATGATGAATCTTTCTCTATTATTCTGGGCAAGTCGTGTAACTGGAGATCCTAGATATAAACAGATTGCTACCCTACATGCGGACACTGTATTAAAATATGGGGTTCGAGAGGATGGAACAACTTGTCATATTTTATCATTCGATCCTGAGACAGGTGAGTTTATTGAATCGATTGGTGGTCAAGGGAACGCACCTGATTCTGCTTGGAGTAGAGGAAATGCATGGGCAGTTTATGGATTTGCTAATACTTACCGACATACAGGAGATATTCGTTATTTAAATGCAGCCAAGCGGGTCGCACATCATTTTATTGCAGGTCTTCCAGAAGATCATGTACCTTATTGGGATTTTCGTGTAAATTCAGTTAAAGGTGAGCCTAGAGATAGTTCTGCAGCAGCAATTGCCGCTTCTGGGTTACTAGAAATTGCTGACTCGGTACCGAGTAATGAAAAACGACTATATGCAGATGCTGCAACAAATATACTAGCTTCTTTAACTGAGAATTATGCGACTTGGGATCAGCCAGAACATCATGGAATTCTTGTCGGAGGAACAGGACATAAGCCGGCTAATGAAAATATTAATGTTTCACTTATCTATGGTGATTATTATTATATTGAAGCGATAGCTAAGCTAAATGGGTGGGAACGACGTATTTTTTAATGGTAGAATGCGATTCTAAAAATAACATCACTAATATTACAGAAAAGCCTAGTATTTTACTGTTTAAAAGCGAGATACATAAATAATCATTTAAAGGGGTGTTAATCCCATGAATCACGTAAGGTTAGGAATAATTGGTGGCGGTAATATGGGGACGCAACATGCAATGTACTTGCAAAAAGGAGTCATAGAGGGAGCGGTTTTAACAGCTATTTTAGAAAAGAATGAGCAGCGTAGTAACGAATTAAAGTCGATCTTAAATCATGATATTGAAGTGTTCAACGATGAGAATGCATTTTTTGAATCCGGGCTAATTGATGCCGTTTTAGTAGCGACACCACACTACGAACATTCTTACTTAGTTATAAAAGCATTTGAACTTGGCTTTCATGTCCTTTGCGAAAAGCCTGTTAGTGTGTATACAAAACAAGCGAGAAAAATGAATGAAGCGGCCGAGAAGAGTGGTAAGGTATTTTCAATGATGTATAACCAACGTACAAATCCGCTTTATCAAAAATTACGTAGTCTTATCCAGACTGGAGAATTAGGCGAAATCCGTAGAATTAACTGGATTATTACTAATTGGTATCGCTCTCAAAGTTACTATGATTCAGGCGGATGGCGTGCAACCTGGGCTGGAGAAGGTGGCGGGGTGTTAATTAACCAGTGTCCACATCAACTAGATTTATGGCAGTGGCTGACTGGAATGATGCCAACACGGATGCGAGCATTTTGTCAATTTGGCAAATATCGTAATATTGAAGTTGAAGATGACGTGACTGCATATGCAGAGTATGATAACGGTGCAACTGGTGTATTTATTACGACTACTGGAGAATCACCGGGAACAAATCGCTTAGAAATAACGGGTGACCACGGAAAAGTGGTCGTAGAAAATGACAAGTTAGACTTTTGGAGACTCCGTGTGTCAGAGTCAGAATTTAACCGTGAATATAAGGGCGGATTCGGAGAGCCCGAATGCTGGAAAGTGGAAGTACCTATTATTGGACATGAAACAGCTCATGCTGGCATTACGCAAAACTTTGTAGATGCTATTTTAAAAGATACGCCGCTTTTAGCACCAGGTGAAGAAGGGATTAAAGGGTTATCGTTATCAAACGCCATGCAACTTTCAACTTGGATAGATAATTGGGTGGAATTTCCACTTGATGAAGAGTTGTACTACAAGTATTTGCAAGAAAAGATCGCGAATTCTACTGTGAAAAAAGAAGCTAAAAGTATCTCATTAGATTTGGAAGGAACCTATTAGAAGTGAGGGGTTATCAAAATGAGTAGACAAGATGGCATGAACTACGCTCCTAAAGGAAAGATTAATAGGGTTGTTAAAGAAGGGGAATTTAGCTTTGCTGCAATGGCATTGGATCACGGACATATTTATGGTATGTGTAATGGCTTAATTGAAGCGGGTGCTAGTCTAAAGTGGGTGTTTGATCAAGATCCTAAAAAGGTAGAAGCTTTCCAACAAACATTTCCACAGGTGAAAGTCGCATCATCTGAGCAGGAAATCCTTGATGATTCTAAGGTTGAATTAGTTGCAGCAGCTGCCATTCCCTCCAAGCGTTGTGAATTAGGTCTTAGGGTAATGGATCACGGAAAAGATTACTTCACCGACAAAGCCCCGTTTACAACACTAGAGCAATTACGTCTGGCAAAGCAGAAGATAAAAGAAACTGGAATGAAGTACATGGTGTATTATAGTGAACGGCTACATGTTGAAAGCGCTGTGTTTGCTGGGCAATTAATCGATGAAGGTGCAATAGGGAAAGTGATACAAGTAACTGGCTTTGGTCCACATCGCTTAAATGCTCCTTCCAGACCAGACTGGTTTTTTCAGGAGAAGTACTATGGCGGTATTTTATGTGATATAGGCAGTCACCAAATTGAACAGTTTTTATATTTTACGAAAAACAAAGAGGCAAAGGTGTTATCTAGTAAAGTAGCTAACTATAATAATCCTAATTATCCTGAATTAGAAGATTTCGGGGATGCAACCCTTGTTGGAGAAAATGGATCAACTCACTATTTCCGAGTAGATTGGTTTACACCTGATGGCTTGGGTACATGGGGTGATGGGAGAACATTTGTTGTAGGAACTGAAGGATATATTGAAATCCGAAAATATATTGATGTGGCCAGAGAAAATAGCGGGGACCACCTTTATTTGGTTAATGCCGAGGGTGAAAAACATTTTAGTTTAAGTGGTCAGGTAGGGTATCCATTTTTTGGGGAATTCATATTAGATTGCATCAATCGGACGGAAAATGCGATGACTCAAGAGCATGCATTTAAAGCAGCAGAATTATGTCTGCTTGCTCAAAAACAAGCGATACGAATTGATGAGTATACTAAAGTTTTTAATCAATAAAAGGAAGGAGGTAAGTGATTATGAAATTCTCAGTGTTTTCAGTAATGACACCGGATACAACTCCTGAACAGCTTCTAGACTATCTTAAGGAAACAGATTATGATGGAGTCGAATGGAGATTTAAACAAATACCTGGTGAATTGAGAAAAGAGCAATATAGTTTTTGGGGTAATAACTTATGTACGATATTGCCTGAAATCACAAATCAAGAGATTGAAGATTTACGAGTGAAGGCAGCAAAAAACAACATTGAAGTTGTGAGTGTTACTCCCTATTTACAGGCTGGAGACATAGTTGCAACAGAACATGTACTACAGGTTGCCCAGAAATTTGGTGCTTCCACAATTCGTCTAGGAGTTCCCATCTATGAACGTATGCAAAATTATAATGACCTTTTTAGAAAAGGCGTTACGTATCTAAAAGAAGTAGAGCAGATGTGTAAGCAATACAAAATTAAGGGCCTAGTTGAAACACATCATGTAACTATTGCGCCTAGTGCTAGTTTAGCTTATCGGTTAGTTAGTCAATTTGACCCAGATCATATAGGTGTGCTATATGATCCAGGCAATATGGTTCATGAAGGTTATGAGAATTATCGTATGGGATTAGAATTGTTAGGTGATTACCTTGCACATGTTCATGTGAAAAATGCATTCTGGCAAAAGAAACATGAGCATGAGGATGGAACCGTGGATTGGTTTGTCGAGTGGGCACAACTAGAAAAAGGCGTAGTAGATTGGAAGCAAGTATTTCGTGACTTAAGAGCAGTTGGTTACGATGGATATGTTGGAATGGAGGATTTTAGTCGTTCATTCGGTACAAAAGAATCATTGAAGCACAATATTGAGACTGTTAAAAGATTACTTTCTGAGATTGAGAGTGGACAGTAATTAGTCTAAAGGGGGGATAAGATGTTAGTACTACAAAATACAGACCGAAAGTTTTGGCTTGATTCGATGCTAAAAATAGCAAATCCTGTTCTTCATCATTTAAAAGATAGAACATTAAAACAGGAAATGCCAATAGAGATGCATGAAGGAACGGTACGTGAAAAATTTTCACATCTAGAAGCACTGTCTCGCTTATTAGTAGGAATGGCTCCCTGGTTAGAAAATACAAGTGAAGTTGAAGAAGAGGAAAATCTACGTTTGAAGTATGCAGAGCTTTCCAGAGAAGCGATTGATGCAGGTACAGACCCAAAATCACCCGATTATATGAATTTTTCGGATGATTTTCAACCTATTGTTGATACTGCTTTTCTTGCTCATGCAATCTTGAGAGCGCCAAACGAGTTGTGGGAAAAGCTTGATGATCGAGTAAAACAAAATGTAATTGAAGCGGTAAAACTTACGCGAACAAGAAAGCCCTTTTTTTCAAATTGGTTATTGTTCTCGGCAATCATTGAGGCGTTTTTATACAAAGTGGGAGATAAAAGTTGGGATCCAATGCGAGTCGATTACGCAATCAAACAGTTTGATCAATGGTACCTAGGAGACGGGATGTATAGTGATGGTCAAGAATATCATCATGATTACTACAACAGCTTTGTCATTCACCCGATGTTAGTGGATTTAATTGAAATCGTAGGAGATGAATACAGAGAGTGGGCAGTATTTAAAGAAGCAATCGTAAAGAGATCTCAGAGATATGCTGTCATTCAGGAGCGAACGATTTCACCTGAGGGAACTTTTCCGCCTGTCGGAAGGTCTCTTGCTTATCGTTTTGGTGTTTTTCAGTCATTAGCTCAACATGCACTTCGAAAAGACTTGCCATCAGAACTTCCTCCTGCTCAGGTCAGGAGTGCGTTAACTGAAGTGATAAAGAAGACGCTGTCGGCTCCGGGCACATTTATGGAATCGGGATGGCTCACGGTCGGCTTTTGTGGACATCAACCAGGTATCGGTGAATTTTATATTTCGACAGGTAGTTTGTATTTATGTACAGCAGCCTTTTTACCGTTGGGGTTACCGAGTTCTGATTCATTTTGGAGTGATCCATCAATGGAGTGGACATCAAAGAGGGCTTGGTCGGGGCAGGAATTCCTAATAGACCATGCATTTTAGGGTGTTTCTTTTCCAAATCTATGGATAAAAAACGCACACTGTCAGATAATCTAAATTGATAAAATAGACTAAAGTTTGATCAGTAAAAAACATGGGTGTAGCAAAGCTTCACCCATGTTTTATTAATCTCTATTTTTATCCCCAAATTTCCTTTGCAACATCAGCTATATATTTTAACTTCTCCCATTGCTGCTCTTCAGTTAATTTATTGCCGTGGTGAGTGGAAGCAAATCCACATTGTGGGCTAATACAAATTTGTTCAAGTGGAACATAGTTAGCTGCTTCTTGTACACGAGCCTTGATTGCTTCTTTATCTTCTAATTCCCCGTTTTTAGAGGTGAACACGCCTACTACTACTTGCGCTCCGCCATTTGGGACATGCTCAAGAGGCTTGAAATCACCAGAACGTTCGTCATCATATTCTAAAAAGAAGCCATCCACTTTTTCTTTAGCAAAGAAACTAGGTGCGATTTTGTCATAGGGACCTTCGAATGCCCAAGCAGATTGATAGTTTCCACGGCACAGGTGTGTCGTCACAATTAAGTCTTCTGGTTTTCCTTCAAGCACTCTGTTTACAACATCCAGTGCAAGATCGATTAACTGCTTTCTTTCTAATTCACTATTGGCAAATGGGAGTTCTGGAGCGCAAAGCCCTGCAATATATACATCATCTAACTGTAAATAACGGCAGCCTGCCTGATAAAATGCATGAATTGCATCGCGATAGGCTTGAATTACATCTTGAGCGAAATCTTCAATATTTGGATAAATCTCTTCATTTCGAATGCCAGCATTAAAAAATTGGTTTGGACTTGGAATTGTCATTTTTGCAACTGCACGGTCACCAACAATCTCGTTAAATTCAATGAAATCTTTAACGTGAGGGTGGTCGTGATTAAAAGAAACTTTACCAATGACACGTACATTATAAGCTTCAGTTTCGATGCCATTGAATTTATAACCATGGTCTGGCACGTAACCCTCTACACCGTTTAAATGTTCCATGAAATCAGTATGCCAAAATCTACGACGGAACTCTCCATCTGTTACCGCTTGAAGACCAACCTCAATTTGTTTGTCTACAATTCGTTTAATTTCTTCTGTCTCCACTGCACGTAATTGATCAGCTGTAATGCTACCTTCTGCAAATTTCTTCCTAGCATCATGAATTGATTGAGGACGAAGTAAGCTTCCCACATGATCAGCTCTAAATGGTGCTTTAATCATTGTCTTTGTCATTTGAATTCCTTCTTTCTCGCTAAAATTTTTGATAAAACCCTACCCTTTACTACGAAACAATTAGTCATTCTTCTTTATGTAGCAATTCTATATTTGATGTAAATTAACTGTAACATGTTTCCAACGGTATAGGGTAGAACTTAGAATTCATAGCTTGTTATAGCTTTTGGTTTTAGCGAGAGTCAATTGGGCTCGACAGATAGAACAAGAGAAGGCGGTTCAAATCTCTAAAAAGGGGAGGAAGGGGATGTAAGCTGGGCTAAAATTAATGCCTGTTTTGGACCTAGAGACTTTGGTATAATGGGTTTTGATAATTACTAGAGTTCAATACAAAAGAAACGGAGCAAAGTGGCCTTTGCTCCGTCTTCTTGGTCTGCAGCACATCCAGTAATTAAAGAAATCTCATAGGATTCTCTCCAGTCTCTTACTATTATTTTTAGGCGGCTACCCCAAAATATACATATTATCTAAACAGATAATAATTGGTTTTAGCTATTACTTCCTGACAAAAACATAAAAACGACGTGAGTCCTAATTAACGAGATCTGTTTTGAAGTGCAAAATCGAATTAACATTGCTTGTATAGTAATTCACCCTTAAATTAAGAAGCGATTTGGCAAGTAAATCAGAAAATGCGTGGAGACATATGCTCCAAGCATTTTTTTATTTCAAATAAGCACGGTTCACTGATTTCCAAATCTTCATGAATTGCCAGGAAATAAGTTACTAATATAAGGGGAGAAATTCCTCTTAATGAGGAAAAAGTACAAAAAAACGATAAAATAGAGGGAAGGATTCCACCTATTTAATCGAAAAATATGAAAATGGACCATTTTCTTTACCATAACGGTAAAAACTCCCCTTATATCCCCCGAACCAGCTCTAATCTGCAGGTTAACGGTAAAAACTCCGCTTATTTAAATTATCAGTTGTTACTCAATTACGGTTAAGAAAGAATGTCTGCCTCTCACCCGCACGCCAATTGTTATAACCATTAACTTGCGAATTTCACGCAGACAAAAACTTATGACACCATAATTAACGGGGTTCAAAATTCAGAGGCGGATTTACCGTTTTAGTTTATTGAACCCCATATATTCCGACAAACCAGCAGTCTAATCAGTTGCGAATAGGACTGCTAATTGGTGTACTGTTTGTATTCTAAATCCGAACCTGTTAGATCACAAAACTCCGTTTATTTTGCTATATCATTCACCAAACTCCTTCTCAACAGTAACTAATGCTGCTCCAATAACCTGGTGCATATCGTAGTATTTATAGTTCGCCAGCCTGCCTCCGAAAATAACATTCGGCTCCCCGTCAGCTAGCTCCTTATATTTCTTAAACATATCGTTATTTATATCATCATTAATTGGATAATATGGCTCTTCACCCGGCTCCCACTCACTTGGGTACTCCTCGGTGATAATTGTTTTGTCTTGTGTTCCGAACTCAAAGTGCTTGTGCTCAATCACTCGAGTATAAGGGGTTTCACGATCCGTATAGTTAACAACTGCATTCCCTTGGTGATTGTCAGTATCATCCAATACCTTTGTTTCGAATTGTAAGCTTCGATATTTTAAAACGCCAAATTTATAATCAAAATACTGGTCAATCATCCCTGTATAAACTACCTTTTTCGCAATCTTTGTGAGTTCATCTCTGTCCTCAAAAAAATCAACATTTAATCTAATATCAATATCCTCAAGCATTTTTTCGATAATGCCAGTATAACCACCTATAGGGATTCCTTGATAGCGATCATTAAAGTAGTTGTTGTCATATGTAAAACGAACAGGAAGGCGTTTGATAATGAAAGCAGGCAATTCCTTGGCCGGTCGCCCCCATTGTTTTTCTGTATACCCCTTGATCAGTTTTTCATAGATGTCTGTTCCAACGAGTGAGATGGCCTGTTCTTCCAAGTTCTTAGGATCTGTAATACCAGCTGCATTCCTTTGTTCTTCAATTTTCTGCATCGCTTCAGCGGGACTGATGACTCCCCATAATTTATTAAAGGTATTCATATTAAAAGGGAGGTTATATAATTCCCCTTTGTAGTTGGCGACAGGTGAATTCGTATATCGATTAAACTCAGCAAAACGATTAACATAGTCCCAAATTCGTTTATTGTTCGTGTGAAAAATATGAGCCCCATATTTGTGAACGTTAATGCCTTCGATTTCTTCTGTATATATATTTCCACCAATGTGGTGTCTTTTGTCGATAATTAGACACTTTTTGCCTCTTTGTTTTGCTTCATATGCAAATACTGATCCATACAAGCCAGCACCAACGATTAAGTAATCATACATGAAAAACTCTCCTTTATTAGACAGAAAAAAATGAGAAATGATATCAATTTTCTCTCCAATTCTGTTTCTTTTATACCACTTTCCGCCCTGTAGTCCCTTTTTTATATGTTCTTTATATTATGATATATATATCAATTTATAATAGCATTATAATTAAATCAATCAAATGGTGATCTGCATAACAAGTGTTGAAATAGTTGTTATGATTGGAGAATAGTTTTTAAGAAATAAAATTATGCTATACTATCAATACAAACGCGGTCGTTCACAGACGAAAGGAAACAATATGAATACAGAAGCATTGGAATATTTCATAAAAGTTTATGAGAAAAAAAGTGTTACTGCAGCAGCTAAGGACTTGTACATCACTCCACAAGGAATCAGTAAAACGATCAAACAGCTAGAACTAGAGTTGGAAACCGAGCTGTTTTACCGTGGTCCCCGTGGAAT
Organism: Litchfieldia alkalitelluris; assembly: GCF_002019645.1. GTDB lineage: Bacteria > Bacillota > Bacilli > Bacillales > Bacillaceae_L > Litchfieldia > Litchfieldia alkalitelluris. Next base: position 5,362,488 of record NZ_KV917374.1, on the reverse strand, counting down.
GGAAGCAACTGAAGCTGGTGAGTTACTTCATGCTCGTGCAAAACATATTCGGTATCTTATGGAAGATATAAAAAAAGAAATTAGCATAATCAGTGGAGGAAAGAGTGTTTTAAGTGTTGTTGCTACTTATTCTACCACTTCAATTTTACCAGTAGATTATTTATATAGGTTTACAGAACTACACCCGGAATTTCAATTGAAAATAAGAGAATATCCGGATGAATATGGAATCGGCAAATTATTCGAAGAAGAAGTTGATGTAGGGTTAGTGATCGGAAATGATGAAATTGAAAATTTTGAATATGAGATGGTAGGGCATGGAGAAGTAGTTGTAGTTGTATCCCAAAATCACCCGTTAGCAGTAAAAGATGAAATTTCTGTAATGGATTTAGAACATGAATCTCTCATGATCAAACCTGTGGGTGAAGGGAAAGAGCACGGCTTTCTTGAAAAATGTCTAGATGCTGGCTATACTCCTAAAGTTATCCATGAATTTGGTAGTATTTTAACAGCTCATCGACTTTGTGAAACGAATGGGTTTGTGGCCATTTCAATCGATTTTGTTGAGGAGTCTCTGAAAGAGGAAAATTTAAAAGTCTTAAAGTTAAAAGAAAAAATTCCGCAAAACGTGTATCTTGTTTTTAGAAAAAGGGGTATTCAATCTAAGGCAGTTTCACTGTTCCGAACGTATATAAAAGAAAAAAGGTTGTCGATTTGATGTGCCCAAATAGTCCATCGAATCGATAACTTTTTTGTATAGTTAACTAAAATTCACTAAAGCAAAAAATGTTAATTAGAAGAATTTGAACCATCTGCTAGGAGTTAAATTGCATGTTTCCATTACGTGGAATCGTTCACACCATCTCAGCTATAACGATACAATTGCTCGTGTCTGTATGCAAAAGGAGTATTTGAAAGGTTTGCATTTCACTCCATCAGTTTTGTGCAATGGCTTTTAAAACAGATGGGCAAAGAACCGCTGCAAATATCATTATGATGTCGATCTACCACAGCCATTTAGAGGTATTGCGAGATTGATTGGCGGTTTTGTAAATATGCCAATGTTGGATGGTATGTTGATGATGGTTAGTGGTCACTTCTTTAAAGGGGAAAAATTTGTTAAGAGAACGTAAAAAAATGATAAAGATTGCGAAGAACCAAGAACTGACAGTAGTAAATGCAATAAAGGAAATGTAAAATGAGTAAAGAGAAGATACAATTAACATGCCGTTAGGCTTTAGGACACGAATAAGAAAAACATCCAAATACTGCACTGTTTGTAGTGTTTTTTATGTTGAGTAATGGAATTACAGTGTTACAATTAATATTACTGCTTATAAGTACTAGTTTCCAAGTTTTACAGTTTGGTCTTAAAACTTTGATACCAGCCCTTATTTTGTCTTCGATTATGTAGCAGGTGCACTTTCATCAGGTGGTGGAGGTGGTCTAGCTTATTCCTAACAGTTCAAATTACCATTGGGATTGCACAGATTATTAACTTCTTTGCTCAAAAGAAGTATGACTTTTAAATTAAACAGCAACATTTGGGACGCAGCATTTCGGTATTTAGTTGCTTATGTTGATTACTATAGGTGTAGTAGCAGCTCAATGCTTATATAAACACCAATCTATAATATATTAATGGAAACATGAGGAATGGGAGCAGTTGAAGAAACAACGGCAGATATCATTACGATGATTATTAACAGTGCTATTTCCTTCTGGATATTCCTCCTAATCTTTAAAGTGATTTTAAAATAAGAACCTGATAAACAGGATAATGTAAAGGTAGTGTGAGTATGAAATTATTATCAGTAGTTATACCTTGCTATAATTCGCAGGATTATATGAGATATTGTATCGAGTCCCTATTACCAGGTGGAGAAGATGTAGAGTTACTGATAGTGAATGACGGCTCCGTAGACGAAACAGCAACGATTGCAGATGGGTATGCAAAAAGATATCCTACCATGGTAAAAGCAATTCATCAGGAAAATGGCGGACATGGAGAAGCCGTAAATGCAGGTATCCGACATGCTACCGGATTGTATTTTAAGGTTGTGGACAGTGACGACTGGGTTGATATTCGTGCATATTTAAAAATATTAAAGACTTTAAAAGATTTAGTCGTTGGCGAAAATTTTGTAGATATGATGATTAGTAATTTTGTCTATGAAAAAGAGGGCGCAAGATATAAAAAAGTCATGAAGTTTGATAATGTTCTTCCCGAAGGTCACACTTTTACTTGGGATGACATTAAACAATTTCGTAAAGGACAATATCTATTGATGCATGCTGTCATCTATCGAACACAATTACTAAGGGATTGTAAACTTGAACTTCCTAAGCATACGTTTTATGTGGATAATTTATATGTCTATACTCCTTTTGAACATGTAAAGACGATGTATTATGTTAATGTTGACTTTTATAGATACTTTATCGGGAGAGAGGATCAGTCGGTTCAAGAAAATATCATGATCAAACGAATTGATCAACAGATTAAAGTAAATAAAATGATGATTGAGCAGGTGGACCTAGAGACGATTCCAAATCTGAAATTAAGAAACTATATGCTTAAGCATCTTGAAATTGTTACAGTAGTATCTACAATTTTATTAATTCGTTCAGGTACAGTAGAAAATCTTAAGAAGAAAAAAGAATTATGGATGTATATAAAAGAAACAGATACTCTATTATACCAATCTCTAAAATATGGAATACTGGGTGGTTTAACTAACTTACCTGGACGTGCTGGACGTAGTATATCTGTTGGAGCATATAAAATCTCTCAAAGGCTAGTTGGTTTTAATTAGTTTGTGGTTGAGGATTAATATCTCTATTTTATAAGAAAAATTTTATATTATATTACTATCCTTAAGGTGTTAGGCGGTACCTCAAACTAGGTACCGCCTAACCTTTTATATTGCATGAATATTTGTTTTAGTAGACACCCGCGCAAATTTAAATATTCGCACCATGGAGTATGAAAAAAGTTAGTAATTTATACTTTTAGTTTGTGTCTAGCTCCAGGCGCTATCGGCTCTCAGGTCTAAGTCAATCCTTCTAGAAGGTTAAAGAGCAACCTTCTAGCCATCTTGTCTTATTCCTGTCGCCGATGAACAAGCGCCTTCCGCTTTTCTTATTACAGGCTAGACAACGATTTATCAAACCACCAAAAAGTTCTCTCTATCTTCCAAATACCTCTAACACAATAAAAGCACTATTCATGTATAAAAAACGACTTTATATGTCGTTAAGATATAAAAGTATTAACAATATGTTAAAGTGGTCATTATTACCTCTACTATTCCTGAATATCCTTATTTAAAATAGAATGAAATGGTACTCTTTTTCCATTATGAGTCTTTACTATGTTAAAATGAAAACGGTTGTTTTTTAAAAGAAGCCAAACTAAGAAATGTTTAAAATCCATAGATTCTATAGTAGAATATTAACTAGTGAAATAAATCTTTAGAAACTAATATAAATAAGTGAAGTATCTCGGTACCTCTGCGGGGGGTATTATTTGAATATAAAAGAGGAATTGAGATGAAATATAAAGAATTAATTGCGAAAATGACGTTAGAAGAGAAAGCATCTTTAATGTCAGGAAAAGACTTTTGGCAAACTCAGAATATTGAGCGTCTTGGAATTAATAGTATATTTCTTGCTGATGGGCCGCATGGAATTAGAAAACAGGCAGTAGGAGCAGACAAACCAGGCCTTAATGCAGGTGAACCAGCGACATGCTATCCAACTGCTGCAACGGTTGCGAATAGTTGGAATGCAGAATTAGGAGAAAAAGTTGGAGAGTACCTTGGTGAAGAGGCAATCGCACAAAAAGTGAATGTCCTACTTGGACCTGGTGTTAATATGAAAAGAAATCCCTTATGTGGCAGGAATTTTGAATATTTCAGTGAGGATCCATATCTTGCGGGGAAAATGGCTGCCAGTTATATAAGAGGAATTCAGTCATACGGAGTTGCGGCTTGTGTAAAGCATTTCGCTGCAAACAATCAGGAAGAGAGACGTATGTCCATTGATACAATCGTTGATGAACGGACGCTTCGAGAAATCTATCTTACTGCTTTTGAAATTGCTGTTAAAGAAGGTAAGACGAAATCAATTATGTCTTCTTATAATAAATTAAATGGAACTTATACGAATGAAAACCTACATTTAATGCAGGATATTTTACGTGGTGAATGGGATTATAAAGGTACTGTTATTACTGATTGGGGCGGAAGCAATGATCGTATAGCAGGATTGTTAGCAGGTAATGAGTTAGAAATGCCAACCACGGCAGGAGAAACTGATCAAGAAATAATACAGGCAATTAAACGTGGGGAAATTAAAGAAGATGTATTAGACGAATGTGTGGACAGATTGCTAGATCTTATTTTTACAACAGAGAAGGCCTATCAACGGCCTCATGTGGAATTTAATGTTGAAAGACATCATCGAGTTTCACAAAAGGTTGCAGAAGAATCGATTGTACTCCTCAAAAATGAAGGGAATATTTTACCTCTTCGATTTGGGAAAAAGGTGGCTGTCATCGGAGACTTTGCCAAGGATGCGCGCTATCAGGGTGCAGGTTCATCAATTGTAAATCCAACGATATTGGATCATACTTTAGATTGCTTTGAGGAATCTGGAATTGTTAGTATTGGATATGAACCTGGATTTGAACGATATGGTAAGAAAAGTCAGCATAAAATAGATGAAGCATGTGAACTAGCAAAAAAAGCAGATGTTATTTTACTATATCTTGGTCTAGACGAAGCGACTGAAGCTGAGGGACTTGACAGAGATAGCATGAAAATTCCGGAGAACCAAATTCAATTATTAAACGCTATATATGAAGTTAATCAGAATATTATCGCGATTCTTTCTTGTGGGTCTGCCGTTGAGATGCCATGGATTGGGAAAGTAAAGGGACTATTACACGGTTATTTAGGTGGTCAAGCTGGAGCGAGAGCGATACTAAGAGTACTGTCGGGTGATGTAAATCCATCAGGGAAATTAGCCGAAACCTATCCATTGCGATATGAGGATACACCTTCTTTTCGCCATTTTCCAGGTAATGAAGCTAGCGTAGAATATCGTGAAGGAATGTATATTGGCTATCGATATTATGATACAGCTGATGTGAATGTGCTTTTCCCGTTTGGATTTGGTCTAAGTTATACGACATTTGTTTACTCAGATTTAGAGGTTACTAAGGACGGCGTAACTTTCATAATTACGAATACGGGACGTATTGCAGGGATGGAAATCGCGCAGTTATATGTTGGATGTGATTCCGAGGACATTTTTAGACCAAAAAAGGAATTAAAAGGTTTTGATAAGGTATTTATTAATGCCGGAGAATCAAAGAAAGTGAAAATTCCTTTTGATGATAAAACATTTCGCTATTATAATATAAAAACGAATAAGTGGGAAATAGAGGAAGCAGAATATAGTGTTTTGATCGGTGCATCAAGTACTGATATTAGACTAGTGGACCGTATCCATGTCGAAGGTACTGGAGCTCCACTTCCGTATGACAAAATCAAGCTTCCATCTTATTTTGCGGGAAAAGTGACCAATGTGGATGAAGAAGAATTTGAGATTCTTTTAGGACGTAAAGTACCTGTTTCGACGTGGGATCGCACAAAGCCGCTTGGTTATAACGACATTATTGCACAGTGTCAGTATGCTAAGGGATGGGTTGCAAGATTCACTTATCGTTTAGTTGTATTTGCTCACTGGTATCTACGTAAAGTTGGAAAAAGAAGTTCAGCAAACCTAATTATGATGTCAATATATCATATGCCATTTAGGGGAATTGCTAGATTAACAGGTGGCGTTGTTAATATGCCAATGTTGGATGGAATTTTAATGATGGTTAACGGGCATTTCTTTAAAGGTTTGCGTCATGTGTGGAAAGAACGAAACAAGAAGGTAAGGTTCACTAAGGTTAAGTTGTAGCAATCACGTTACGGATGATGTTGGTAGTTTAAGAAATTGGTAAAACGTTGCTGTGCTCTTGATTATGGTAAGCCGCTTTTTTGGTAAGAAAAAATATCCTATTATAATGTGAAAGACCCTACCGAAGAGTGGTAGGGTCTTTATTAGTGTATAAAATTTTGGAATACTACAGTCGTTGATACTGTCGTGTATGGAGACTAATAACTTAAACCGAATATTTTTTTATAAAAATCAACAATGGGATGCATTTAAGAAAAAGTTTGGTTCAAAATACGTCCTATCGTCATTAAGGGGTTGAAAAGTTTAGGGACTGTGGGGGATATTAGAAAAGTTGGTTTTTCGCTTGGGTATAGGAACTCATAGACGGAGAAATTCCGGCTAATGTTTCCAGTAGGGACTTAAGAAGCAATATAGACGGAGAAATTCCGGTTAACTTCTCTAATATATGTCTAAATCTAAAGATTAGGTTCATATAAGCGGAAAAATCCCCGTTATTTTTGGAAAAATGTTAATATTTACCGATTTAAGCGGAATTTTTCCGTTTAATATACACCCACAGTGAAATAACCAACATTATAGTTGTGAAGAGTACAACTGTGAAATGGAAAACACTCCATCTTAAGAAGATAGAGTGTTTTATCATTTAAATCATTATATTAAGAGTTATTTCTTAACTCCTCCATACTAAATAAATTGTTAAAATCAGTCCAATTCATTTTCAATTTCATATATTCACGAAATGAATAGCATGTTTTTTCTTGTGGCCTATTATAAAGCTTTGAAATGAAATGTTGTAAACGTGCTTGGATCATAAAGTAATAATGATTAGTGTTTCCTACCACAGGAATTTCAATGATTTTTACTTTTTGACCAGCTGCATTTTTAAATTCTAGACTTTTGTACAACAAAATATCATCTCTCTTTTACCCGTTTTTGTATATTATACACGAATTTGCTGAACAGAAGTGTATAAATATGAAGTAATGATGAATATTTTGAATTTTTAATTCCCTTTGCTTAAAAAAATAAAAAACCAGATTTCTACAAATAGAAATCTGGTTTAAACTATTTATGCTAGTCTCATCTTAAAATCTTGATAACCAAATTGGTGCTCGACACGACAGTTACCATCTTTATCTTGAACAGCGATTGCTGGAAGTGCCATTCCGTTAAACGTAGTGTTTTTAACCATTGAATAAATGGCCATATCACCAAATACTAAACGATCTCCAAGCTGTAATGGCTGATCAAAGGAATAATCTCCAATCACATCTCCAGCCATACATGTTTGTCCACCAAGGCGATACGTAAATGGTTTTTCCCCTGTTTCACCTGACCCAAAAAGAGGTGGGCGATAAGGCATTTCCAATACGTCAGGCATGTGGCATGATGCAGACGTATCAAGAATAGCGATATCCATTCCGTTTTTAATCGTATCAAGGACCGTTGTGATTAAGTAACCTGCATTCAGCGCAACTGCTTCACCTGGCTCTAGATATACTTCTAATCCATAGTTATCTTGCATTTTCTTGATACACTCTTCTAGTAATGGAATATCATAGTCTACTCTTGTAATATGGTGACCGCCGCCGAAGTTAATCCATTCCATCTGTGGAAGATACTCACCAAACTTTTCAATTACAGCTTCAAGTGTCTTAGCTAAATCGTCAGAGTTTTGTTGACAAAGTGTGTGAAAATGCAGGCCAGAAACGCCTTCGAGCAAATCGGGACGGAACTGAGATTTAGTTACCCCAAAACGAGAACCAGGAGCACATGGATCATAGATATCATGTCCATCTTGCGTGGAACGTTCAGGATTTATGCGCAAACCAACTTTTTTGCCGGCTTTAAGCACTTTATCCTTATATCTTTCCAGCTGCGAGAAGGAATTAAAAATGATATGGTCACAAATTGAAATCACTTCATCGATTTCATCATCCCGGAATGCTGGGGCAAAGACATGGTTTTCTTTGCCCATTTCTTCATGACCAAGAAGAGCTTCGTATAAGCCACTTGCAGTCGTACCATCTAAATATTCACCAATAAGAGGATACAGCTTATACATTGAAAATGCTTTTTGTGCCAAGATAATCTTACATCCTGTACGGTTTCTAACGCCGTTAAGGATTTTTAAGTTTTTTTCTAAAAGTCCTTCGTCAATTACATAACATGGTGTTGGTAATTCTTCGAACCTCATTTTATCGAACTAGCTCCGGTTCTTTTGCTGTTTCAGGCTTTCCGTCTACAAGAACTGGATTATGATCTTCCTGCCATGGAAGTCCCCATTTGTTTAATTCTTCCATGAATGGATCTGGATCAAATTCCTCAATATTAAATACGCCTGGTTTATTCCACTTTCCAGTCATAATCATCATTGCACCAATCATTGCTGGTACACCAGTTGTATAAGAAATAGCTTGAGAACCAACTTCTTTGTAACACTCTTGATGATCGCATACATTGTAAACATAATATGTTTTATCTTTTCCATCTTTTTTACCTTGGAAGATACAACCGATATTTGTTTTACCAACTGTACGTGGCCCAAGTGATGCTGGGTCTGGTAATACAGCCTTTAAGAATTGAAGAGGAATGATTTGTTTTCCTTCGAATTCAATCGGCTCAATAGAAGTCATTCCAACATTTTCAAGAGCTTTAAGGTGTGTTAAATAGCTTTGACCAAATGTCATAAAGAAACGGATACGCTTAAGTCCTGGAATGTTTACTGCAAGAGATTCTAGTTCTTCATGGTACAGTAAGTACATATCCTTCATACCAACTTCAGCGAAATTATATTCTCGCTTGATTTCCATTGGTGCAGTTTCAATCCACTCGCCATTTTCCCAGTATCTTCCGTTCGCAGAAACCTCACGAATGTTAATCTCAGGATTAAAGTTCGTTGCAAATGGATAACCATGATCCCCACCATTACAGTCAAGAATATCAATATATTCAATTTCATCAAAGTGATGCTTAAGTGCATGTGCAGAGAAAACACCTGTTACACCTGGGTCAAATCCGCTTCCTAATAGAGCTGTAATTCCAGCTTTTTCGAAACGCTCACGGTAATCCCACTGCCATTTATATTCAAATTTTGCTGTATCTTCTGGCTCATAGTTTGCAGTGTCCATGTAATGCGTTTTTGTAGCAAGACAAGCATCCATGATTGTTAAGTCTTGATATGGTAACGCAAGGTTCATTACGATGTCTGGTTTTACCTCTTCAATTAGAGCAATCAATTCATCAACATTATTTGCATCAACTTGTGCAGTTGTAATTTTTGTTTTTCCACCGTCTAACTTAGCTTTCAAGTCATCACATTTTGACTTCGTACGACTTGCAATACAAATTTCCTCAAATACATCACTATTTTGAACACATTTGTGGATAGCTACTGAAGCTACTCCACCACAACCGATAATAAGTGCTTTTCCCATTTCCCTTATCTCCTAACTCTAAATAGATTTTCCTAAACAACCTTGCGAGGTGTATCAACCGTTTTGTTGTTTATAGGAAGAAATAAAATACTCTGAACCCAAAAGAAATTTCAAATAAAAAAGCAAGTGTAAACGCATAGTAGCGCACAACACTTGCTGGAGATATAATTTATCAATATTAAGGACCTTATGTATGACGATTAAGGTCATATTCTATATGTCCTAGCGATTAGGCGTGGACATGTTTATAGAAAGTCTTAAATATTCGAATTATATCTTAATAGGATCAGAGTCTATATAGCAAATAATTACTTTTACTACTCTTATTGACCGTTTCACAAGTTGATGTGCAATTATGCACTGGTTGTAAAGTAACCAACTTATAAAATTTGAGCTTCAAACTCAATCAATAAGGCAACGAAAGGTTGCCAATCGGCATTTGACCCGGCTGTCCGTATGGCCTTTACTCCGGTTAGGAAGTGGTCAAAATTATCTGCTTGGAAAGACCTGATAGAAATAATTGAATATTTGCTTTCCAAAAATAATGCTTCTTAAGAGTAACAACTTATTCTAAAAATATCAATAGTAAAATAAAAAAAATGACAAAATTCGACTAGATTATAGATTAATAGCCTGTTTTGTATGGAAAATCATCCATAATAAGTCCTGTGTCATCAGGGTTTTGTCCATATTATCTTGTTTTTGCATACAGGAGTATCAGCTAATTAAACCTTTGTAAAAGTTTCCTCTTTGTATATTCTTAGTTTAAAAAGGGACGATTTTGCCTGTGTTGTTTGGAAGTCTTGAATAATTGTCTCTATGAATTCTTATTTTTTCATTACTTTAGTCATTAAACCTAGAAGGAAAACAAAGATAACAGCTCCAATGAGAGCAGGGAAAAAAGCAATATCAAAAATTGTTGGTCCAAAATGACCTAATAATTGCCCACCAATCCAAGAACCTAAAATCCCAGCAATTACATTACCAAGTATTCCACCTGGGACATCCTTGCGAAGTAGTAACCCAGCGAACCATCCAATAATTCCTCCCATGATTAAATATAATATCAATTCCACTTCTCACCACTCCCTTATGTTAGATATGTAATTCCATAAAGTCATGAAGTCGTTGTATTCATTGACTTTATTCTATTTAGTGCATGGTTACTTGTTTATTTATATTCCCGTTTAAATTATAGTCAAAACATAAGAAGAGTGAGAACGCAACGTGGTGGCTATTTATAAGGCTTCTAAAAATAAAAAGTATTCTTTAGTGTTTGGTTTACTCTTCAAACCAAACAATTCTAGAAAGAATACTTTTTTTGTTTCTTTAGATCTTTAGTTGTCCTTACCTCATAAGATCTATATTCTATTAGATTGCTTAACAAGAAAAGGGCACGACTAGATCACTAGTTGTGCCCTTTTGGCGGAGATTTCCGATTTTTTTCTAGAAGAACCTTCCCCAATTTTAAAAACTTGAGGGAAGCGCTAGAACCGTCCCTATGCTTCTAAGCGATCATCAAACCAGCCAATAAGGTGTTGTAGACGCTCCAAGCGGTGCTTTGGTTTACCAGAGCGAGAAAGGTCATGGTTTTCGTCTGGGAAGCGGACTAGTTTTGTTTCTACACCTAGACGTTTCAGGGCGATATACCATTGCTCTGCTTGCTCCATTGGACAACGTAAGTCTTGTTCGCTGTGTAGGATAAGTGTTGGTGTTTTTACATCACGAGCATAAGTCAATGGTGAGATCTTTAATAACTTTTCAACATCGTCCCAAAGGTCTGCATGTCCGTGCTGCCATTCAGTGAAGAAGAAACCAATGTCACTAGTCCCGTAGAAGCTATGCCAGTTACAAATACTACGTTGAGTAACTGCAGCTTTGAAACGCTCTGTACGAGTAACAATAACGTTTGTCATATATCCACCATAGCTACCACCAGTTACGAATAATTGGTCAGTGTCGATGTAGTTATAGTTTTCTAGGGCATAATCTACACCTGCCATAATATCTTCATAATCCATTCCACCATAATCACCAATTACTGCATTTACAAATTCATGACCATAGCCATGGCTTCCTCGTGGATTTGTGTAAAGAACAACATACCCTTTTGAAGCCATTAATTGCATTTCATGGTGTAACCCATTTCCGTAAGCTGTTGCTGGTCCACCGTGAATTTCAAGGATCATTGGATATTTTTTACCTTCTTCAAATCCATAAGGCTTCATAACCCATCCTTCAATTTCCCAGCCATCTGTACTTTTGTAATTGAAATTCTCAGGAGTACTTAAGTGAACCTCGTTATATAGTTCTTGATTCCAATCAGTTAGCTGAACAACATTTTCTACATTCGATAAGTCTTGAGTGACTAGGTCTCCAGTAGAAAGTGGTGTTGCAAGAACAAGGACAGCTTGATCATCACTTACTAAATCATAAGATGTAACTGATGCGACAGAAGGAGATAGAGCAGCTGAAACTTTACCGTCTATATCTACTTTAAATAACTGGCAATCTCCGCCAACTGTTGCACTGAAGAAAATGTTAGTACTAGTAGAATCCCAGATTAATTGAAATTCAGCTGTGTCATACTTTGCATCAACACCGACAAGGTTTCCAACAGTATAGTCAAAGCTGTCAGTTAAATTTGTTAATTTAGCAGTTTCTAAAGAAAATAACAGAACATTTGAATTTCCTTGACTTCTTTCACCACGTGTATGACCTGCAACTGCTAGCCACTTACCGTCTGGTGAAATAGAAGGTGACATCAGATATCCGTTACCTTGATAAAAAAGGCTCTCTTCTTTAGACGAGATATCGTATTTCCAAATAGCAGGGAGGTAGCCCCACTCTTTATCTTCTGCTTTTGTGCCAATATAGAACAAGCTTTTGCCGTCTGGAGTGAAACGAGGCTGAGAGAAATCATGCTCTCCTTCAGTTATCTTTGTATATGACTTTGCTTCAATGTCCAATAAATACACGTGCTTACGGTCATCGTTATAAATACCAACTCCATCACCTTTATAACGAAGTCTTGTAATGACCTTTACATCACTTTTTTCTTCTTTTTTCTCATCGTCTTTATCAGAGCTAAGCTTTAATTCTCCAGTTATTGTAAGAGCAAGCTGTTTTCCGTCTGGAGACCAAACAAAATCACCAATTCCTTGTTTTACGTCTGTTAATTGAACAGCTTCACCACCATTAGTATGTAAGAGCCAAACTTGATTTTTGCCTGAACGGTTAGAACGGAAAGCAAGTGTACTTCCATCTGGTGACCATTTTGGCGCAGTATCTTTTACTAAGCTATCTTTTGAATAATGAGAGGTATATTGTCTACCTTCACCTTTTAAATCAGTTAAATAAATATAAGAATAGTAGCCATCTTTTTCTTGATCAACATGTGTTAATACATAAGCAGCTTTGTCTTTGTTAGGAGATACCTTAGGGTCTCCTACAAACTTAAATTTACATAAATCTTCTGCTGTAATAGGACGTTTAGTCATATTAATCCCTCCAATATTAAAACTATAACTCTATCTTAACAGTTCGGAAGTCGAAATAAAATAAAATTATATCGGTATTTTCGCAATTGAAAGAAAAGTTATTGTTTTATATATTTAACCACCATTTCTAATCAAGTTACAACTAATCGTTTACGCCTTATAACTTTTGGTTGATAGTCCTTTGATGATTAATTAGGTTAAGCTTAGGTTATAGGATAGCGCTTTGAATATTTTAGCTGTAAGCGTTTAAGAGGGGTTTTGAATAAAATACCAAGAGGAAAATCTTATATGGGAAGCTGGTTTTAAAGACTTATGAAAAATCAATGTTTTAATCCATATCTACCAAGTTATGAATATATTCCAGATGGAGAGCCTTACGTATTTGGAGATAGGTTATATGTATATGGTTCGCATGATAGATTTAATGGAAAGCTTTTTTGCATGAACAATTATGTTTGCTGGTCTGCTCCTGTTAATGACCTTAGTGATTGGAGATATGAAGGAGTTATCTATAAGAAAAATCAAGATCCGATGAATAAGCTAGGATTATATCAAATGTATGCGCCTGATGTTGCTAAGGGGAAAGATGGACGATATTACTTGTATTATACGGTTATGTTTCAAAGTGTGATATCGGTGGCAGTTTGTGATACACCTGCCGGAACATATGAGTTTTATGGCTATGTAGGTTATCCGGACGGCCGTAAATTATCGAATAGTAGTGGTGATCCGTTTTTATTTGATCCAGGAGTCCTCGTTGATGATGATGGAAGCGTGTATCTTTATTCAGGATTCGCACCTAGAAAAGGGGTGCCAAGGTTTCTGAAGGATGGAAGAAACGGACATTTGAAGGCGGATATGTGATTGAATTAAAGCCTGATATGAAGACGGTTGTTGGTGAGCCTAAGCTGATTTTTCAAAAAGTTGGGAAAGCAGAGGGGACTGGCTTTGAAGGACATGAGTTCTTTGAAGCAAGCTCGATTAGAAAAATTAACGATACCTATTACTTTATCTATTCTTCTATAAACGGTCATGAGCTTTGTTATGCAACAAGTAAAAGTCCCACTGGTGGGTTTGTTTATGGTGGCACCATCATAAGCAATGGAGACTTATACATAAATGGCTGTAGCTCAGATCGAGATGCTTATAATTACATCGGTAACAACCACGGAAGTATTGTTGAAGTTGAAGGTAAATGGTATGTATTCTATCATAGACAAACAAACAGGCATCATTATTCCAGACAAGCTCTTGCGGAACCCATTGAGATAAAAGAGGATGGAAGTATTCCACAGGTAGAACTAACAAGCTCTGGATTAAACAACGGGCCATTAAAAGGGACAGGAGAGTATGAAGCTCGTATTGCTTGTCATCTTATGTCGGCTAATGGTGCAGGTAGGTATGGTGTCTATTTTGGAAACATCACTTTTAAAAATCACCCATACTTTACGCAAAGTGGAAAAGATAGAGAAAATAATCCAACCCAATACATTGCAAATATGAGAGATGGATCAATTGCAGGGTTTAAGTATTTCATGATATCAGATCTTCAGGGAATTTCTGTATGTGTTCGTGGTAACGCATCTGGATATATGTTAGTATCTACAGGCCTATATTCAGAGCCAATTGCAAAAGTTAGAATTGAGCCAAGTAAAGTATTTACGTGTATTAATTCAGGGATAAATATAAAAAATGGGAGACAGGCGCTCTATTTTACTTATAAAGGTTCTGGGAAGTTGGACTTTAAGTCGTTTGTATTAAGTTGATTTTTGTGAGTTGTAGGATTAAATGTCACAACTTTACCGCTTGCTGGTTTGTTAATTAGAGCTGATTTTTATCTGAACTCCAGCTTACTGTTAACAAAATAAGTTGGCAATTGCTTGTCTGCCTTGCCTTTTGCTTGAATTTCATGATGTTTAGTTATACCCTTAAAATTGGAAGTTCTTTATTATTCCTTTTTTGAACATGACAATACATCTATGTGATAAAGAATAGGAGGGCTTTTTTGGATTCACAAGCTGGGATACCATTACATAAAGAAAAGATTTGGACCAGGGATTTTGTGCTGATTTGCATTTCGAATTTCTTCATATTTCTAGGTTTTCAGATGACCTTACCAACGATACCGCTTTTTGTTGAGAAACTGGGCGGAAATGATCAGCTAATTGGTGCAGTTGTTGGGATATTTACTTTTTCTGCTTTATTAGTACGTCCATATGCTGGTCACGCCTTAGAATCAAAGGGCAGAAGGTTTGTGTATCTAACGGGCTTAGTTATTTTTGTTATTGCTGTGGGGTCTTTTGGCTTTCTCCCTACCATAGCCTTTTTGTTTTTTATGAGAGTAATCCAGGGAGTCGGTTGGGGGTTTTCAACCACTGCCTCGGGCACGATTGCTAGTGATATTATTCCTCCAAAACGACGTGGAGAAGGAATGGGTTACTATGGATTGTCTGGAAACATTGCATTAGCTTTTGGTCCATCACTAGGTTTAATCCTAGTAGGGATAATATCTTTTTCACAGTTGTTTATGATTTGTGCAATTTTAGGTCTTGCTGCATTTTTTCTATCTTCACGAATCAATTATAAGCAAGTTTATCTAACACAACAAACAACGACTAAGAGTAAATGGGATATTTATGAAAAAAGTGCACTAGAGCCTGCCATGCTTTTATTCTTTATAACGGTAACGTTTGGAGGGATTGCCTCCTTTTTACCTTTATATACTGCGCAAAAAGGGATAGAGGGAATACAATTGTATTTTCTAGTATTTGCCCTAGCGTTAATGGCATCAAGAACATTTGCAGGTAAAATTTATGACAGAAAAGGCCATCGCGCGGTTTTCATTCCTGGTGCAGTGTGTATTATGGTTGCTATGGTATTATTAGCATGGCTTCCGAACATGACCATTTTAATTTCAGCGGCAATCCTATATGGCATAGGATTTGGGTCTGTTCAGCCTGCACTTCAAGCATGGGCAATTGAAAAATCCCCAAAGCATCGACGTGGAATGGCAACTGCAACCTTTTTCTCCTCCTTTGACCTTGGTGTTGGAATTGGAGCTCTATTGTTTGGGCAGATTGGTCATTTATTCGGGTATCACACAATCTATCAAACCTCAGCTGTTTCTGTTTGCATAGCAATCATTCTTTATATCATTTTATTGTTTAAGCAGAGAAAAACAGTATAAGAAAACTAAAAAGGGACGATTCCGCCTCTTTGAAGGAAGTGAACCGTCCCACTTTTATATCCTTAACATCTCCTTAAAGCATTCTTTCTTTTCCTCAAATTGCTTTTTTCGATGCCCGTTAGCTCCAGATGGATGTGGAAAATCAAATAATATCTTTTGATGGTGAATTCTACCCTCTGAAGTTAAGCAGCGTAAAACCTCGGAAACAGATTTGCCTGCAGGTATGATTATGGCGTCTTTGACCACATTTAACTCCGGTACTAAAATCTCATCAATCATTCGTATAAGTAATGGGTGCTTCAACATAGAGGGATTGGTGCCCGTATAATTTTTCTTTTGGATAAATACAGGATATCTTAGTGTCGAAGAGGAATGTAGGAGATAATTTTTATCCTCATACAGCTCTGCACAGCTCCCAATATTTAAATGTTTGTTCAGTTCAATTCCATCTAGCATTTCGATTAAGTTTTTTCTAATCCCTCTACCTCCAAAGCTTGCTTGTTTTTTAGCATTACATAGCATTTGCTGTCGGTCTTCTGTCTCAATATTTTTCCGGACATAACGATACGCTAATTGCATCTGTGTCCAACCAGGAGTAATACCGAGTATAATCACTTTTGCATTTCTGTTAATAAACTCAAAAGGTGCCCAGTATATTTCTAGCTTATCGTCTTTTACGAATAAAAAATCAGTCGTCATTAATTCTTCTTTTTCATAGGTTTCTTTGAAAGGAAGCTGCAATAGGGCTTGTTCATAATGTTTAAAATAGAACATCACTTTCGCTCCTGTTTTTAGTTATTTGATATCCAGTTAAGTATAGTCATGTTTATTAAGCTGTTTTACTCCGCAAAAGCAAATAAATCGCAGTAATTGGATCTCAACCCTAAGTATTTTCAGGGGTAACTTCTAATTTAATATAAATCCTCCATGGAAATGTGAAAGGGTTTGCTTAATAATGCTTATAATCAGCCGGAGTTTAGATGATTCCAGACTCTTACTTAAGATTCAGTTTAACCTCTATGAATTAGTTGGTATCATATATTTAGAAAAATAAGCGAAAATACGTTACTAATCATCACTATTTTGAGTAGGGAGGTAGTTTCATCATACAACATAGGCAAATGTTAATAAACCAAATGATAAATATGATGAGGGGAATAGATATGAGTGAAAAGAATGCAATTGAGGGCTTAAAAACCCCAAATACAAGATCCAGCTTAAGCACCGATTTTAAAAATATAGGATTAAAAAAAGGAATGGTAGTTATTGTTCATTCTTCATTGAATTCACTAGGATGGGTATGCGGAGGACCGGTTGCTGTCATACAAGCATTAAAAGATGTGGTTGGAGAAGAGGGTACCATTGTGATGCCAACCCAAACTGGAGAAAACTCTGATCCTTCTGTCTGGGGGAACCCTCCTGTACCAGAGGAATGGTGGCCAACCATTCGAGAAGAAATGCCTCCATTTGATCCGGATGTAACACCTACAAGAGAGATGGGAAGAATCGTAGAGACATTTCGAACACATCCAAATGTGAAAAGAAGTCTCCATCCAGCCTATTCTTTTGCTGCGTGGGGAGCACATTCAGACTATATTCTTTCTGAACAACCACTTGAAGCTGGGTTTGGTCATCAATCACCGCTTGCAAAAATCTATGAGTTAGATGGGCACGTTTTGCTGATAGGTGTAGATCACGATAGCAATACATCTCTTCATTTTGCGGAACATGCTGTAAGGGATAGAAGGAAGGTGCAAAAAGGTGCCGCAATTCTGGAAGATGGGCAACGAGTTTGGAAAACGTATGAGGAGATTGAGTATAATGCGGATGTGTTTGCGGAATTAGGAAGCGAATTTGAAAAGGTACACTCATTTAAGAGTGTTATCATTGGTAAAGCAGAATGCAAGCTTATGAGTCAACGGAAGCTTATTGATTTTGGTCGTGAATGGTTAACAAGATAATTTGGTAAAAGCAGTGTTTATCAATAATGGAACACTGCTCTTCTTTTGTTCAGTAATTTATTTTTTTAAACTATTAAAAATAATGTTGTAAAGTTTTATAAGGTTTTGGCGGCATGAAATTGTAAGCTGATATTTACCAATTGGTACTGCAAATGCTTTTTATCAAGCTGGGGTGCATTTCTAAAAAGGGCAGAAAGATGATTCAGATAGTCTTCATATCCTTAATTTAGTAACCTCTGATTGTTTATATTAGGGGAGTTATTCCCGTTAACCTGCATAATTGAGCTCCAATTGTGGATATAAGGGGAGTTTTTCCCGTAAAGGCAGAGTAAAGTGGTCCAGTTACATGTTTTTCGATTAAATAGGTGGAATTTTTCCCTCTATCTAGTCTGTTTTTCGTGCTATTTCCTTAATAAGGGAAATTTCTCCACTTATTTTAGTAGCTTATTTGCTGACTCTTGTTGAAGAGTTGGAAATCGCTAACCGGTGCTTATTTTCGGGTGAAAAATTCTTAGAGCATATATATCTCTAAGGATTTTTCTTTTCTGAGTTACTTCCAAATTGCTTTTTAATTTTTTTGCGAATTTCTATACGAAAAGCCAATGTTGTATCATATCTTATACTACAAAACAAAGCCCGTTAGGTTGACTGTCGTGTGGTTAAGTTGATAATTGTCCCTTCTTGATTTACTCATGGTCAATTACTATTTGAGGCCGTATAAGACTCTTAAAATCAGTAACATATTCTATCACACAGTCGTTATGGTATACTCACTATTGCTGCGTATAGAAGAGTTAAAGTTTTTTGATTAATTATAGTATGATTTTGAAGAATTTCTCCAACGCTAAATGGTCAAGCTGATAGTATAGGGATAATAGGAGGATTATAAAATGACTAATAACGATATATTAATTCGATTAAGATATGCTCTAGATATTAAAAATATTGATATGGTAGAAATATTTAAACTTGGTGGCGTCGAGGTAACAAAGGACGAAATTTTAAAGATACTTACAAAACCAAAAGAAGATTACGATGAAGAAGCAGACTTTGATGAAATCGAGGAAGATGAAAATCATATTAAAGTCAATAATGAAAAGTTTGAGTCTTTTTTGAATGGTTTTATTACCTTTAAAAGAGGAAAGCAAGATCCAAAACCAGGACAGCCTCAAACACCTGCGTTTTCTAATGAGAATGCTAATAATCTTCTATTAAAGAAGCTAAAAATCGCTTTAACACTAACAAGTGAGGATATGCTGGAAATCCTAGAAAAAGCAGGGGTTAGTGTTACTAAAGGTGAATTAAGTGCAATCTTAAGGAAAAAGGGACACAAAAATTATAAAGTGTGCGGCGATCGTTATGCGCGAAATTTCTTAAAAGGACTAGCTCTTAAATATAGAGGGTAACAGATACTTCAGGTGATAAAATGATACATACTTATGCAGGTGAAACGATCCGTTTTGAAATCAACTATAAAAACCGGAAATCGATAGGGATCTATGTTGATGGTTATGGAAACATCGAGGTTAGGGCTCCAAAAGGTACAGCAGATGAAAGTGTGATTAAAGTCTTAGAGGAAAAATGGGAATGGCTCCAAGGAACCTTAAAAGAAATGAAAGATCGGCTGAATGGGCCACAGAAGAAGGTCTATGATCATGGTGAGAGTTTTCTTTATTTAGGAAATTCTTATCCCATTAAGATATATCAAGACCAACATATCCAACATGACCATGTTTTGTTTGAAGGTGATGTGTTGCATATACATGTGAAACAACTAGAAGAAGAAAAAATCAAACAAGCATTAAAGCGATTTTACTATCAGCAATGTAAGGTATTGGTGGAGAAAAGCGCTAGATCATATCAAATCCATTTTAAAATTAAACCACGTTCGATTAAAATCACTGATAATAGTAGAAACTGGGGAACCTGTGACTCTAACTTGCAGTTAACATTTAATTGGAGATTGGCGATGGCTCCACAACAAGTCATTGATTATGTAGTTGTCCATGAAATGTGTCACATGGTTCATTTAAACCATGACAGGTCCTTCTGGCGCCTTGTTGGAAAAATAATGCCGGATTATAAGAACCAAGAACAGTGGTTAGCTTTATCGAACTGGAAAATGACTGTTTAAATGGGTACGGGTTATAATCCAATTTAACCTAATGTTATTTACAAAAAAAAGAAAAATGAGATAATATAGAAAAGTTTGAAGGGGGAAAGTAAGTTTATGGAACCAACTAATTAATATGAATTTTGTAATGAGGATAATTACCTATAAAAAATAGGCTTATTTGTTATGCTCTTTATGGAATGAAGGCAATTAGAAGGTTAACTTACTTTACTACTTTTTGGAATATAACAGTAGGATATTTCATGTTCTTGAAGTATCCCACCAGATTTACTGGTGAGAGAGTTTATGCATAAAATGATGTGCTTTTTTAATGTGCACATTTATGTATAAATCGCTCTAAGCACTTATATTCTTTAAGTATTTAAGACTGTAAGAAGACACCATCTTCTTACAGTCTTTTTTACTAGATAAGAATGTATTAAATTCAACCTAGTTTTGATGTCTAGCTCCAGGCGCCATCGGCTCGGGGTCATAAGCCAATCGCAACGGATAAGCAAAAAGTGCCTTCTAAGATGAATTCAAAGAATTCATCCTAGTCAGCGCTCGTCTTATGCCTGTCGCCGATAGGCGGCGCCTTACGCTTTTCTTATTTAAAATTAAATAGTAATGAAGTTTTCCTTATGCTGTCCATAAATGCGTAACTAAAATTATGGATGAAAGAAGGAAATGATATGTTAGAAATGAAGCTAAATGGCATAAAAAAATATATGGAAGCTACACTTGTCGTTAATAATATCAGCTTTGAAGCTTATGAAGGAGATAGGATTGGAATCGTAGGTGCGAACGGTAGTGGAAAGAGTACAGTTCTTAAGTTGATTGCTGGAATTGAGCCAATGAATTACTATCCTGGATATCCGCAAACATCGAGTTATGGTTATGATGAAAAGAAGCGACTTCAAAAAAGTGAAGCATCTGTCTGGAGGAGAGAAAATTAGATTAAAACTGGCTATAATGCTATTTCAAGATATCAACTTATTAATACTTGATGAACCAACTAATCATCTTGATATTGATTCAATTGAAACCCTTGAAGAGGCTCTGGAAGATTTCAAAGGAACGATTTTCTTCATTTCCCATGATCGGTACTTTATTAATAAAATTGGTGAAAGAATCATTGCATTAGAGAATCATTCCTTAAAAAGCTACCCCGGTAACTATGATGATTACAACAGTGAAAAAGAAAAGGTACGTTTACTCAAAGTCAATGAAGAACCTGTAAAAACGGAGAAGATAAAAAAGCAAAAGTGTCAGTCAGCTGATATGGAGAAGGAAGAAGCAAAGGCATTAAGTAGAATTGAAAAGCTAGAGGTAGAAATACAAGAGTTAGACAAAGCCATGGTTTCAGAGCAGTTGGAATATACAGATCTCAACAAGCTCTACTGTAGAAAGATAGAGTTAAATAAAGAAGTAGAGACTGTTATGGAAAAGTGGATGGATTTAAATAATTAATGTTGAATGGTAAAACTGAGGTGGTTTTTTAAGGTTCCAAAGTGGAAACAAAAGAACCGCCTTTTTTCGCCAAAAATTTACATATAACATATGGTAATAGTAATAACCCTAGTATATAGTAAGGATTAAGAATGAAATCGACTAGATAGGTGGGGGGAAATTGCTTATTATAGACTATATTATTAATCTCTCAATTTTTTCTCTAATGGTAAGTACACCGCTAGTTATCGGTTCCTTGCTAAAGTTTAAACCACTTAAGCATACATGGTTTTGGGTAAGTGTTTATGGTGGAATTGTTTCGGTTATTCTCGTTATGCTATCATTTCAGCAACAGGGATACTCATATGATTTACGATATGCACCTATTATTCTCGTTTTTGCATATCTGGGACCCCTAGCAGGAGTGATTACTGCTATCTTTTCATTAATCATGAGATTGTTTGTTAGCGGTAACTGGACTGTAGCAATTATCGGTTGGACAACGATCATGGTTGTTTTTTCAGTCGTACATATATACATAACCCGTTTTTCAGCGGTCAAAAAACTTATTATTTTAGTAAGCTCTTATATTTTAATTTATGTGATCACAGTACCAATTATTTTTAATATTTTTAGAGATAGTCTAGCATTTCACTCTCAATATCTTCTATTTATAGTATTAGGTGTGATTATTGGTACCTTACTAATTGAATCTTACTTAAAATTATATCGAATTATTTCTGAAAATAAACGAATGGCACGAATACTAGCAGAGAGTGAATCTAAATACCGACTTATAGCTGAAAATACATCAGATCTTATCTTGGTAATGAATAAAAAACACGAAGGTAGCTACTTTTCCCCATCTCATGAACACATTCTTGGATATGCAACATCTGAATTAGAGAAGATGGAGTTATGTAAGATTACTCATCCGGATGATTTAGAACTGTTTAAGGAAAATATTATAAAAATGTTTGAAAATGAAAAATTACATTCAATGGAATTCCGCTTAAGGCATAAAGACGGAAATTGGATTGAGTTTGAGTCCCGGTGTATGCCTGTAAAAGGAGAGGGAGATGTTATTGAGCATATCGTCCTCATTAGTCGTGATATCTCTGAACGGAAAAAAGCAGAGACGATTCTTTTGCAATCTGAGAAGTTATCAATTGTGGGTGAATTAGCTGCAGGCGTTGCTCATGAGATAAGGAATCCTTTAACAACAATAAAAGGGTTTATCCAGTTATATAAAAATGATCATCATTCGCTTAATAATGAGCTACTTTTAAGTGAACTCGCAAGGATAGAAAACATAACGAGTGAGTTGCTTACTTTAGGAAAGCCACAAGCAGTTCAGTTGGATAAAACGAATGTAATTGAGTTAATTGAATATACGTTGGAATTGCTCTCTCCTCAAGCCCTTTTGAAAAATATTCAATTCAATTTATGGATTGAAGATGACGACATCTGTATTACCTGTGAAAAAAATCAACTAAAACAGGTATTGTTAAATATTCTTAAAAATGCGATGGAGGCCATGAATGGGGGAGGAGACATAGATATCACACTCCGTAAAGATAAAAAAAATCAATGTGTCATCTTATTTCAAGACCAGGGTTGTGGTATTCCTGAGGAACTTCTTCCACGGCTAGGAGAACCTTTTTATACAATGAAAGAAAAGGGAACCGGTCTTGGCCTAATGATCTGTAATAAAATAATCAAACAGCATCATGGGACAATTAGTTTTAAAAGTAAAGTAAACGAAGGGACTTTGATTGAGATCAGATTACCTTTAGCGGGATAAAAGAAAAAAGCTTGATATAGTTGAAAGTTCCCCCTAATGCTGGACTTAAAAAAGATGTGGGGACTATTAATTGCGAAAGGGTGTCCTATTGATTAAGGACACCCTTTCGTTATATGTTTAATATTTCTTTTCTAATTCAATTCCTTGATAATAGTGTTTTAAAATCTCTTCATACGTATATCCTTTTACTGCCATGCCCATGGCACCAGTTTGTGAAAGGCCGACACCATGGCCCCAGCCACCGCCATATGCCTTGAACCCAACCACTTCTTTTGTTTTATTGTCGACTTCAGGCTCAATATAGAACAAGGTGCTTAGTAAGACACTTTGTCCGCCCATACGTAGCAACAATTCCTTTTGTATCTTGTACTGCTTGGGTTGACTGCGATTCACTCACTTTCCGCGGGGAGGCTCACGCTGACCGCACATCCCGCAGGAGTCGAGTGACTCTCCGCCTATTCCCCCTTAAAATGGCTGTTTAACAGCTTATATATTGCAATCCTAGGAACGGCACTAATGGTAATATTTGATACTATGTCTGGGTATGTATTAGCTAAATAGAATTTTCCTGGGAAAATGATTATCTTTTGGATGATTATCTTTACGATGATGATCCCAGAACAAGTAACTCTAATACCAACATTTATTATGGTTCAAAAATTACAACTATTTGATACACATTGGGCATTAATATTACCAAGTATCTCTTTGGCGTTCGAAGTCTTCCTCATGAGACAATTCTTACTTACAGTTCCAGATGAACGGATTGAAGCTGCTAAAATTAATGGCGCCTCTGAGTGGGGAATCTTTTGGAAAATTATTGTTCCGTTAGCAAAGCCTGCAATGGGGGTTCTTGGCATTTTAAATTTGTGTTAATGTGGAACTCCTTCTTATGGCCAGTTTTCGTATTAAATGATAAAGACTTATTTAGACTTCCGGTAGGTCTAAAAACATTACAAAATGCGAACCTTGCAGACTTTAAACTATTGATGGCTGGTGCAAGCGTGGCGTCTATTCCGATGATTATCTTCTTCTTATTGTTCCAACGATACTTCGTAAAAGGCTTAGCGATGGGTGGGGTAAAAGAATAATGAAACAACTTACATTAAGACAAAAAATAGGACAGTTAATGGTTTGTGGATTTAAAGCAAACAATCCAGCAGATGTATCAGATGAAATAGTGGAACTCATTCGAGATTATCATGTTGGTGGAATTATCTTATTTGGTCGTAATATTGGAACACCTGAAGACATTTTAAAACTAAATACTCGCTTGCAATTAGAAGCTAAACTTGCTGGTCATGATCAACCACTATTGATTTGTATCGATCAAGAAAACGGGGTTGTTAGAAGACTTGGTGAAGGTACAACGGTTTTTCCTGGAGCGATGCTTTTAGGAGCAACAGGGAATCCAGAATTTGCGTATGATATGGGCTTGGCCACGGGAAAAGAACTGAAGGCACTAGGGATAAATTGGAATTTAGCACCGGTGGTGGATGTGAATAATAATCCTAACAACCCAGTTATAGGAGTCCGCTCGTTTGGTGAACATCCGTTTCAAGTTGCTGAATTTGGAAAGGCTGCGATGAAGGGAATGCAAGCTGCAGGAATCATTACATCGCTCAAACACTTTCCAGGACACGGTGACACAAATCTTGACTCTCATTTGGAGCTACCGACAATTAATCATTCGATGGAACGATTAGAAGAGGTAGAACTTTTACCATTTAAAGATTGTATTAAAGAAGGTGCAGATACGGTCATGTCTGCTCACGTCTATTTTCCTGCGATTGAAAAGAAGCAAGGTGTACCTGCAACCATGTCAAGATCAGTCATTACTGGGTTATTAAGAGAAAAGTTAGGGTTTCAAGGAGTAGTTACTACTGACTGTATGGAGATGAAGGCTATTGCTGACACGATAGGTACAGCACAGGGAGCAGTAGAAGCGATTAAAGCAGGTATTGATCTTGTCATGATTTCTCATCTCCCTTCTCTTCAAAAAGATGCAATTGAAGCGATTGCGACTGCGGTTGAAAACAATGAATTATCAGTCGAACAAATAGATGCGGCATTGGACCGTGTTCGACAATTGAAAAGTCGCTATTTATCTTGGAATGAGATTGTTGAAAGTGTAGATCATGTAACAGTTCCAGACGTTGTTGGGTGTGAAGAACACCGGGTAAAGGCTGAAGACGCCTTTAGACATGGTATTACATTGGTGAATAATAATAATGTTCTTCCATTATCGACTCATGTTAATCATAAAGTACTCGTTATCTATACGAATAACTCCTATTTAACGGAAGTGGAAGACAAACGATATTCCAGCAATGCTTTAGGGGCAGTTATTCAAGAAGTTCATCCCACTGCCGATATTGAATTGGTCCCAAATCAGTTTTCAGAAGAGATGAACAAATCTATGATTGAAAAAGCGAAGCAATATGAGACAATTATTATTGGAACCCTAACTGCTTCAAATTCAAAGGATCACATTCGTTTTATTAAAGAATTAGTCAGCTTAGGGAAAAATATTGTCGTAATTGCGATGAGAAGTCCATATGATTTATCCTATCTACCAAAACAAATTGATGTATATATCGCTACATATGAGTTTACAACTCCTGCATTACGGATGGCAGCAAAAGCGATTTATGGGTTAGAAGAGATAAAAGGCCAATTACCAATTACAATCAATTAGGATTTTAATTTTAAGGGTGTGGATGAAAATGTCTACAACTACTACTGGGGATTAGTCATCATTTCTGAATGTTTGAAGAACTTCACTTTGTCGTCGATGAAGCTGCGCTTAAATTAGTTTGCAAGAGCGAAGGCTTGTATGAAAATAAGGTGAACTAAATATAAGTAGGGGCCTTGTGTATCTTAAGTTGCACAAGGCCCCTTGATTCTATAATGATCACTTAGTTGAACGTTTCATGGTTGCGATGAATTTATAACGATCAGCAAGGTAGGCGGATTTAACCATCTCAAAGGGTTTCCCGTCTTCTAGGTAGCTTTTTCGGAGGATTTTAAGAATAGGTGTGCCTTTCTTAATGCCCAAAGCCTCAGCTTCCTTATCTCCCGCAGGAGCAGCTTCAATCTCTTGAGTTGAGTAATCAATTCTAAGATTTAATTCTTCTTCGATATAGTTGTATAAGGATTGGTGCATAGCCTCTTTAGTGAGGTCTTTTATGAGATTGGCAGATATAAAGGACGTTTCGAGCGCAATAGGCTCGTTATCTGCTAAACGGATTCGTTCAATTTGATAAACTGGATCACGAACAGTCATATCGAGTTGTTTTGCGATCAGTTCATTTGCAAAGAGTAGTTCAAAGCTAAATATTCGGTTGCCAGGGGTCAAGCCTCTAGCCTTCATATCCTCTGTAAAACTAGTTAAACCATGTAGGACTTGTTCGAATTTTTTCTGGGCTACAAAAGTGCCTTTCCCTTTTTCTCTATATAAAAATCCATCATTTACTAGGTTATTAATGGCTTGCCTTACGGTCATCCGACTCACTTTGAATTTTTCTGCATACTCCCTTTCCGAAGGTAAACAATCACCAGATTTAAGCTTGCCAGATTCGATGAGGGCTTTTATCTGCTCTTCAATTTGATAATAAATAGGAATCGGGGAGGATTTGTCAATCATGTATAAGCTCCTTTTTTATTGCAAATGTTAACTAGTTTTTGAATGCTAGTTGTCCTCGACAAAACGTCATCACTACTTCGAAGTCTTCGTTTAGTAAGACAAGGTCCGCATCTTTCCCAACGGCAATACTGCCCTTACGCTCAAAAATCCCCAACTGTTTTGCAGGGTTCGCCGACGAGAATTGGATAAGTTCTTCAATCGTACATTGGGTGTAACTTTGAAAGTTCTTTAAAGCATCATTCATTTTTAAAATACTTCCTGCAAGTGTCCCGTCTTGTAGGATAGCCCGATCGTGAGAGACTACAACACTTTGTCCTCCCAAATCATAGGTTCCTGGTTTTAATCCTTTTGCACGAATACTGTCCGTTATCAAAATGATTTTATCTTTTGGTTTTTGTTTATATGTAAGAAGAATCATTTCTGGACGTATATGGATTCCATCACTGATAATCTCAACACAAAGCTCATCTTTTAATAATGCTGCACCGGCGACCCCAGGTTCTCGATGATGTAATCCCCTCATTCCATTATAAAGATGGGTTATGTGAGAGGCACCAGCACTGATTGCTTTATTCACAATTTCATAGGTTGCATCAGAGTGACCAATGGAAGCAACTATACCGTTTTCTTTTAATAGCTGAACAAAATTAAGCCCATTGCTCTGTTCTGGAGCCGTAGTGACAAGCTTGATGGTTCCCATAGCTAACTTTTGCCATTTCTTAAATATGGTTACATCAGGATCTGTGATATGTTCTAAAGGTTGTGCACCAGCCCTTTTGGGTGAGATAAATGGACCTTCGAGATGGACACCGAGCACTTCTGCTTGACCGCTTTTCTGCTCACCGGTTATGAATTGTCCTGCATTCGCCAATGCACTTTCGATGGCTGGTTGAGATTGTGTTATCGTAGTAGCTAAGAAACTAGTGGTTCCTTCTTTTGGCAAGGATTTTGCCATTGTTTCGAGTGCTTGCGTGTTAGCATCCATTGTATCTGCACCAGCAGCCCCGTGGATATGCAGATCAATCATCCCAGGGATGAGAAATTGATTTTCAGATCCTATGAATACTTCTGCGTTTAATTCATCATCGTTAGTAAGCTCAGAGATTGATCCTACTTTTGAAATCTTCCCATCTGCCACTTTAATAAAGCCCTCTTTATATGTTTGATTTTCAGCAAATACGGTAATGTTTTTTAAGATAAAAGGTTCGTGCCCGGCCATGAATTCATTCCTCCAATAACCCTTTTTTTTGAGTATAGCAAATTATGGTATAGTGGTCTATACCACTTTACTTTGGTTATGGTAACTTACACTATTATGTTAACCAATAGGGCAGCAAGAAAAAAGATAGGGGAAGGTTCATCAAAATGCTATTTAAAGGAAGCATGAGAACCGTCCCCCTGCTTCCTCACATAAAGTCATAGAAGTAGCGGATGACGTGAAAAAAGATTGGTGCCGTGTAGGTTAGGCTATCTACACGACTAAGGTAGCTTTCTTTGAGTGTTGTCGCTTTTTCATCATCCCCGATTAGTAAATCACGTTTTAAGACAGATATCGTAAGTGCTCCAAAGAATCCGCCAAAGGCTATTAGTAAGCCTGAAATTACTCCAAAAGTGACATCAAATGGTGTTAAGTAGGGATATATAAAGTACGCAACTGTGGTTGTAACAATGGTTGCACCCACGAATCCCTCCCACGAGATATTGGGATTCGCGGTTGGAACTACTTTTCTCTTTCCAAAATAAAGAGAAATTAAAAAGTGAATAACATCATTTAGCTGTGTGAGTAAAACTAAGAACAATACGAGATTTGCACCATATTCTGGTGAGGCGAATTGGAAGAATGCTAGATGGCTTAAACCAAAGACCATGAGCATTAATCCCCATTGAGTGGAGCTTACGGATCTTAAAAATCCAACTGTCCCTTTTCTCCCAAGAATACGTGGTAATGGTAAGAATAAAAAAACATAAATCGGAATAAAGACAATAAACATTCCATACCATTCGATGTAAATCCAGTAAAATTGGACAGGGATTGATAGGTACGCCCACAAAAATGCCCTTCGATCAACTTTTCTCGTTTTCATCATAGAAAAATACTCTTTAAGAGCAAAAAAACAAAGCACCATTAAAGATATTAATGAAACGAGAGGATTAAAAAGCGTCGCAAAAACAAAAATCACAAACATTCCCCACCATGTCTTTACACGTAATGATAGTGAAGAAAAGTCTTTATTAGGCTGGCTTTTTTTTATGATACTAAATAAAATACTGACAACAAGTAAACCGAGAAAAATTACAAGCTGTGTCCAAAGTGCACTATTCAATCTTTTACCACCTTTTTAATCTATATTTTTAGAGAAGTAGTCATGTATAATAAATATAGGATAAAAATGTCATTTTTAAAAGAGGGAATACAGATGGTGTTGAACCAAAGTGTATATATCATGCTTACTGATACAGGAACCTTGTTTACAAAATCGATTAAGAAATATACAAAGGCTCCTTATAATCATGCCTCCATATCCTTCGACCCAGACTTACAAGAGTTATACAGTTTTGGCCGGAAAAATCCCAGCAATCCCATCAACGGTGGCTTTGTGAAGGAGGATATTTTTGAGGGGACATATAGTAAATACCCAGAAACAACATGTGTCATTTATAAATTAGAAGTAACCGATAGAGATGTAGAAAAAATGAAACGTGTATTAAATGTTTTCAAGAAGAATCAACGTAAATTTTTATATAACCTATTAGGTGTAGTAGGCGTTTCATTAAATGAACCCGTTGAATTTAGCAATTCGTATTTCTGCTCACAATTCGTTGCCGAAATATTGCATCGGTCAGGAATTCGACTATGGGACAAACTTCCGGCGCTTGTGACTCCTGATGATTTCCGTAGCAATCAAAGATTTCATCAAATATACGAAGGTAAATTATTTGAGTACGAACCGGTGAAGAAGAGGTTTTTAAAAGAATAACTAAAGCGTTAGGAATGGTTTATTGCTTCGAGACCGGAGTGAGAAAGCCATTCTTTTAATTTTTTATAAGATAGGAAAGTACAAAATTTGTTATACATCTTTGTCATCGTAGGCGGAGAAATTCCCGTTAATGTATCTAGTGGGGGCTTAAAAGCAGATATAAGGGGAGAAATTCCTGTTAACTTCACTAACATATGACTAATACTAAAGATTAGGTTCATATAGGTGGAAAAACTCCCGTTATTTTTGAGGAAATGTTAATATTTCCCGAATTAAGTGGAATTTTTCCGTTTAAATTCTACCAAAGTGAAATCAACATAATAGGACACAGCCAATTAAAAAAATAGCAAAGTTACCTCCTAGAGAAATAGCTGGTTTACATACCTTTGGTTGTAGGATCCTATCACTCCAACTATGTTTTCGTATAAGAACTTTGGAGGGAATGTACCGTTTGTATTATAAAGATGTACATGGCATAGATTACAAATGGTCTGATAACAAAAAAGGAACGAGTTTTGCCAGGTTTATCTTAAACAAGGGAAAAACCGAGTTTACTGCATATCTTAAGTCCTTCGCTGGTCGAAGGGGCCGAGCGCTTTTCTAAGGAAATTGTACATCATTGTATTAGCAGAAAAAGATGGTAGAATATATAAATACTTAGGGATTTTCATTGGGGTAAAGCCCTAATAGGGGAAGAATAACCGATTCCTTTGCTTTAAAAAGTTAAAGATTTAAACCTAGTTTTAGTGTCTAGCTCCATGCGCCATTTCGGGGTCATAAGCAAACACTTCGGAAGTGTCTCGTCTTATGCCTGTTGCTGAAAAGCGGGCGTCACAGAGCTTTTCTCATAATCGGAGGATAGTAGTTATGCGTATCTTTAAAATTTTAAATAACAATGCTGTGGTGGCAATTGATGGATACCAAGAGAAAATTGTCATGGGTCCTGGAATCGCCTTTCAAAAGAAAAGAAATGATATCATACCTAAAGATAAAATTGAAAAAATCTTTATTTTACATGATCAATCTTCAGAAAAATTCCAGCAGCTACTAATGGCGTTGCCTGAACAACATATAGAGCTAGCTGAAAGAATTATTAGTTATGCGGAAGGTTATTTACAAGCTCCTTTACATGACCATATTCATATAGCTTTAACAGATCATTTGTCCTTTGCTTTACAAAGAATCGAGCAGGGGTTAACTATTCACAATAAATTAGTAAATGAAATTAAATTGCTCTATCAAAAAGAGTTTGAAATTGGCATTTGGGCAAAGGAAGAAATCAAGAAAGAGTTAAATATTGATATTCCAATCGATGAAGTTGCTCATATCGCTCTTCATATTCATACGGCAAAGCTTGATTCGCCAGCAATGAGTGAATCCTTAAAGCAAGCAACAATTCTTCATGATTTTGTGAGGAAAATTGAAGCTTATTTGGATATTGAAATTGAGGAGTCTAGTATTAATTACCAAAGGATTATTACACATTTACGGTTTGCGTTAAAACGAATGGAGGAAGAAGGACATTCAGATCCGATTGATGATAGTATGGTGGAAGTGATCAAAACAAAGTATCCAAAAGCATTCGAATGTTCTGAGTTAGCAACAAATTCCTTGGAGAAAGAATATAGTGTGAAGCTTCCTGATTCAGAGGTTGCTTACATTGCTTTGCATATCCAGAGATTGATAAATAATGAATAATTAGGTAAAAGTATTCTTGTTGACGCAAACGTTTTCTTGCAGTATCATGGGGATAAGTTGAATTTCATATTGTAGGATTGTGACTGATCATGCAGGCAAGACCTAAAATTTATAAGGCGACATAGGTATCGTTTCTTCGGACTACTTATGTTTACTTCCTTATATCTTTTAGGTCTTTTTTGTGTTTAAAAACATGTTTAGGAGGAAATGAAAATGAATCATCGTGAAGTAGCAGAACAACTTGTCCCTCTTTTAGGTGGAAAAAATAATGTCATTAGTGCGACGCATTGCGCGACCCGCCTTCGTTTAGTCATTGATGACGAAACTCAAATTGATAAAGAAGCTATTGAGGAATTGGATGGGGTAAAGGGCGCATTCTCAAGCTCAGGGCAGTTTCAAATAATCTTTGGTACAGGATCTGTAAATAAAGTGTTTGAAACTTTCGGTCCGCTTGTAGGTGCAAATTCAGAAGATAACGAACCAAAAAGCATGTCACATAGTGACGCTGCAAAGAATAAGATGAATCCATTTGCTCGATTTGCTCGAACACTCTCAAATATCTTTGTTCCGATTATCCCGGCTATTGTTGCTGCTGGTATGTTAATGGGATTACTTGGAATGATGAAAACGTACAATTGGGTAGATCCTCAAAGTGCCTTATATGTAATGCTAGATATGTTCTCATCTGCAGCATTTATCATTTTACCAATTTTATTAGGATTTAGTGCAGCCAAAGAATTTGGCGCGAATGGATATTTAGGTGCTGTTATTGGTGGAATAATGACCCATCCGGCTTTGCTGAATCCATGGGGTCTTTCGAACGCAGCGCCTGAGACTCTAGACTTTTTTGGTGTTGGAGTTGAGATGCTCGGATATCAAGGAACAGTTATCCCTGTCTTATTAACAGTTTATATTATGTCAAAGCTTGAAAAAGGCTTACGTAAGATTATTCCGAATGTCGTTGACTTACTTTTAACACCTTTCTTAACGGTAATTCTTACAGGATTTATTGCTTTATTAGTTGTTGGTCCATTAGGGCGTGTACTTGGAAATGGTATTACTTGGACATTAGACGTGATCTATGGAACTGCAGGTCCAATCGCAGGTTTAATTTTTGGTGGACTCTACTCAACAATCGTGTTAACAGGTGTTCATCATAGTTTCCATGCAATTGAAGCAGAGTTGTTGGCGAAAATTGGTGGAAACTACTTGCTACCGATTTGGGCTATGGCAAACGTTGCACAAGGTGGAGCGACTCTTGCTGTCTTTTTCCGAACAAAAAACAAGAAAACAAAAGAAATTGCCATTCCAGCAGCAGTTTCTGCCTTCCTTGGAATTACTGAACCAGCTATATTTGGTGTCAACTTAAAGTACCGTCGTCCATTTATTGCTGCAGCAATTGGAGGAGGATTAGGAGGAGCTTATGTTGTGTTCACTCAAGTAATGGCTAATGGAATTGGCTTAACAGGGATTCCGATGTTTGCGATCGCACAGGATCCAATAAATTATGGTATTGGGTTTTTGATAGCGGTAGTAGGTGCTTTTGTTGCCACTCTTTTACTAGGATGGAAGGAAGAAGCAAAATAATTGTTTAGTAAGGGGGTGTCTCATGGAGTGTTATTTATTCATGGGGCCCCCTTTTATTATAAATACGACTCTAATTGACCTCTTTTAAAGTGAAATACGGTGTTTTTTCAGATTCTGTTTTTAGTTTAGGAGGAAAGAATGCAATTCTTTAATATCAATAAATGATTTCTAAAAAAGGGTGAAGAATAATGGTTAGTGATACAACATTAAGACAAGATGTAATGGCTGAAGTAGCCAAGTATAAAGAAACTGTTAACCAGGATCCCTACCGACTTAATTACCATATCATGCCACCGGTAGGTCTTTTAAATGATCCAAATGGGTTTATTCAATGGAAAGATTCTTATCATTTATTTTATCAATGGATGCCATTTAAGACAGATCATGGCGCGAAGTTCTGGGGGCATTATACCTCAAAGGATTTAGTTCATTGGAAACATGAAGAAGTTGCCTTAACCCCGTCTGAGTGGTTTGAAAAAAATGGCTGTTATTCAGGGAGCGCAATTGAACATGACGGGAAAATGTACGTCTTTTATACAGGAAATGTGAAAGATGACACTGGGAAAAGAGATTCTTACCAATGTTTAGCTGTCTCACATGATGGCATTCACTTTGATAAAAAGGGGCCTGTCATTGAAGTGCCTGAAGGTTATACACCACATTTTAGAGACCCTAAGGTGTGGGAACAGGATGGACAGTTTTTTATGGTGATCGGAGCACAGACAAATGATCTTAAAGGAGCGGTAGCGCTATTTACCTCGAAAAATTTAACAGATTGGGACCATGTAGGAATCTTAACCGGTGGTGGAAACGGACAATTAGGTGAGTTTGGGTATATGTTTGAGTGTCCTGACATGTTTGAATTAGGCGGAAAAAGTATTCTCATTTTCTCGCCACAAGGGTTGACACCAGAGGGGATGAAATATCATAATGTCTACCAAGCAGGGTATGTTTGCGGTCAGTTTGATCCCATGACAGGTGATTATCAACATGGTGAATTTGAGGAGCTAGATCGAGGTTTTGACTTTTATGCCCCACAGACCACGTTGGATCAGGAAGGAAGAAGAATATTGATGGCATGGATGAGTGTGCCTGAACAAAATGAACAACAGCATCCTACCATTCAGTATAAGTGGTTACACAATATGACCATCCCACGTGAATTAAAACTAGTTGACGGGAAAGTACAGCAATTTCCTGTAAAAGAGATAGAAACACTACGAGAAGGAGAAGCTATTCAACATACATTAATGATTCAAAATGAGGAAATCCAATTAGAAAATATGAAGGGTAATTCCATAGAGTTAATATTGGAAGACATTATGATTAAAAAAGGGTTCTTTTATATGGCAATCGGAGACGCTGCGAAATTAGTGTTTTCAGCAGATGAAGGTGTTTTTACCCTTGAAAGAAAGAGCTATGTGGATGGGGAAATTGAAAGAAGGCAGTGCAAACTCCGTGAATTAAAAGCGATCAGAATTTTTATTGATACATCCTCAGTTGAAGTCTTTTTGAATAAAGGTGAAGAATGTTTTTCATCAAGGTTTTATCCAACACATAATGAAATTACAGTCGGAGGTTCCGATGTTAAGCTAGAACTCTATAAATGGCGATTAAAAAAGATTTGTTAGATTATAAAGAAGAGGTGTTTCTCGTACAATGAATCATACAGTTGTTTGTATTGGTGAACTATTAATCGATTTTTTCTGTGTAGACGTTGATGTTAGTCTAGTGGATGGACAGAACTTTCAAAAACAAGCTGGGGGAGCGCCTGCAAATGTTTGTGCAGCAATCTCCAAATTTGG
Organism: Litchfieldia alkalitelluris; assembly: GCF_002019645.1. Lineage (GTDB taxonomy): Bacteria > Bacillota > Bacilli > Bacillales > Bacillaceae_L > Litchfieldia > Litchfieldia alkalitelluris. The sequence goes on along the minus strand of NZ_KV917374.1, from coordinate 5,327,350 downwards.
TGGGCATGCCGTTTTTTGTGGCAAGGTTGGGAATGATCCGTTTGGACATTTTTTAAAGAAAACGCTAGAAGATGAAAATGTAGATACCTCCATGCTGATGTTCGATCCTTCTCACCCAACAACATTAGCATTTGTCTCATTAAAAGCTAATGGAGAAAGGGATTTTGTCTTTAATCGAGGAGCAGATGGATTTATAACTGAAGCAGAAATCAACCAAGATAAGTTAAATGAAGGTAAGATTCTTCATTTTGGGTCTGCAACGGCCTTGCTTGAAGATCCGTTTCAGTCCACCTATATTAAAATGATGAACAAAGCCCAACAGCAAGGTCAGTTTATTTCGTTTGATCCTAATTATCGTTTGAACCTTTGGGAAGGAAATGTGGAAGCGTTTATTCAGCTTTCAAGGGAATGCATCGGACTTTCTGACTTTGTAAAGGTTAGCGATGAAGAACTCGAAATCATCTCAGGAGTAAAAGATCGAAAACAAGCCACTACATTCTTTCACCAACTTGGAGCGAAGGTTGTAGCTGTTACATTAGGCAAAGATGGAACGCTTATTTCAAATGGTCAGTATGAAGAAATTATTCCTAGTATTAAGGTAAATTCAATAGATTCAACTGGTGCTGGTGATGCATTTGTTGGTGCAACATTATATCAGTTAGCAAAGCTAAACGATCCAATACACGCGTTACAGGATCCAAAACAGTTAAAAGAAATGATTGAATTCAGTAATCGAGTGGGTGCTAATGTGTGTACAAAGGTTGGAGCAATCAAGGCATTACCTAAGCTTGAGGACGTATTATAAAAACTACAATACATCAATACATTAAATACCGCCGCTTACAGAAAGCGAATGGGAGATTTAAAATCCAAAAAACTCGGTTACCATTAGGGTACCGATTTTTTTATTTGCAGTTTTTATAACCTTTTAGATTGGTATGTTCCAGTTCTTCCGTAAAGCTGTAATAAAAAAGTGAAAAGACGATAATTAAGGTGTTATGATGAAATGTGAAGGATTTCCAGTATAAAGGAGATTATAGTATGTACAAAATCATGCTTATTGAGGATGATTTACAGTTAAGTGAGCTCATTCAAGAGAATTTAGATCGTTATGGTTATAAAGTTATGCAGCCAACTGATTTTACTAATATTATAGATGAGTTTGTGAATCACAGCCTGATCTTGTTTTACTTGATATAAATTTGCCATATTATGATGGCTATTTCTTATGTCGAAGTTTTCGGAAAGTATCTACTGTCCCCATCATTTACTAGTTTATTTATCGAGCTTGCTAAAAAGAAAAAGCGGTTTTATTATCGCACATTAATCGTTCTAACAAACCTAGATTATAAGTTTAAACAATTAACATCATTATTAATGCTTATTACCGTCATGATTATGATCACTATATTTTATAGTAGCTTGATGTTATATATGTATAATGATGCTGAACATCAGGCCGTTTCAAATCATCCTTATGATATCGCCTTTGTCCAAACAAATTCAAAAAATCTCATTTCGAAGGATGAGCTATACTCAGTTGTTAATCATAAAACCAATCCTTTAAAAGAACATCGAGAAATTCCTTTATTTTATTATGCTCAAAAACATACCTATGGAGATTGGCAAACGATTTATACCTTTATGTCTCTTGAGGAATTTAATGAGTTAACATCAAGTCACATGCAATTAAAGGATCAAGAATTTCTTTATTATTTAAATACCCAGCCTGAATATGCGCATAATGATTATGTTGAAGAACTCACATTTCCGATTGGTGGTGAAATGGTAACTTATACAATGAAGGAATCATTTGCTCAAAAAGAGATTAACAACCTTAGTAATCTGCATGAATTTATCGTATTAAGTAATACTCAATACGATCGAATCAAGGGAAATCTAGAAGGTGTAGAAGCAAGGGTTCAATTATTAAATGTGACAAATTGGAAGGAAACATCCTGCTTAAAATCTACAATCAATCTACCACAGCTATTCCTGGAGTATTCATTAAAAATTCCTCAGAGGAGCATTTCTTACAGGTTGCTTCAAAGGTAAAAGAATATCATTTCCATAGGAATTCTAGTGGGTTGTTATTCTTTGTTATTACTTTTTTAAGTATTGTCTTTTTCTTTGGAACGTTTATCTTGTTATATTTGAATTTGTTTTCTGATATTGACAAAGAAAGGGCAAAGGATAAAAAGCTTTATAAAATTGGAATTACGGGTGAGGAAATTAAAAAGATGATCGCGAGTGAGCTAAAGGTTCTATTTTTTGTCCCGACGATTATTGGAACGATCTTAGCGTACCTATATATAACCGATGTTGGAGGAATAATGGTAAATCCCGACTTACTCATAAACTTTGCAGTCATTTCTGGAATTTACTTCTTCATTCAAATAGGTTATTACATTTATGCTAAAAGAAAGATGTGGCATCTGATACTATTGGAGAATTCACAAAGATGAGCTTCTCCTCTTCCTTTGTATAGGTTAAGTATGTTGTAATAGGAATAATAATTGTGAACAAGAAGAAATTAAGAAGGCTAATGTACATAATCAAGAGCTCTTTACTGGGTTGTGATTTAATTTTATAAATCAATAAGTTGCTCTTTCAGATAATATAAAGGGGAGATCTTATGCTAAAAGAAACAGGATGGAACTTAGATTATAGTTATACCCGTCTACCAGAAACGTTTTATACGAGAACAAATCCGACTCCTGTACAATCACCGAAGTTAATCAAGCTCAATGAATCGTTAGCTACATCTTTAGGATTAAATCCAGAGTCACTGAAGAGCGAAGATATGGTATCAGTATTTGCAGGAAACGATATTCCAAAAGGTGCCTCGCCTCTCGCTCAAGCATACGCAGGGCATCAATTCGGTCATCCTAATATGCTTGGTGATGGTCGAGCTGTTTTGTTAGGTGAGCAACTCGCACCTAATGATGAACGTTTTGATATTCAGCTTAAAGGGTCTGGAAGAACTCCATATTCACGTGGTGGCGACGGTCGAGCTGCTCTAGGACCGATGCTTAGAGAATATATAATCAGTGAAGCAATGCATGCACTTCGCATACCAACTACCCGTAGCTTAGCTGTTGTATCGACAGGTGAGTTAATCCAACGTGAAACAGCATTACCGGGTGCAATTCTCACAAGGGTTGCCGCCAGTCATTTGCGGGTTGGTACATTTGAATATGCTGCAAGATATACCGAAAAAGAGGAACTTAAAGCTTTAGCCGACTATACAATAAAGCGCCATTATCCACATATAGAAGGTGTTGAAAAACCGTATCTATTATTGCTTAAGGAAGTGGCCATGCGACAAGCTAAGTTAATTTCACAATGGCAGTTAGTTGGCTTTATCCATGGGGTGATGAACACTGACAATATGACAATCAGCGGTGAAACAATCGATTATGGTCCTTGTGCATTTATGAATGAGTATGACCCGTCAACTGTATTTAGTTCAATTGATCGACAGGGCCGTTATGCATATGGTAATCAGCCGAACATTGGTGGATGGAATTTGGCACGATTTGCGGAAACTTTATTACCTTTAATACATGATAATCAGGACGAAGCTGTCAAGATGGCTCAGGATGAGATCACAAATTATATCAATCAATATCAACGCAATTGGATTGAAGGAATGAGAGCAAAGCTTGGAATCTTCAACGCGGAGGAAGAGGATAAATCCCTCGTTGAAGACTTGCTTAATATGATGCAGAAGCACCGAGGAGACTTTACGAATACCTTCAGGTCGTTGACTTATGAAGAATATGGTGAGCACGCTCTATTTAACAGTACGGAATTTAGTGAGTGGTCAGACAAGTGGAAAGCAAGACGTAAAAGACAGAATCAATCAAATGATGATTCACAACAGTTGATGAAAGACAGTAATCCAGCAGTGATTCCTCGAAATCATCGGGTGGAGGAAGCCTTAGAAGCTGCAGGTAAAGGGGACTATACTGTATTAGAGCGCTTGGTTCAAGTTCTTTCAAATCCCTTCGACCATGATAATATTCAAGAAGAATATTGTAAATTGCCTGAATCAACGAACATACCATATCAAACGTTTTGTGGGACTTAATATTGAAGCTGAAGCTACCTTTTTGGGGTAGCTTTTGTGGTTTCTTTTGTAGAACAGCGTAATGAGAGGGGCCTCTTATTCAATTATCAGACAAGCTGAAAGTTAGTTGCTGGAGTTTATCCTTTAAACCAAGTTTCCCAACAATTACATATTTTTTGACTTTCTTTATGAGTTTTAGTTTAGTAATATAAGATAAGGTATTTATTTTTATTAATTAGTTAATTTATATATTAATTATCCTTATTTGAAAATAAATGATTAAAAGAGAGGGTCTTCCTGAGGTCTCTCTTTCTTTTATTACAAAACTATAGTCTGAAAGGGATTTTTTATGTCTAATTCTCCTAATCTAAGAAAGATGTCTATTATTGCGGTTACATGGCCGATTTTTATTGAATCACTTTTGCATTTTTCCTTAAGAACTGCTGATGTCTTTATGTTAAGTAAAGTGTCTGATGAGGCCGTCGCATCAGTGGGAGTGGCCAATCAGTTGATTATGTTTATGTTTTTTCTCTTTCAATTTGTTGCCACAGGGACCTCAGTTGTAATAGCCCAATATCTAGGTGCCAAAAAGTTTGATGAGATTAAAAAATACACAGGAAATGGTATTTTAATAAATTTTATTTTTGGACTTTTCGTAGCAACCACCCTGATGATTTTTAGCAGGCAGTTATTAGGATTATTTCAATTAGAGCCACAACTATTAGAACAGGCAAGGATATTTCTATTGATTGTCGGAGGAGCACTTGTTTTTCAAGCGATGAGCATAACAATGTCAGTAATCATACAAACACATGGATTTACAAAGGAAACGATGTTTGTAAGTGGTGGGATGAATATTATAAACATTATTGGAAATTATCTTTTTATTTATGGTGCATTGGGTTTCCCTCAATTAGGGGTTACAGGTGTAGCTATATCTACTGCTTTTAGTCAGTTTTTAGCCCTCATTGCTTTTGCCTGGGTTCTTTATTACCGTGTAAATCTAAAATTGACCTGGAATGATTTTGTTGATATTCAGAAAGAACGTCTAAAAAAGGTACTTGGTATAGGTATACCATCTTCAATGACAATTATCTCTTATTCTAGTAGTCAAATTGTTACAACAGCGTTTATAACCTTACTGGGGACGCAGATGCTTACAACCAGAATCTATACTTTAAATATTCTCTTTTTTGTAATGGTGTTAGGAGTATCACTTGGAAGAGGATCGCAAATCATTGTTGGCCATTTGATTGGAGCAGGTAAAATGGAGGAGGCTTATAGACAAGGGGTGCGTAACGTTCGCTGGAGCATAGTTATGGCAATCGTTATGACGGCAATTATTGTTTTAGTAAGAGAACCTCTCCTTGGTTTATTTACAAATGACCCAGAGATTATTCAAATGGGTGCTATTTTATTAATAATGGGGTTTTTATTAGAGCCGGGCAGATGTTTAAATCTTGTTTATGGTGCTACCCTCCAAGCAGCTGGTGATGCCCGGTTTATGATGATTGTGTCCGTTGCGGTTATCTGGGGTCTTAGTGTTCCTCTTTACTACCTCTTAGGAATTCATTTTGGTTGGGGCTTAATTGGAATATGGCTAGCTTTTATAGCAGATGAGTGGGTTCGTGGAGTGATATTATGGTCTAGATGGAAAAGTAGGAAGTGGGAAAAGAAGGCTCTTGTTAAGCATATAAAATCTGAAACTACTGAATCAGCATAAGGTTAAGAAACACACATGCAATTAGGGACGAAGTTTCTCTTAAGGAGAAAACTCCGTCCGTTTTTTATTAGATAAGCAAAATATAATTAATTCACGTAGGTATAGGAACTCATAGGCGGAAAAATTCCGGCTATTGTATCTAGTAGGGGCTTAAGAAGCAGATATAAGCGGAGGTATTCCGGTTAACTTCTCTAAAATATGACTAAATCTAAAGGTTAGGTTCATATAAGTGGAAAATCTACCGTTATTTTTAGGGGAATATTGATATTTCCAGATTTAAGGGGAATTTTTCCGACTAAATTCAACCACTGTGAACCTAACATGATAGGTCACTGCCATTTAAAAAGAAAGCTTTTACAGATAGGCCATCAAGTGTTTGGTCAATGCAATCTTGAGAACAGTTTCGTTGCTTTAATATCATTTTATTCATATAAAAAAATGGATATACTTCATGTAGAATTATAAATTGAGGAGAGGTGTTATCATTGAGAATTATTTTAGCACTTATATTTGTTCTATTTATCTCTGGCTGTTCATTTGAAGATGAGCCAACTAATGAGGACGAAGTGAATGAAGCTTTTGCTAGACAAGCTGAGATTGTTACTGCAGAATTAGACATTCCCTGGAATATTACAAAACAAGGTGACTCTTTCTATTTGAGTCAACGAGCTGGAAAGATCATTAAAGTTAATGAAGCTGACGGTTCAAAGGAAATCCAGAATGTAGAGGTTACAAAGCAAATCTTGCATGAAAGCGAGGGAGGATTTTTAGGTTTTATTCTCGCACCTGATTTTGAGAGTTCGGGGGAAGCTTATGGCTACCACACATATGAAGCTAATGGACAAGTATACAACCGAATCATTCTTCTCAAGTTCACTCAGAATTCATGGCAGGAACAAGAGGTGATCCTGGAAGGAATTCCTGGAGGGAGAATTCATAATGGTGGACGTATCAAAATTGGAATAGATGGGAAATTATATGCAACAACTGGTGATGCAGGAAATCCTGAATATGCTCAAAATCTGGATAATCTAGCTGGGAAAATATTGCGTATGGAGTTAGATGGCTCTGTGCCAGAGGACAATCCTTATCCTGATTCTTATATATATTCGTATGGTCATCGTAATCCTCAAGGCTTAGCATGGGATCATGATGGAAAGCTATATAGCTCAGAGCATGGTCAGTCAGCACACGATGAAATTAATTTAATTGAGCCTGGAAAAAATTATGGCTGGCCACTGATTGAAGGTGAGGAGCAAGGTGCAGAAATGATTTCTCCACTATACCAAACTGGAACAGACACATGGGCGCCATCGGGAATAGCAATACAAGATAGAAAAATGTTTGTAGCCACCTTAAGAGGTGAAAGTATTCGGGTTGTGAACTTGGATACGATGAAAGTAGATCTTGCATTTGAAAACTTAGGAAGATTACGTGATGTATTCATAGAAAATGATACTTTATATACGATTACGAATAATCGGGATGGAAGAGGGACTCCTCGAGAAGGTGATGATAAATTATTCAAGCTTTCCTTAAAGTGAGAAACAACCGATAAATATATCAAATTGGTGTTGTATGTTTACAGAAAATTTGATAAAATGAAACAAATCAAAAGGCTGTGTGTGACTGGCGAAGACGGATAACCGTAAGGGAGCACATAGTGTCGTTAGCCGTTCGCCTGGGCAGAGGTAAGGGGATTATGGTTCCCTTACCTCTTTCTGTATATCTGGAGGGGATAGATGTCCTACTTATAAAATATCCATGATGCTATTTTGTTGAAAATAACTTCTGCTTAGTGACTTATCAAAAGACCAGAAAAAGGGGAATACTTTCATGAGCACAAAAACTCTAGAGACATTACAAACGATTAAAACATTAAATCATATTTCAGAAAAAGGATTAAATGTATTCAAGGAAAACTATATCCTTGATGATCAAAGTGAGAATCCGGATGCGATTGTTGTGCGTAGCTTTAACATGCATTCATTGGATTTCAATCCTAATTTAAAGGCGATTGCCCGTGCTGGAGCGGGTGTCAACAATATTCCGGTTGAAAAATGTACAGAGCAAGGGATTGTAGTATTTAATACACCTGGAGCAAATGCCAATGCTGTAAAAGAGCTTGTATTAACTACATTAATGGCTTCCTCTCGTAACTTGTTTGCAGGTGTTGCGTGGGCAAAAACGTTAGAGAATGAAGGCGATCAAATCCCAAAGCTTGTTGAAGCAGGCAAAAAGCAATTTGTTGGGAAAGAAATTAAGGGTAAAACGCTAGGTGTAATCGGGTTAGGTGCAATTGGAGCACTTGTTGCAAATGATGCACTGGACTTAGACATGGATGTAATTGGGTTTGATCCATTCATTTCAGTTGACACCGCCTGGAATCTATCACGTAATGTTCAACGTGCTGCTTCACTAGAACAACTCTTTGCGAACTCTGATTACATCACAGTACATGTTCCATTCACAAAGGATACTGGGGGCATGTTTAATAAAGAAACATTTAGCATCATGAAACCAGGTGTTCATATTATGAATTTCTCACGTGGAGAGTTGGTAAATGAAGAGGATATGGCAGTAGCACTTGAGGATGGAATTGTAGGTAAGTATATTACAGATTTCCCGAATGAAAATGTCCTAAAGATGAAAAATGCAGTGCCGATTCCCCACCTTGGTGCTTCTACGCAAGAATCTGAGGAAAACTGTGCAATTATGGCAGCACGCCAAATAAAGGAATTTTTAGAAACTGGAAACATCAGAAACTCAGTGAATTTTCCAAACGCAGCCCTTCCTTATACAGGTAAAAGGCGTGTGGCAGTTTTTCACCAAAATGTTCCGAACATGGTGGGACAGATTACAGTAGCGATCTCAAGCTTCGATTTAAACATCGCTGATATGGTAAACAGAAGCCGAGGAGAATATGCATATACAATGATTGATATCGAAAATAAAATCAATGGAGATGTTACTCCTTTATTAGAAGAGAAAATTAATCAAATTAAAGGTATCGTTACCACTCGTATTATTTAATTTGAATTACTTTCGTTTAGTGTTATCCAAACTAATAAAGATGGGTGACCCAGCAGGAGCTAAACAGCATCGAGGTTCCCTACACCGTCCTTGGAAAGATATGTATTGGGGAGCGACGGTACTACTACTCTATTTTTTAAAAGTAGCCCAAATTAAAAAACCTAGTATACAAGAATATGGCCTTGTATACTAGGTTTTTTTTGGTTAATTTTACGCCTTGTCATTCCCCAGCCTTTATTCCCTGATTATTTGAATAAATTAGCATTTTTTTGTCGATAAAAGAAATAATGCCAAATTTAAGTAGAAGGTTGGGAAAGCTTTAATGGTGAATGTAGCGTGGATATTTAAATCAATGAAGTTTAAAGATAAAACATATGACTATAACAAAGACGGATATTATGTAGTTGATAACAAGTTAGAAAATAAAGTGAACAAAACGAAGGTATCTGTGGTGACGCCCGTATATAATGCGGAAAAATACTTAAGAAAAACAATAGACTCTGTTATTAATCAAACGATCGGATTTGAGAATATTGAGTATCTTTTAGTTGATGATTGTTCTACTGATTCATCACGTGATATTTTATTAGAATATTCTTCGAGATACGAAAATATTATTGCCGTATTTTTAGAATGCAATACAGGCACACCAGGACAACCACGTAATCTTGGGGTAAAGTTATCTACTTCTAAATACATCACTTTTCTAGATGCGGACGATTGGCTTGAACCTACTGGTCTAGAAAAACTTCATGACATACTAGAACAAACAGGTGATGATTATGTTGTTGGAAAAACGATTCAACTTAAATCAGATGGATCCAAAATTGTAGGGGAACATGAATCCTGTAAAGAGCGCAGAAATATCTCACCCTACTCAATTCCTCATATCTTTCAGCATTTAGGACCGCGCGCGAGGATGATAAGGGCTAGTGTTGTCAAAGATAATGGAATTGTATTTCCAGAAATGAAGTTTGCCGAGGATAAGCAATTTTTTATGGATGTATTAATTAACTGTAATAAAATATCAACAACGAAAGCGCCTATCTATTATTTAAACCGGCTGGATGATAATGACACATCACTAACAAAGCAGACGAATATTATGCAAAAAACAGATAGCAATATAAAAGTAATTCACTATATCCTTAATAAGAATTTAGAGCCGGAAAAAGAAAAAATGATCTTGAACCGATTATATGAATTTGATTCAATTACGAGATTATTCAATACCGGCCATTTCCAAAAAACGAAGCTAAAACAGCTATATTATAATAAATTTAATGAGATATTGAAGACGACAAATGGATTACGCTATGATTTCACCGAGAATTTTCATAACCCGTTAAATAAAGTGGCCTTTCAGTTATATCAAGAAGGGAAAACAAAGGACCTTGAAAAGCTCTTTGCTTGGGAGAAAAAAGAGAAGGTAAAGAATGTCTTAATTAAGGACAATTTGCCTTACTACGTGGCTCCATTTCTTGAAGAGAAATACCGAAACATTCGTGTACCGATGATTGCCATTTTTAAAGAAGATCGGTTTGATGATCAAAAGTATTATCTTGATTTCATGGTATATGGTGATTGTGTTGATAATATTACAGATGTGATTATCAGGGATCGGGACGATGTGAATTTGGAGTATTCGATTCCGGTTAAGGTCGATCAGGATGGCCATGGAAGGTTAGAAGTGGATTTGAGCATCCTCAACCAACTACCATCCTCCAGCTATGCCATGTTTCTAAGATATAATGACTACAACAAGATCAATATCAGAAAAATAAACGAAAACAATATCCGATATGAAAACCGCGAGTTTAAATTCTACACAACCATTCATTCGAATATTGGGTTAAAGGTGAAATAACCATAAAAAAGCGAACTAGGATACAATCCAGTTCGCTTTTTTAGCTGTTATGAGAAACTAAAGTATGAAGGAAGATAAACCGTTTTAATCTACCCATGTGTGGAATGAGTGGAGATAGCCTCGAGTCTTGCGAGAAAAAAATGCACAGTGAGAGCTTAATAGTAGGGACGTTTTCGAAGCCCTCGCCGGTTTATCTTCAGATTCCGCCGTATTCGGGCTCAAACCCGCCGTATTCAGGCTCAAACCCGCCGTATTCAGGCTCAAACCCGCCGTATTTTCAGTCAAGTCCATAATATTGTGTAAAATACTAATACAATGTTTTCAACTGTTTTCAAGGTATGGGGTTAGGTCTCCCCTTACATTTTTTTTTGCGAAAGCTTCCATGGTTTTTCTTTTGCATATCCAGGAGAGGCTGTCAAAGGCCTTTCACTTTGATAGCCTCTCCTGGATATGCCATAATACCATAATTGGAAGTTTCGGGAAAAATACTATAGGGACTTCTTCCGGGAGTATGCATTCTCTTGATATTCCATTAAGACTGCACCTACTAAACGAAAAGCAGACTGTGTATTCGGAAATATCCTAATGACTCTTTCTCTTCTTCGTACTTCTTGATTTAAACGTTCAAGAGAATTGGTACTTCTCAGATAACATCGCATACCTTCGGGATGATTCATATACTGAATGGTATCTTCGAAACCTTCTTCAAAAATTTGAAGAGCCTTCTCATACTTTGGGATATCTCCATATTGACTCATTAGTTCATTTTTAAAAGTACGAATATCCTCGATCGTAATTGCTTCAAACACTCGTTTTATCATCTTACGAATATCAGCAGAGTCTTTCTTTGGCAGCTTGTTAATAATATTTCGTTTAAAATGTACATAACACCTTTGCCAGCTAGTACCTATAAATTCACGTTGTATTGCCTTCTGTAACCCTTTATGTGCATCTGAAATAACAAGTTTTGGGGATTGAAGCCCACGCGATTTCAGCTGTTGAATAAAGCGACTCCAACTCTCAAAATCTTCAACATGATCCACACTTAAACCTAAAACTTCACGCTTGTTTTTATCCGTAATCGCTGTAGCAATATAAACTGCTTTGGAGACGATTTTATGATGTTCCCGAACTTTTATATACATTGCATCAACAAAAAGATAAGGGAAATATCTAGTGTTTAAAGGTCGTTTAGCCCAATCATTAACAATTGGATCAAGTTTTTGAGTAAGTGACGAAACAAATGACTTTGAGACAGTTTCGCCACAAAGTTGTTCTACAATTTGAGTGACCTTGCGAGTTGATACACCATTAATAACCATCTCCAACATAGAGATTACTAGAGCTTGATCACAACGGGCGTATTTCTCAAATACTGAGGTTGAAAATTCACCATTACGAGTTCTTGGTACCTTAAGCGTGACTTTACCAACATTCAAGAGTAACTCACGTTCATAATAACCATTACGATAATCACGTCGATCAGCGGACCGCTCATAGGCAGCTACGTTTAAATAGTCATCTCTCTCTTTTTCCATGACATTATTTAATACCAAAACAATCGCAGATTTGATAACTGCTTCAATATCAGAATTTATAACGGATTCTTTTAAATTTTCCAAATCTAGGGTAAACTGTAATTGGGTCATTATTATTCCTCTTTTCTAATGTTTATCGTCGTTGAAAACATTGTAGCCAAGAGTGAATAAAATGAACCCTTTTTCTTTTTACACAATTATACGGACTTAATCGTATTTTCCGCTATTCTCGCCGGATTTTTGTTCATAATCTCCACGATTTCGAAGCACTGGCCGTTTTATCCTCGGATTCCGCCGTATTCGGGCTCAAACCCGCCGTATTTTCCGCTATTCTCGCCGGATTTTTGTTCATAATCTCCACGATTTCGAAGCACTGGCCGGATTATCTTCAGATTCCGCCGTATTCAGGCTCAAACCCGCCGTATTTTCCGCTATTCTCGCCGGATTTTTGTTCATGATCTCCACGAATTCGAAGCGTTGGCCGGATTATCTTCAGATTCCGCCGTATTCGGGGGCAAACCCGCCGTATTTTCCGCTATTCTCGCCGGATTTTTGTTCATGATCTCCACGAATTCGAAGCATTTGGATGTAGTATAAAAAGTGGACATAGGGGTTGGCGTCATGTTTTAATCATAATTAACATAAAAAAGGACGTGTGAAGCATGACGAAAAATAAGACTTATTCCCCTGAGTTTCGAGAGTATGTGGTTAAACAGATTTTATTGGACGGCCATAAAATAGTTGACGTAAGCCGAAAGTTAGATATTCCTTATGATACGCTGCAGAAGTGGGTTTCAAGGATGCGAAAAAAGAAGAAAGAAGCAGAACAGCATGAACAGAGTCAATTATTGACAGCTTCAGAGTATAAAGAGATGTACGAAGCAGAAAAAAGAGAAAAACTTGAGCTAAAAGAGGAGGTAGAAATATTAAAAAAGGCCATGCACATCTTCACGCAAGAAAAGAAGTGATATTTGAATTTATTCATTCACTTCGGAATGAACATACTGTTGTGTTGATGTGCAAAGTACTTAAAGTGTCACCCTCTGGATATTATTCATATGTAAAACGACTAGATCGAGAAGAAACGGATAGAGAAAAATGGAGACGGTACCTGGATGAACGTATCCGCTTTCATTTTTTGGATAATATCGAAGCTTATGGAAGTGTGAGGATTCATCGAAGATTAGTAGATGAGGATAAAATTAGCGTATCACCCAAAACGGTGGCCAATCGAATGAGGGAGCTAGGGTTATATGCCACCCCTCCGAAAAAGTATATTGCCACTACTGATTCGGACCATTCTAATCAAACGTATAATAATAATCTGAAACGAAACTTTTACCCAGAGGAACCAAATATGGTATGGGTTACGGATATCACGTATATTCCTACGATGGAAGGGTTTATATATTTTAATCCTATACTTGATTTATATGGTCGGAAAGTTATTAGCTATGCCCTTAGCGATAAAATGGATCGAACTCTACCATTACGAGCGTTAAAGGAAGCAATCAAGCTGAGAGAGCCAAAAAAAGGTTGGATTCATCATTCGGATAGAGGTTCACAATATTGTTCAAAAGACTACATTGACGTATTAAAAGAAGCAAAAGCAAAGATAAGCATGAGCCGTAAGGCTACACCATATGACAATGCCTGTGCAGAATCATTTTTTGCATCAATGAAAAAAGAATATCTAAACAAATTCAGATTCAAAACTAAAGCAGAAGCGATGGAAGCTGTAAAATTTTATGTAGAGTTCTACAACAGAAAGAGAATGCATTCAACCCTGAACTACGCCACGCCAAATGAGTATGAATTGGCGTATTTTAAGGCACAAATACGGGACGCCACTCTTGACCAATTAACCTCTGCATAAAGGAAACAATAGATTTTTGATTGTTTCCTTTATGTGGAGGCATCCAAGCGAAGTGGGAACACGTAGCGCGGAAGAAATAAAATACGCCAATCCAAGGCATTATTGTGTCTCTTTTATTGACAGAAGTCCACATTGGCCGGATTATCTTCAGATTCCGCCGTATTCAGGCTCAAACCCGCCGTATTTTCCGCTATTCTCGCCAGATTTTTGTTCATGATCTCCACGATTTCGAAGTGTTGGCCGGTTTGTTGTTTAAATCCCACCGGTATTCAGGGTACCGCGGTATCCAGCGAGTGGATTGCAGTAAGTGGAACTCTTCAACCTAATTTAATTTCAAGGTAAACTTATAAAAATACCTTCTCTACCACTTTCCGAGTCGAATCCCCACACTCCAAATAACAAAATTTCTCATAAAATGCATCAAACTTTTGAGACATCTGAAAATCATTCGCTTCCATTTCTTTAACCGTTTGAATTACTTCCTCTGTCGTCTTTACCAATGGACCTGGCGCTTCCTGTTCAAAGTCAAAATAAAATCCACGAAGATTATCGCGATATTGTTCAATATCATAAACATAAAAGATCATCGGGCGCTTTAAATTTCCGTAGTCGAAAAATACCGAAGAGTAATCAGTCATCAAAACATCTGCCATTAAATAAAGCTCACGGATGTCTTCGTGATTTGAAAAATCATAGGCAAAGCCCTCATATGGTGATAAATCAAGGTTCTCTGAAATTAAATAATGTAATCGAAAAAGTATTACATAATCTTTTCCCAATTTCTCCTGTAATAAATCTAAATCTAAATTAATATCAAACCGATATTTCCCTTTTGCATAAAATTGGTTATCTCTCCATGTTGGAGCATATAAAATGACCTTCTTAGCCGAAGGAATTCCATAGCTTGCTCGCAATTTATTAATCGTATCCATATTATCGTTATTACAGATAAAGTCATTTCGTGGATAACCAGTTTCTAACACTTCTTTTTCAAACTGAAAGGCTCTTTGAAAAATTTCAGTTGAGTAAGCATTTGGAGAAATTAAATAATCCCAATTCTGTGCTTCCTTGACGAAGTTTTTTTTGTAACTCTCAGCCGTTGTTCCGGGCATATAGACCTCATCCATATCTGCAGCAAGTCGTTTAAGCGGAGTGCCATGCCATGTTTGAAAATATATGGTGTTCTTAGGTTTAGGTAGCCATAAAGGGAGCCTACAGTTTGTTACCCAAAAACGTGCACGTGGCATAATTAAAAGCCACTTTACTGAAAATCGGCGGATAATATTAAGATCTTTATCTTGAAAGTTATGAAGAAATTTTTTATCAACACTCCAATATAATTTATAGGGATAGTTAATTTCTTTTAAATACTCATAGATGGCCCGAGGGTTATCGCTAAACTGCTTTCCAAGAAAGCTCTCAAAGACAACAATTTTTTTCGTTTTTGTCGGCATCAAACCAATGTAATGAAAAGCTTTTTTGTAGATATTTTTAACAAGAGAATGCCCTTTAATTGAGAGGAATCGCTTCTTGACACGAGCCTTGATGTGATTTTTAAAATTATATTCATTCATGCTAATATTTAATTGTCGCGCCTTTTTTGTTCTGGATATAGAGATTAGCTTCTTATTAGCATCTACCTTCTTAACCAGAGATTTTTTCTTGAAACTAGGAGATTTTAGTTTGATCGGAGGGGTCTCAGTTGTTTTAGTTTTATTTTCTTCGTAATAGTTAAGTTCAATTCGTGCCTTTAACGTAACTGAATCGTTTTTTACTTTTGATACTAAATCTGTGATAGAAAAGACAGCTTCAAAGCCAATTGGAAGAAAGTTATATCCCCCGTGGTTATATTGTTTGGCAATTTTATTAAGTTCGACGATTTTTAAGGGGATTTTATAAGAAAATTCATCATCATTTGTTCGTAGGATTAAAGTCCTTTTTAACTCAACAGGCTGCTCTTTCCATAAAGGATTAACTACATAACCTTTGATAGCAATGCGATCTTTATTGATAAAATCTATCTGATCTACTTTCGAAATCAATTGTGGTAGCTGCGATTTGAAGGATACATTACCATTATTTGTTGTGAAGGGTGTCAGCATTTGACCTTCATTGAGATAGAAAAGAAGCTCTAATTCTAAATCATTGCTGCTTAATCTGATTCTCGTATTAGATTCATTAGTGACATAAACATCCCAGTCTTTTCCCTCACTCATTAAATGTTGTAAGTCTGTTTCTTGTAGGCTAACTTCATATTTATGTTCAATATCATTTATGCCCGTTAAGATAAACTCTCTCTTTTTAGTTGTATATCGTTCAACAAAAAGTAATTTCAAATGGCCATCACTGATTAATTTTGAACAAACAATTTGAATGTATAAGTTATGATCTTGAAAATATAATAAATCCAAATAACAATTTTTATCTCGTTTTTTTCTGTTCAATGTATTCTTCCCCTATTATAAAAAAATTTCATACCTCCTAGTATTTACCTGTGATATAAATCTATACACAAAACCAACATTTTCAGTGGATAAATCATGTGTATATCAAACGCGCTTTCACCACTCGTACTAATTTTAGTGTAGATAAGTCAATTTTTGACATTATGGCATAAATTTGATATCCACCTCTATAATGATAAAAGGAACCTTTTTCGATTTTAAAGGAGGACATTTGAATGAAAAAAGTATTAACTTATGGTACTTTTGATTTACTCCATTTCGGGCACGTGAATTTATTAAAACGTGCGAAAGCGTTGGGGGATTACTTAATCGTCGGCCTTTCTACGGATGAATTTAATGATGGAAAAAATAAACAAGCCTATCATAGCTTTGATAATAGAAAAATGATTTTAGAGTCGATTAGCTTTGTTGATGAGGTAATTCCTGAAAACACCTGGGATCAAAAAGTTAAAGATGTTATTAAACATGAAGTTGATGTATTTGTGATGGGAAATGATTGGGAAGGTCGGTTTGACTTCCTTAAAGAATATTGTGAAGTGATTTATTTGCCGAGAACGATTGGGATTTCTACATCGAAAATTAAAAAGGACTTGAAGATTGTAGAGAATGGTTAGGGAACTAGCCATTTTTTTGTTTTTCACTTTCAATTAGCATGAACCTGAAAATAACTTTGGTTGTGGAGTTCCATGAGCTGCGATCCACTTGCTTTCCGCGGGGTGGTCCGTGAGCCTCCTCGTCGCCAGGGGCTCAGCTCCTGTGGGGTCTCACGAGACCACTAGATCCCGCAGGAGTCAAGTGGCTCTCCGCTCATTCCACACTGAGAGGAAACATTTTTTCATATACCATGGTGCGAAATACTTATTTAGCATGAAAGTCTACCCTGAAAAAAGAAAAGCGGAAGGCGCTCGTTCATCGGCGACAGGCATAAGGCAAGCCGGCTGGAAGGTTGCTTTTTAACCTTCTTGCCGGAGTGACTTAGACCTGAGAGCCGATAGCGCCTGGAGCTAGACACTAAGCTAAGTATAATTTTTCATACTCCATGGTGCTAATTTTAATTGCATAGATGTCTACCCTGAAAACAACCTAGGTAGTGGAGTTCCATGAGCTGCGATCCACTTGCTTACCGCGGGGTGGTCCGTGAGCCTCCTCGTCGCCAAGGGCTCAGCTCCTGCGGGGTCTCACGAGACCACTGGATCCCGCAGGAGTCAAGTGGCTCTCCGCTCATTCCACATTGAGGAGGAAACATTTTTTCATACACCATGGTGCGAAATACTTATTTAGCATAGATGTCTACCTTGAAAATAACCAAGGTTAGTGAGTTGTATTCGCTGCGATCCACTCGCTTTCCGCGGGGCGGTTCGTGAGCCTCCTCGTCGCTTTTTGGCTCCTGCGGGGTCTCACGCTGACCGCATATCCCGCAGGAGTCGAATGGCTCTCCGCTCATTCCACGCCTTTATTTTTACTCCCCACTGAACTAGTTAGAATTTCCTAACTAGTTTTTTATAGTATCAATTTCAGGAAAACTGCATTGTGTTTTATTCATAAGATGCATAAATCTTGAGGCTTTATTTTTATAAAGTTTATTTTTGGTCATAATGAATAATGATAGAGGAATTTATGTTTATAGGAAGGACAATCTTTTATTATGAAGTCAATGGTTACAATTATAAGGGAGCAAATTAGTTCCTTTTATCTAATCCTTAGACTCTCCGCTTTTGAGATGAAAAGTGCCAATACGAATAATTACTTGGGCCGACTTTGGGAAATCCTAAACCCGATTATTCAACTTTCAATTTATTGGTTGGTGTTCGGAGTTGGAGTGCGCGGTGGTCGAAATATAACGATGGAAAACGGTGTAGATGTTCCTTTTTTCACATGGATGGTAACGGGGATGGTTGTTTGGTTTTTTGTTAATCCAGCCATTTCAAAGTCGTCAAAATCAATTTATTCAAGACTTAATTTAATTGCTAAAATGAGTTTTCCGATGAGTGCGATTCCGTCATTTGTTATTATGGCCAATTTCTATACGCATTTAATGCTAATAGGGGTTGTGATGCTTTACTTGCAGTTTACTCAATTTAAGATTTCCATTTATTATATCCAGTTACCTTATTTCATGGTGTCAACGTTAATCTTTTTGTTTGCTCTTGCACTTATTACATCAACTATTTCTACAATTATCCGTGATGTGCAACAAATCATACACTCTGTTTTAAGATTGCTTTTATATTTAACTCCGCTTATTTGGCATACTGAAAAATTAGAACTTAATGGTATGAATTTAACAATCTTATTAAAGTTGAATCCCCTTTATTATCTTGTAGAAGGATATAGAGCCTCATTGTTAGGGACAAACTGGTATTTTGTTGAACACGCAGAATATACCCTTTATTTTTGGGTAATGATGTTATTTTTATTTTTACTTGGTTCAACTTTGCATTTGAAGTTTAGAAACCGTTTTGTTGATTATTTATGATTGGATGGTGAGCACATGAGTGAAACGGTTATCGTTAAAAATGTCTATAAGAAATATAAGATGCATAAATCATCAAAAGAAAAGCTATTGGATGTAATTTTACCAGGAGGATATGGGGAGGATTTTTATGCTCTTCAAGATATATCGTTTACTGCAAGAAAAGGCGACGTAATCGGACTTGTTGGTGTGAATGGATCAGGAAAATCTACACTTTCAAATATTATTGGAGGCGTAATTCCTCCAACATCTGGTACAGTGGAGACCATTGGACAAACATCTATTATCGCCATCTCATCTGGTCTTAATAATCAATTAACTGGTAGGGAAAATATTGAATTAAAGTGCTTGATGCTTGGGTTTAAAAAGAGAGGAATTAAGGAGATGGAAGCTGATATCATTGAGTTTGCTGATATTGGTAAATTTATTGATCAACCTGTTAAAAAGTACTCTAGCGGGATGAGGTCACGTCTTGGTTATGCAATTTCAGTTACCGTTAATCCTGATATTCTAATTATAGATGAGGCACTTTCTGTAGGAGATCAAGTATTTGCACAAAAGTCCAAAAATAAAATGTTTGAGTTTAGAGAAAAAGGTAAAACCATTTTCTTCGTTAGCCATTCAATGGGGCAAATTAAAGAATTCTGTCAAAAAGCGATTTGGCTTGAGTATGGTGAAATAAAAGACTATGGCCCGGTAGAAGAAATTATCCCTGAATATGAAAAATTTCTGAAGCACCATAAAGCAATGTCTGCCGAGGAACAGAAAAAATTCCGCGAAGAAGTAATGAAGAAGCAAAGTGGTTTAGCAACAGCAAAGTGAATATAAAAAAATCGGAGCTTTTTTTATAGGAAAAACACTTGGATAATGTAAATCTAAGTGTTTTTGTTTTGTAAATATGTATTCTTCCAATAAGCCTTTTTGAAATGCTCCATGTTAATTTCGTTCATCACATGAACATGACCATATTCAATGTGACTGCATGCTGAATTCACTCCCACCATTAAGTATGAAAAATGTCTTTCCATAGTGTGGAATGAGCGAAGAGCCACTCGACTCCTGTGGGATATGCGGTCAGCGTGAGACCCCGCAGGAGCCAAAAGCGACGAGGAGGCCCACGAACCGCCCCGCGGTATCCCGCGAGTGGATCGCAGCGAATGGAACTCTCCATCCCAATTATTTTCAGGGTAACTTCAAAAAAATAATGAGAAGAGATTTTTCAATCGCCTACGACTTCTTTTAGGAATGTATAGTCTTATAGATTAATAAAATGTGGAATAGTATAATATATCTATTAGACTTAAAAAAGAGTTAAAAAGAGGTAATCTATCTTATGAATGCAGAGTTAAGAAGTACCGCCGCCGATGAATGCTATCACATAGCTGAGAGGAAAGCCGCTCAGTATTTCACACTACTTAATGAACAAGTTAAGGAAAAGGCATATGTCCCTATCTTAACGGAGGATTTTCAATCATGGAAACAAAAGCATATTCACCATCCAACATTTCTCTCCATGTTTTCACGCATAAAGAAAAAACCCAGTCAAAAGGATTACCACAACTATATTCAGTATCTCAAATATACAGGTAAACTAGATGATTACTTGGATCGAAGCATTTCTTATCTTTTTTTACGAGATTTAGGAAAAACATTGGACTCAGCTGATACGCAGGTGAAAATCCGAAATACCGTTGAGAATTTAAAAACTCAATTATTACACTCCACTACTACCAGGGATGAACCATTTACTATGGCTGGGTTATACAGGAAAGCTCAGAAGGAAAACATCGAATCGGCCATGATTTGGGTGTTAAATAAAATAAAGACGGTTTCAGATAATATCCCAGATGGAATGGATGCTGAGAATGCACAAAGAAAGCTGATGAAAATTATAGCCGGGGTACTCATGCACGTTATCGAAGAAATGGGTGACAACGTATCGCCTAATGAACGTAGACGGAGACTGGATGAAGCCATACGATTAGGCTATTCCTATGGTCTTACTTACCCCTTTATCGATGATTTGTTGGATGCTAACATTTTATCTCTGGAAGAAAGTAAGCAGTATGCAAGTATGATTCGGACGGCACTTATTACAGGTAATGTTCCAACTTTGGGTAAATGGACAGGAAAGAATAAGGATTTAATTACCTTTATTCATTCAGAGTTAAAAGAAGCGTTTGAGTACATTAAGGAACATCAGCAAGAAGAAACGATTACAATGTTTTTTGAGCAATCATATGTGTTCTTTCACTCACAGGAAGTTGACCGAGAGAAAGAGTTATATATTTCAACCTATACTAATGAGGAACTATATGTATCGGTTATTTTAAAATCCGCCTTTTCACGATTAATTGCTCGGTCGGTTATAAGTGTACCTGAGGATGAGGGGTTTGATGAGCGGACTTTCTTATATGGTATTTACAACCAACTAGCAGATGATTTTGCCGATATGTATGAGGATTTAAGGAATGGTGCGGTCACACCTTATACGTATTATTTGAAATATCATAAACAGCGCTCAGACCTTATTAATCCCTTTGAACTGTATTGGACGGTTATTTCTAATTTAATTCATAATGTGTATAAGTCTGATCCAAAAACAAGTGATATCATCTTAAATCGAGCAATAAATGGATTAAAGCGGTATAAAGAAAAAATGGGTCTTGAAAAGTACCAAGAAGTAATGGATCTGTTTGCTTCAGGTCATCCTGACTTTAATAGCCTTATTCAAAGAATGGTGAGAAAAGCAGATGACGTGGATTTCTTTGATAAGCTCCTTCGAGATCATATGATATCCAACCTAAGAAATGAACGAAAAGAGCGGGAAGACTTCTTAAATACGATTAAAACGATTCGCAATGAGATTAATGCGATCCTTCCAATTTCTAAGAAAGAAACATCACCTTTGATGAGTGAGTCTATTGTTGAGGCAGCAAATTTTAGTCTTGAAGCAGATGGAAAGCGACTGAGACCTATTGTAACCTGGGTTATGGGCATATACCAATATGGATTAACGAAATCAGCCATTCTACCACTGTTAAAATCCCTAGAATATATGCATACAGCTTCACTGATTTTTGATGATTTGCCAGCTCAGGATAATGCGTCCACTCGAAGAGGACGGGCAACTTTACATCAAGTATATAATGCTGCGATTGCAGAATTAACTGGCCTTTTTTTAACTCAAAAGGCAATTGAGGAACAAACTACTCTTGATCAGTTTGATGCAAAAACGGTGCTTTCATTAATTCAATACTCTGCTAGGTTAACAGAGGATATGTGCAATGGACAGGCGATGGATCTGAATTCAAAAGGGAAACCATTAACTTTGGAACAATTGAATATCCTAAGTTTCTATAAAACCGGAAAAGCCTTTGAAGCTTCTCTTGTCATGCCGGCGATTCTGGCTAAGGCAAAGAATGCCGAAGTGAAAGCACTGAAAAAATATGCGAAACATGCAGGCATTGCTTTTCAAATTAAGGACGATCTTCTAGATGTAGAAGGTAATACAGACATCCTTGGAAAATCAGCTGGAATAGATGCTGATAACAACAATTCAACATTTGTCTCAGTCTTAGGCCGAGAAGCTGCTAGAAAAGCAATGTGGGAGCATTATTGTATTGGAACTGAAGTGTTAGGAGAGATTCCTCGTGATACAACCTTTTTAAAACATTTACTAAATTATATGGTGAATCGCGATCATTAGAGTTTGAATAATTTTTCGTAAGATTGGCGCTCTTGTCCTAAAACTAAAATTGAAAAGTACAGAAATGGATAATTGAATTCAAAGAAAGTACTTCATATTAATTGATAAAAAGTTATCTCTCTATTTCGGGAGATAGCTTTTTTTGTTAATAATACCTTTGTTTTCTCATTAGTCAGAAAATTATCATTTACAAGTGTCTTTTCGTGTTATAATATGTTACATAAAATGTGATTAAATTTAAAACAACTAAAACCTACTACCCTGTAATCCTCTTTATATGTTTTTGGCTTATGAAAATTCAGCTCCTTAAAAAAACGTGTAACAAAATGTAACATAAAAACATTAATCAAATATGTTATCTGGAGGAATTAAATTGACTATATCCACTGCAACCCGTCTTTCGAAAATCCCGTTTTCCAGTATTCGAGAAATTTTTAATGAAGCAAATGAAATGGAGAAGCGTGGTATAAAGCTCACACATATGGAAATTGGAAGACCGGATTTTGATACTCCTTTACATATAAAAGCCGCTGCTAATGATGCATTACAAAAGGGTTTTGTTCATTATACAGCCAATCAGGGAATTCCTGAATTAAGAGAGGTGATTGCAGAAAAATTGAAATTAGAAAACAATGTAACTGTTGACCCGAATAAGGGGGTTGTTGTATCTGTTGGCTGTAAAGAGGCGATAGTAGGTGCAATTTTTGCTTTCATTAATCCAGGTGATGAGGTGTTAATTCCTGACCCTGCATGGCTTGAATATCAATACATTGTTGAACTGGCTGGAGGTATACCTGTATCTATCCCACTTCATGAAACAGAAGGATTCATTCTTCGTCCAAATGATGTAAGAGACAAATTAAATCAACGTACAAAAATGATTATCTTAAACTCCCCACACAACCCCACGGGATCTGTTTTACCAGAAAAAATATTAAAAGAAATCGCTGAAATAGCGATTGAAGCTAATTTACTTGTTCTTTCAGATGAAATATATGAAAAACTAATTTATGGAGAAGTGAAACATGTGAGTATTGCTAGTTTACCAGGGATGTTTGAAAGGACTGTTATCATTAACGGTTTTTCGAAGGCGTACGCAATGGATGGGTGGAGATTGGGGTATGCAGCAGGTCCTGAAGAGTTGATTCAGCCTATTTTGAAGGTTCACCAATATAATACATCAAGTGCGACTTCCTTTGCGCAATATGGAGCTGTTGCGGCATATATTGGTTCTCAGGAACCTGTTTATGAAATGGTAAAGGAGTTTGACAACAGGCGTCAACTATTAATTAATAGACTATTAGAAATGGAGAATGTTAGTTGTGTGGTCCCGGAAGGAGCTTTTTATGTATTTCCTTCATTTAAAGAAGTCGGAATGTCGTCAAAAGAGTTAGCTACTTTTTTACTTAGAGAAGCTCAGATTGCCTGTGTTCCTGGTTCGGCATTTGGTCAGTATGGAGAAGGTTATATCAGGATGGCTTATTCAACCGATTATGAGCAAATTAATCAAGCGATGGATCGATTAGATTTAGCGCTAAAGCAACTTAGAGTAAAAGGAAATTCTATTTTGGAGGTCTAAAATGAAGATTTTGTTAATGCTAAGAGATGCTTTTTATCAAGCTAATCCAAAGCTGATAGAAGATGCCAAAAGTATGGGTGAAGTACGAATTTTATATACTGATAATGGAATCAGTAAGGAAGAATTAAAAAATGAAGTGAAAGATGTAGATATTATTATTGTGGCCGTTGTTAAAATTGATAAAGATGTAATTGATGCTGCTCCGAGACTAAAATATATCCTTAAATATGGAGCGGGGTACGACAATATTGATGTTGAATACGCCTATTCTAAAGGTATTCCTGTCACAAATGCACCAGGAGTGAATGCTCAGTCGGCTGCCGATCATGCTTTCGGATTAATGCTATCGGTAGCAAGAAGTATTCCTAAAAAAGATAAAGAAATCAAATCAGGATATTGGGAATTGTCGATGGGAAATGAAATTTATCAAAAGAAACTAGGAATTGTAGGATTTGGATCTATTGCTAAGGCGATTGCCAAACGTGCAACAGGTTTTGATATGGAGACAATAGTATATACGAATTATCCAGATGAGATTGCCGCTGAAAGATTGAATGTTACTTTTGTAGGGAAAGAAAAATTATTTCAGGAATCAGACTATATTATAATCGCGACATCGTTAAACGATAAGAATAGACATCTAATTAATAAAAGTACTTTGAGCTTGATGAAGCCAACTGCCTACATTATAAATGTTTCAAGGGGGTCACTCATTAATGAAGAAGATTTATTTAATACATTAAAGAACAAACAAATTATGGGAGCAGCATTAGATGTATTTGAAATGGAGCCTCCTATTAATGACTTACCACTATTAGAAAACATTGTTGCAACACCACATATCGGTGGAGCGACATATGAGTCTATCGGTAGAATCGGTGAGGTATCAATCTCTAATATTAAAAAAATGTTAAATGGTGAAGAATTGGATTATGTTGTTTTACCGAAAGTTAGAATATAAGATATTGTAGGGAGGTGTTAGGAGTACACCCCCTTTATTTTTGATATTTAGAAATTAAAAGGTACCAAATGTGTTAATCCGATGGCTCTATCTCTACATTCAACTCCTCGCTATCCCGCAGGATATAATCAATCGTCTGTCCGAATATCTCCATCAATCCTTGATCAATATTCCTTCTTGTAGTGTCATTGGGTTTAGCAACATAAAAAATAATCTGATTGTTCTCATCCTTGGAAATTCCTTCAATTCCAAGCTGATATAGCTTCTCGAATTCATAGTGGAGCCCGTCACTTTTTATATCATCTTCTTTTATTTTTTCCAAGAGTGTTTGTTCGCAGCCTGTTAGCATAATTAGTGGAATTAGGATCCAAATAATATACCTCAATAAAATTCTCCTTACTTTTTTAAAACTTATTCTTTTGTAATTTAATCATTTATTTAAGTTATAATACATAGTGACTTTCTCTGAAAAAGTAAGAGACGTAATTTGATCGCGGATTTTAAGAGATAATAAGTGAAATGACAACTTTACAAGGAGATATCTTATGAATAATTTTAAATTGAAAATTCAATATGATGGTGGAAGATATAAAGGCTGGCAACGACTTGGTAGTGGAGATCAATCTATTCAAGGGAAAATTGAGAATGTTTTAACTGAATTAGTAGGAGAAGTGGTTGAAATTGTTGGATGTAGCCGAACCGATGCTGGAGTACATGCAATTGAGCAAATCGCCAATTTTAAAACAAATAAGAATTTAACCGAAGTGGAAGTAATGGAATACCTAAATCGATATTTGCCACAAGATATTAGTGTTGTCGAGGTTGAAATAGTTCCCGATCGCTTTCATGCTCGTTATAACGCTCAAGATAAGACATATTTATATAAAATATGGAATGAATCCTATTCAAATCCCTTTATGCGAAAATACAGCATGCATATTGAGAAGAAGTTAAACATTACGGAAATGAAAAAAGCGAGTCAGTATTTTATTGGTAAGCATGATTTTACATCATATTCAAATGCGAAATCGAAGAAAAAATCAATGGTGCGCGAGATTTTTTCAATTGACTTTGAGGAAGAGGGCGGCTTTATCTCCATCCGCGTCCGTGGAGATGGATTTCTTTACAATATGGTTAGAAAAATTGTCGGTACGTTGATAGAAGTTGGACTGGGTGAAAAAGAAGCAAGCAGTATACCAGACATTTTAGCTTCTAAAGAGAGAGTTCAAACAGGTCTAATGGCTCATGCTGAGGGACTATATCTGGAAAAAATTGAATTTAAGACCTTATGAAACTGCTTTAAGACGATTTCCTAAAGAATTAAATAATGGGCAAGCACCTATAAATTATGGGGTTTGAAACTGTTAGAGATTTTGATGATTTTTAAAAGGATTTAATACATTAAGGGTAAAATAGGGGGGATGACCATCATCTCCCTATTTTATTTAGCTTATAATATCCACCCTTTCGTCAATAGACGGGCAATAAGTCGATCGCTTCTTACCTTAAATCAATTCGATCACTGAACAGGATGGCTGTAATCAGTAGTAAGATAATCAAACTTACATAAAGAATAGACCGTTTCCTTGATGTATTTGCTTTTTGTACCTCATCCCATTTAACTGGACGGATGCCGCTTAAGGAAAATACAATTACCGCAGCTAGCAAAACTGAACTTATATTCCCAGTTAATAAAAGCATGGCACCATATGCTTCCTTCCACATGGCTGATCCAACAGTCATACCTAAAACAACAGTTGGTGGAAGCAAGGCAACTGCGACCATTACTCCTACAAGGGAGCCGGGGAGGCGATTGAGAATTGAGAGTGCTCCAGCTGTTCCTGATGCTAGTGCAAGGACAATATCCGTGAGGTTCACATGTGTTCTTGAGGCGAACTCGGTACTTTCATAAGGCACTGGAAAAATGAATGTAAATAATATTGATATACCTAACACGATGAAAATGGCATATGATAATGTAGTTGTTGAACTCCGTAGAAGTTGGAAATCACCAAGTATTGATGAAAAGGCAATGGAAATGACAGGTCCAAGCATTGGGGCAATAACCATTGCACCGATGATCACAGCGACACTATTTTGTATAAAACCAATCGTCACAACAACCGCAGACAAAACTACGAGCAATGTATAGGTTAGGGTAATATTGCTTGATTTCTGAATTGTCCCAAGTAATTCATGTCGACTTGCTCTTTGTAGCTTGTTTTTATCAGCTTCTTTATCCTTTAATTGCTGCGCTTTATCCTCATCTGATAATCTTTTTATATAAGTTTGAACTGGAAAAAGAAGCACTTCAAAACCATCAACTAGATTTGATACATTTTCAAGATAGTTTAAAATCTCCTCAGTATCTCTTGTGTTTACAAGAATGCGGATTAGCATTTGCTCTTCTGATTCGTTTGATACCCAATGTGAAACAAGGGGGTATTTTTGCAGTGATTCGTTTATTCTTACGAAATGTTTATCTGGGATATATGCTTCAATGAGTTGTAAATCCATATGTTTCATCTCCCAAAATAGAAATAATAACCATTAATTAGGGTAGCCAACCATATCGATTTGATTCAATCTTGTAAATCTTTAACCCAAGTTGTTTTATGTATCTACGCTGAAAAAAGAAATGCGGGAGTCGCTCGTTCATCGGCGATAGGCATAAGACGAGCAGGCTAGAAGGTTGCTTTTTAACCTTCTAGGGTGGATTGACTTAGACCTGAGAGCCGATAGCGCCTGAAGCTAGGCACCAAGCTAAGTATAATTTTTCATACTCCATGGTGCTAATTTTAATTAGCATAGATGTCTAATTGAAAATAACTTAGTTAGCGAAGTTCCATGAGCTGCGATCCACCTGCTTTCCGCGGGGCGGTCCGTGAGCCTCCTCGTCGCCAGGGGTGGGCTCCTGCGGGGTCTCACGTGTACCGCATATCCCGCAGGAGTCAGGTGGCTCTCCGCTCATTAAACACTAGGTGAATGCACTATTTTCATACGCCATGGTGCAAATATTGATTCGCATGAAAGTCTACCCTGAAAAGAAAAGCGGAAGGCGCTCGTTCATCGGCGACAGGCATAAGACAAGCCGGCTAGAAGGTTGTTCTTTAACCTTCTAGATGGATTGACTTATGACCCAGAGCCGATAGCGCCTGAAGCTAGGCACCAAGCTAAGTATAATTTTTCATACTCCATGGTGCTAATTTTAATTAGCATAGATGTCTACCTGAAAATAACTTAGTTAGCGAAATTCCATGAGCTGCGATCCACCTGCTTTCCGCGGGGCGGTCCGTGAGCCTCCTCGTCGCCAGGGGAGGGCTCCTGCGGGGTCTCACGTGTACCGCATATCCCGCAGGAGTCAGGTGGCTCTCCGCTCATTCCACACTAGGTGAATACACTATTTTCATACGCCATGGTGCAAATACTGATTCGCATGAAAGTCTACCCTGAAAATACATAGGTCGGAGAGTTCCAATTCCCTTACTAATGCCTAAAGCCCAACTAAGGGAATGAAAAGCATTGTTTCATTCCTTTTCTCATGCCTAAAGCCCAACGGAGGGAATGAAAAGCATTGTTTCATTCCCTTTCCCATGCCCAAAGCCCAACAAATGGAATGAAAAGAGTTGTTTGATTCCTTTCTCATGCCAAAAGCCAATGAAAGGGAATGAAAGATATTCGAAATCGAAAAATCAGTAGTTGTCTAGTTGCTCTGCCTCCACACTGAGGGAACAAAACATTTTCATTCTCCATGGTGCGTAAGTAAATGAATATTGTTCAATCGAATAAAATTACTTTTCATTACTACCATGACTCAACTGCCATTGAATCCCGAATTTATCTGTTAATTGCCCATAGAGCTTGCTCCAAAATGTTTCTTGAAGTTCCATTTTAACGGAACCTCCTTCTTTTAATTTGTTAAACCAAGATCTAATTTGATCCATGTCATTATTAACAACTGTAAGATTAAAATTGTTTCCCTGAACGAACGGTGAACCTGGGAAATTGTCAGAAAACATAACTGTACTACCGTCAATGCTAAGCTGGGTATGTAAGACTAGATTCTTCGCTCCTTCTGGGAGGGGATAATCTGGATTTGGTGGCATTTCTCCAAAACTCTGAATATTTGGTTTTTCTGTTTCAAAGACTTCAGCATAAAACTCAACTGCTTCTCGACAATTCCGATTAAAGACAAGGTAAACATTAATAGACATACTTTCACTCCTTATCAGGTATACATCCAGTTTAGCCACTAAACTATCAAACATACAATTTATAGGACTAACTCAATAGAAAAGTCCCTATAGAGAATAAAAAAAGCATCTGACAACAGATGCTTTTAGGAATCACTGAGTAACTGGAATCGTTATATTAAATGTCGTTCCTTTTCCCTTTTCACTATCAACCTCAATATTCCCTTTAACCTTATTAATTGTACTGTAAACCATTAGCATCCCGAGACCAGTACCTTCTTCTTTAGTAGAAAAATATGGCTTACCTAAGCGTGCAATTTCTTCTTTCGTCATACCAATACCAGTGTCTCTGATTTGAATGATGATACTTTGCTTTTTTTCAGAGATGTTAATGACTAAAGTTCCTCCACCTTTTTCTTTCATTGCTTCAATTCCGTTTTTATATAGGTTGATTAAGCATTGCTGGAGTTGATTTCGATCATATCTCGTATTTAAGTGATTGTTAAAACTATATTGCACATCAACCTGATGCATGGTGGCATAGGGAATGATGAGGTTCTTAGTGTATTCCGTTTCAGTCTCAAAGTTAGAATACACCATATTTTCTGATTGTGGCTTGGCAAATGAAAGATAATCGCTCACAATTTGTTCCGCTCGATTTAGTTCTTGTAGCGATAATTGAATATATCTTTTCTCATCCGAAGTGATTGTCTTTGACTTATTTAACAACTGAAGAAAACCACTTGTGACGGTTAATGGATTTCTAATTTCATGTGAAACACTTGCCGATAACTCACTTACTACATTTAATCGTTCAGACTGTAAAAAGCGTTCGCGATTTTTTAAATTAGCAATAATTTGTTCGATTAAGATCATGAGGATTATACTCATTCCTATATGAGTGGTTATAGCATGAAAAGCGATTTGCCAAAATTCGCTAGTCAATGTTTCGAAATAGGTACTTAAAAGGATGATATAAACACCCATATTAATAAAGTTAATAATTACTACGCATGAAATTCGCTCTCTAGTATTATATTGGATAAATTTTTTATGAAGTAAGGGTACTAAAATAAACACCACTGTTGACATTAGAAAAGAATTGAAAGTTCCTTCTCCACCTATATAAAATCGATATAGATTTAAGACAATGTATAGTGGAAATACATATTTGTGTCCTCCGTATAAAGCTACAATGATAAAGGGGATGTAACGTAAATCAAAATTAAAACCAAGCTTCATTTCGATTGGTGTGGAAAGACAAAGAAACATTGTTACTGTAGATAATAGGACAAGTGCGGCTTTATTATATGCTCGTGATCTATTTTCAAAAAATATAAGATAAATTAATACTGGAAACAGTAAAAACAAGAAATTCAATAATAATGTTTCAAACAAGGGTAAACTTCCTTTCAATTGTGATACTGTCGAATAATGTAGTATTTGGTCGCATCTTATTAATATTAACAGATTATTATTTTAGAGTTAATGGAAGATTCCTTCCAATATACATAATACTATGTTGAGATACTTTGTTAATATCTACTAGGTATCTATTAATTCCATATTTGATAGTCGTCCATTATACTATGTAAGTATGCAAGAGGAGAGTATTAGTCCATTACTGGTTATTTAATTACTAAAATTTTTAATAGAGTAAAGTGATGTTTAAAAGGAGGAACATAGATTGACGATTACAAAAGGAGAGACGATGGTTGTTACCGTAGACCGTTTAGATGAAAAAGGATCAGGAGAATCAATTAACTGGCGTGAAAATGAATTTGGGAACCCCAAAAAGCTTAAGTTAACCATTCCGCAAACTCTCCCTGGTGAAAAAGTTCGTGTCCATGTCGACCAGCCAGAACGGAGAAGAAGGAAAGCGATGGTAGAAGAGGTACTTGAGGCAAATTCAGAAAGAACTGCGCCTCCATGTCCGCATTTTGAAAAATGTGGAGGGTGTGTTTGGCAGCACTGGGAATATAGTGGACAGTTAAAACAAAAAACGAATCATGTTAAACATGCAGTAGAAGCTCAAGGCTTTAATCCGGATTTAGTATTAGACACAATTGGGATGAATCAACCTTGGCGATATCGCAACAAGATGGAGTTCACATTTGCGCAAGACGGTTCACTTGGATTACATGAGCAAGGTAACTTCAGGAAAATTATCTCATTAGAAACCTGTTTAATTGCAGGAGAAGAAATGGTCGAAGCTGCCATGGAAGTAGCGGAATGGGTGAGAGCGCACCAACTAAGAGGGTATAACAAAGATTTACACGAAGGATTACTTCGTCATTTAATGGTTAGACAGTCTTTTGTAACCGGTGAAATCATGTTAGCTCTTTTTGCAACGGAAGCACCTGAGGGACCTCTTAATGATGCTGCAAAAGATTTGGTAAAACGAATTGGGGAAAAGTTCCCGCAAGTAAAAAGTTTATTATGGCTTGAGAATACAGATTGGGCTGACCGTACACAATCGGAAAAAAATCATATTTTAGCAGGACGTGATTTTATCTATGATGAAATGGCAGGCTATCGTTTCCGTCTGTGGTTTGATACTTTTTTTCAAACCAATCCGACTCAAGCTCAAAAGCTAGTTGAGCTAGCAATTGAACTAGGCCAACCGAAAGAGACGGAAAAAATGATTGATCTATTCTGTGGTGTTGGGACATTTTCCCTTCCGTTTGCTAGTAGAGTAGGAGAGTTAGCTGGGATTGAGATTGTTGAGAGTTCGATTGAATCAGCTAAGCGAAATGCAGAAGATAATGGAATCTCTAATACATCCTTTCTCGCAAAAGATGCGAGAAAAGGAATTGATCAAGTGCTAGAGAGCTTTGGAAACCCGGAACTGTTACTTCTCGATCCTCCGCGATCAGGTGCAGGTGGAAAAGTAATGAGAAAAATTGGCCGTTCCAAACCAGAGCGTGTTGTTTATGTTTCCTGTAATCCAGATACATTTGCAACAGATATTAAAGAACTTGAAGCTTTTGGTTATCAATTAAAAGTTGTTCAACCAGTGGATTTATTTCCGCATACAGTCCATGTTGAATGTGTTGCATTACTAGAAACTCAAGATAGTTAATCGCTAAAAAGAGCTTTCCAAAATGGAAGGCTCTTTTACTATTTTTTTTGTTAAGTTCCAAATAAGTGGGTTCTTTTACCCAATCTGAATAATTTGCATTGAAGGTAGCTTATAGCTACACCCTTCTGGTAATTCTGCATGTAGCTTTACTGTATCTCCTTCAATTAAAGAGAATAGCTGTGTGGAGAAGAGGTTATTAGATGTGAATGTTTCTGTTGTCGAAGAAGCTATATAAATAGTATCATTTACGACGATTTGG
Source organism: Litchfieldia alkalitelluris (assembly GCF_002019645.1). Lineage (GTDB taxonomy): Bacteria > Bacillota > Bacilli > Bacillales > Bacillaceae_L > Litchfieldia > Litchfieldia alkalitelluris. The sequence continues at coordinate 5,294,520 of NZ_KV917374.1, read as the reverse complement.
AATGTTGCAGGCTGTGCTTTTTGTTTTTCGTCTGACTCTACCTGTACTTTATAGGTTAATTGATACACTCCTGATTTTAATACTTGTAATCCGATTGGCGTTAACTCAATATCCTGCAATGGTCCAGCGATTGTAAAAATAATATCACCAGATACATTTGAAGTTGATGGTGAGTAAGCAAAACCATGAGCTGCGGTTAAGGGACCAGAAGGCCCAGGGGGTCCAGGTAATCCAGGATCTCCTTGTGGTCCACGAGGTCCAGGAAATCCACGATCTCCTTGTGGCCCAGGAGGTCCAGGTAATCCAGGGTCTCCTTGTGATCCGCGAGGCCCTTGAATTCCCGGAGGGCCCTGTGGTCCACGTTTACAATAGCATCTAGGATAGGGATTGCAATGTGGGCAGTTTTTCATTTTGAAACTCCTTTCTTATTAAACTGTTCAGGGGCACTCACTAAAATTGCGTACTTTGCTCTACTGTCTAATATTAATTGGCACATTGACTAATACTCCCCCAGAGCTTGATTGAATAGAAATGGAACGTGTTGCATCAGGTTGAACATTAGATGGCTCCACGCGGTACTCCCATCCTCCAAGGGCATCTACTGGAATCTCGGCTAGAATCGTACCACCTAGTACATTTCCGAGATAAATTGTGATCGTATTTCCAGGTCCTACTACACTTGAATTTCCTGAAATTCTCCATTCTAAATCATCTGTTCGAAACTGTGCCCTTGTAACTGTCAAGGTATCTGGAACCGTTGATATGACCGTATCATCGAACGATGTTCCTCCAGGTCCACTTGCGCTTAATCTGAAGGTGATTGGATCCGGTTGAGATGGAAATGTGAATGTTGCTGTTGTTGTATTAGCGTTATTTATCTGAACAGTAGGGCCGGTGAGTTGTTCCCACTGAAGACTAGTTACGTCGCCAGATACAGTACCAGTTAACGTAACGACTGTTCCTTGTTGTACTACTTGATTCGGTCCTGCATTCACGATCGGGGCTGATGCGGATTCGATTACGTTAATATTAACAGTGTCAGTGGATGGTCCACCATCACCATCTACAGTTAATTCAAAAGAAAGAGTTTGGATCGAACTAGGTGCTGTGAATGTAGGTGTGACTGAACTAGCATCTGAAATAACAACTGAGTCCCCAGCAATTTGCGCCCAATTAAACGAAGTGATTGGCCCAGTTGAATTGGCTCCATTTAGTGTCACTGTTGCATCAAATAAGACGGTCTGGTCTGTTCCTGCATCGGCTGTTACGGGGATAGGTGTATCCGGATTTCCGGTCACGGTCACTGGAATCGTTCTTTCTCCCCCTACATCTGAAAGGATTGTAACTTGGTCAGGGGAAAATGGAGATGTTGTAGTATAGGTGCCCTCAGGAGGAATGATTACTTCACCATTACCGAAGTCTAATATGGTTAGCGTACGCGTACTAACTTCATCACTTGATTCCGCTTCAATTGTTAGAGTTTGTGTGGTTGTATCATAGATTGCAGTAGCTGTTATGAAATCGACGGGGACAACTTCCTTTATACTTTCAGCGCTATTGTCACTTACATTAGTCACTGTAATGGTACTAGGAGGAGTGGAGCCTATATAAGCAACGCGAGCAATATATTTTCCATTTATTCCTTGCAAAATCGTAGGGTCGATTCCTGTTCCTGAAACTTCTATTGTTTGAGGGAGATCTTCATCAGTCCAGGCGAATACATCGATGACTCCACCGGTTGCTGTTGTTTGAGAATATGTTGCTCTAGTTACTTCAACACCAGAAATGGTAGAAATGGTACCTAAAAGTGAAAATTCCCTTGTTTCAATGGTGTTATCCGGATTAAAACCCGGTGTAGTGGCACGATCTGGTGAACCAATACCAATCCCAGGACCTTCAATTCGGAAAATATTTTGTGGTTGTCCTGTAGGGTCAATAAGGATACTTCCTATGATCGGATGTAGTATATTAGGGTCACCGACATATCCTTCAGGTGCTTCTGGGGGAACCTGAGGATTCCATTGCAAAAATGGATGAACACGACTGTTGAGAGCTAACTCAAACTCACCACCGTTGCACCCCCCAATGTCTTCTGTAAAATTGATTTCTGCAAACTGATCATCGGGATCATCTCGTTCGGCAATAAACGTGTCTGTACCATAAGGATGAGTAACCGTATATTCAGCATCGGGTACAAGTCCCTCAACGCGAACACGAACCCTTCCAAAAACAATTTGATCTCCGTCAGTGGGTACTTCGGTAACGAAGGCAGCTTCTAAGGCTAAGACGAGACGTGCTCTTTCCCCTGTACCGGTTGTCATTTCTGCTTCAGCAGCTTGATAAAAAGCTTCGCTTGGAAAGTTGCTAGGAAATGAAACGGGTAAAGATGGATTGGGTAAATCAGCAATAGTGATTCCTGAGTATGGGTCATTTGGATTGACATTCAACCCTAGGCGTAGCCCATTCGTATCTTTGTACCAAACTGGGAATCCATTAAGAGCACTAATTGGACCAACTTTCATACAATTTCCTCCTTATTCGTTAATAAGGCTATTTTTAAAAGTTTTGTTGTGTTGAATGGTTAGAGCATCTTAACTCTAAAACCTAGTGAATTGACATCTTATTTTATTAGAAAACTTTACAACAGTTAAGTTCAAATACATCTAGTTCAATTAGCAACATCTTTTAGAAAAGGGCCTTTTTAAAGAAGATTTAACTCTTATTTTATAAAGCGGGTACAAAACTTGAAAATCCTTATACTAATAGTTAAACGTTCTTCTATTAGTAAATGAACAAGCCGATAAGTTGTGATTAAAAGAGGCTCTTTTTTAAAGGGATAACAAGAGTTTAAACATCATTCTGAAGTTCTCATTTAATGATAATCTAAAGGGAAATGACAAAAAATAGACATGGCATAACGGGTGTGATTCAATTGATATAAATGAATGAACAGGTGTGTAGAAGTGTAAAGGAGGAACAAATGTGAAAACAGTTGTGGTGGTTGGTGGAGGTATTACGGGTCTATCTACCATGTACTATTTGCAGAAAATAAAAATGGAACGAAATTTAGACGTCAAGTTAATTTTGGTAGAACGTAATGAGTACTTAGGTGGAAAAATTCACTCAGTTAAACATGATGAATTTATAATGGAAACCGGAGCAGATTCCATTGTTGCGCGACATGAAAGTGTTTTACCCTTAATAAAGGAGATAAATTTAGAAGCGGAACTTACATATAATGCAACAGGCGTTTCTTATATTTACACAAATAATAAGCTACATCCAATTCCTAAAGATACTGTATTTGGAATTCCGATGAGCAGAGAATCATTGTTCAGTAGTACATTGATCTCTGAAGAAGGTAAAAAAGAGGCCTTAAAGGACTTTAAGCTTGAAAACGAACATTTTACAAAAGAAAGCTCTGTAGGTGAATTCCTCGAATACTTTCTAGGTAAGGAACTAGTAGAAAAGCAAATTGGTCCAGTGTTATCTGGTGTTTATTCTGGTGATTTATATAAATTAACTCTAGCTTCAACATTGCCTTATTTATTAGAATATAAAAATCAGTTTGGGAGCATTATCGAAGGGTTGTCACATCATAAGGAAAAATTTAAGGCTTCAGCAGATAAAAAGTTCATTTCGTTTAAGGGGGGCTTATCTGCTCTTTTGGCTGCTCTAGAAAAAGAGCTAGAGGAAACGAAGATTATAAAAGGCGTTGAGACCTTATCGATCGAAAGTGGTATTGATAAAAAATATGAAGTTTCTTTTGCAAATCATCCATCGATAATAACAGACTATGCCGTTTTAGCTACTCCGCATCAGGTTGCACAAAGCATTTTAAAACAAGATGTGTTTAACGATGATTTCACGAAATTAAGAAATTCATCGCTAACTAGTGTGTATTTGGGCTTTGATATTCCGGATGAAAATCTTCCTGCTGATGGTACGGGTTTTATCGTTTCTGAAAATAATGATATCCATTGTGATGCATGTACTTGGACAAGCAGGAAATGGGAACATACTTCTGAAAAAAGGAACTTATTAGTTCGTCTGTTTTATAAAAGCTCAAATCCATATTATGAAAAATTAAAAGGGTTGAATAAAGAGGAACTTGTTCAAGTTGCTTTAGATGATATTAAGAAAAGTATTAAGATTGAGGCAAAGCCTAAGGTTGCTGAGGTGACTCCGTGGAAGGACTTGATGCCGAACTACAGTTTAGAACATAGCCAAGCGATTACAGCTTTAACTAATAAGATTTCTGAAATACTTCCTGGTGTAATTCTTGCGGGCAGCTCCTATTTTGGCGTCGGTATAGGAGCCTGTATCCAGAATGGTAAGGAAACAGCAGAGGGTATTGCAAGAGAATTAAGCTAATCGACCTTCCTTCAAATGATGCATAAGTGCTCGCATTTTTGAAAAAACTGACTGTGTATGATTTAGAAGGAGGGTATTATATGGCACGTGGAAAAAGCTTTGATCATAAGAAAAAAGGTCATCCTGGTCCATTACCAGAAGCGGCTGAAATGAAAGAACCAAAAAATGTAACTCATGAAGAAGAATACTTGGTCACCAAAGAAGCATTCAAAAACCGTATTGAAGAATAAGATAGATATTTAAGGGAAAATCGACAGGTGCAAGGCACCTGTCGATTTTTGTCAGTTGAACTCCGCTGTAAAATTATCAGTACAGCTAAGTTTTGAAGTCTGGATATTTAAAAGCGGTTGACAGAAAATTAGATACAAATTAAAGTGGTATAAGTCATTATGTCAATTATTGTCGAATAATCAAATTTTTAAATCGCTTCAGGAGGAAACATCATGAATGAAAACGGAAATAATCGTGAACAATGGGGTTCACGTGTTGGATTTATCCTTGCATGTTTAGGCTCGGCAGTTGGATTAGGAAATATTTGGAGGTTTTCTACAACAGCAGGTGAAAATGGGGGAGGGGCCTTTTTAGTAGTCTACCTTCTTATTGTATTATTAATTGGAATTCCTGTGGTTATGGCAGAATTCACAATTGGAAGAAAAGCTCAAAGTGATGCAGTTGGTGCTTTCCAAAAGCTTGCTCCAGGAAAACCATGGTTTATTGCTGGATTTATGGGAGTAGCCTCTTCGTTTATCATTTTATCATTTTATGCCGTTGTGGCTGGTTGGGTAATGAAGTACTTTTTCGGTTATATTACGGGTGCTTTAGTAAATGTACCTGAAAATGATTTTACAGGTTATTTCGTTAATTTTATTGGTAAGCCAGTCGAACCAGTGCTATGGCAATTTATTTTTATGGCTATGACAATCGGTATAGTTGTAGTTGGAGTGCAAAAGGGAATTGAGGCGTCGAATAAATTCTTAATGCCTATGCTCGGAATTTTGTTGGTGGTTCTTGCAATATATAGCCTAACCCTTGGAGGAGCAAAAGAAGGATTAACATTCTTATTTAGTCCAGATTGGAGTAAATTATCTGACCCTCAGCTATATCTTGAAGCACTAGGACAAGCTTTCTTTTCTTTAAGTTTAGGGATGGGTGCTCTTATTACCTATGGTGGTTATTTAAAGCAAGAGAATAAGTTACCAACAGCTGCATTAAGTGTAGGAGTCTTAGACACATTTGTGGCAGTCCTAGCTGGTATTTTAATTTTCCCAGCCGTGTTTGCTTTTGGTTTAGATCCAGCTGGCGGTGCAGGTTTAGTATTTATGACCTTACCAAATGTCTTTGATCAAATGGCATTTGGTGGATTAGTAGGGGCAGCCTTTTTCTTCTTACTATTTGCTGCAGCTTTATCTTCTTCGGTTTCTTTGTTAGAGGTTGCAGTTGCTTACTTTATGAGAAAATTTGATTGGAACCGAAAAAAAGCTGTTTTGATTATTGGTAGCATTATTTTTGTATTGGGAATTCCTTCTTCTATTTCCCAAGGTGCTGTTCCTATTACGGTTATGGATCGAGACTTTTTAACGTTTATGGATGAGCTTTCTGGTAATATCCTTTTACCTCTAGGTGGACTTTTCATCGCCTTATTTATGGGTTGGGGTGTAAAAAAAGCCGATGCTCTTCGTGATTCAGACTTTGGAAATACCGTTATCGGTCATCTTTGGTTTTGGAGCGTTCGAGTATTAGCGCCAGTTGCCATTCTGCTTATTTTTCTAAATAAGATAGGAATCATAGGTTAATTTTTGAAAATAATGGATGGAGATTTAGAATCTGGAAAAGATTTTAAATCTCCATTTTTTATATACCCTGAAGATGGACGAGAGATGGCTGTTTTGCTAGTATTAGGAAATAAACTTTAACAAGAAATGAAACTTACATAGAAAGTTGGTAAAACAATGAAAGAACGAAGCGTGATTTTTTTCGATATAGATGGAACCTTGCTAAATCATGATAAAAAATTGCCTGCATCCACAAAGGAGGCCATTTTTAAATTGAAGGAGCTAGGTCATGAAGTAGCAATAGCGACAGGCCGGGCACCATTTATGTTTGAAGATTTACGAAAGGAATTAGGAATTAACACTTATATTAGCTATAATGGACAGTTTGTTGTGTTAAATGGAGACGTTATTTACACCAATCCATTAAATATAGCAGCCATTGAAAAGCTCACAGATGTTGCGCTTGCCAATGATCATCCGGTTGTCCTAATGGACCATGAGGATATGAAAATGAATGTTCCAGACCACCCATATATTACTGAAAGCATTCAATCTTTGAAAATAGATCACTTTCCAACCCATGATCCAGATTATTATAAAGAACGTGATTTATATCAAACACTGCTTTTTTGTGCAGAGGGAGAAGAAAAGCAATATGAGCAGAACTTCCAAGAATTCGATTTTATAAGATGGCATCCTGTTTCTGTTGATATTCTTCCTAAGGGTGGTTCAAAGGCGATGGGGATCGAAAAGATCGTTGAAAGATTGGGCTTTCCTAAGGAGCGTCAATATGCCTTTGGCGATGGGTTGAACGACATAGAAATGCTTTCAACAGTTTTCAACAGTGTTGCGATGGGAAATGCAGAAGAAACAGTAAAATCTGCTGCTAAATATGTCACCAAATCAGTTGAAGAAGATGGCATTCTTCATGGACTTGAGATGGTCGGATTGTTATAAAAGTGGATTTTATGAAGCGCTCGTATAGGATGGAATTCGAAACTATGTATTTCATGGTAGACCTATATGCGAATGAGTATTTGCACCATGGAGTATGAAAATAGTGCATTCACCTAGTGTGGAGTGAGCGGAGAGCCACTTAAATCCTGCGGGATCCAGTGGTCTCGTGAGACCCCACAGGAGCTGAGCCCCTGGAGACGAGGAGGCTCACGGACCGCCCCGCGGTATCCCGCGAGTGGATTGCAGCGAATGCAACTTACTAACCTCGGGTATTTTCATGGTAGCATCAAACCCTATACAATATCATAAGGTGGTACACCTTTAGGTATCTTATATTAACCAATCTAGAAAGAAGGTCTTAACAATGTTTAATTCCATTGTGACCGTATTATTTCAAGCTATCGTTCCACTATCAATACCTGTCATTGTTGGAGCGCTATTAACTAAGCATAAAAACTTAGATACTAAACCATTACAAACTCTACTATTATATTTTTTAATACCCGGCCTTATTTTTGATACGCTTTATACAGTAGATATTGTTATGGAGGATGTCTATAAAACTATTGGATTTTCTTTACTAAATCTTGCTTTATTATGGGGAATAGCTGTCATTTTAGGGAGAATATTTAAATTATCTTCTTCGGAGAGAGCTGGGCTGACATTAATCTCAACTTTTACCAACAGCGTAAATTATGGACTTCCTTTAGTATTACTCACAATGGGGCAATTAGGTTTGGAGAACGCTTCCGTTTATGTCGTTATTCAGATGATTATTGTAAATACGATCGGTATTTATTTTGCAGCTCGATCCCAATTTACCATTAAAGGTGCTATAAAAAAGGTCTTTTCTCTTCCAGCGATATATGCCACTATTGCAGCAATATTTTTCAAGACGATTCATCTTACAGTTCCAGTCGGAATTGAAACAGGGATGGCAATGATTGCAGGTGCTTACGCTCCGGTTGTTTTAGCAATTTTAGGTGCACAAATGATGAAGGTGAAAACAGAAAAGCTCGAACATACTGTAAAGACAGCATTTTGGATCGGGTTATCAGTCCGCTTGTTTCTGTCTCCGTTCCTTGCTTGGGTTTGCTTAACCATACTTAACATCGAGGGACCCTTATTTTCTGTATTATTCATTTTAGCGTGTATGCCAGTTGCTGTTAATTCAGTGGTATTAGCTGAAGAATTCAATGCTTCACCAAAGATTGTATCTAAAGCGATCCTGTGGACAACACTGGCTTCATTTATTCTTTTGCCGGTTATAATTAGCATCGTCACTTAGGTTTTTTTCAAAAAGAATGTTGCTAATTGCTTTAGTTAAAATTAGAAAACATATTTTTTTTCCATTCAGATGCTTGTTAAGTAAGAAGATACCACTCTACTAGTTCATATTGCATTTAATAAACGTTTGAAAAGTAACAAAGTACGAAAATGCCTTTCTTAAAGATTTCTTATATAATGTTTAAATGAACCATATTTCGTTCATACAGAGTATTATTAAGGAATTTTCAGGAGGAGTGCCCTTTATGGATGATTCGCTTTTGGGATTGTTGAATGAAAATAGTCAGCTAATGACGTTAATTATAGGTATTGTTGCCATTGTAGTTATTGTATCGATATTGCGGTCGGTTGTTCGAATGGTCATGCCAATTGTTATTGTAGGTTTAGTAATGGTCGTATTTTTGGGACACTCACCTAATGATGTCTTGAATAAGGGGAAGGAATTTGCTTCATTTGGTACAGATATTATTCAAGATATCATCCCTTTTTTAAAGCAAAAAGATGACCCGTTTTTTGATGGAGAAGCTGAAAAGGGGACAAGCGATTCACCATCAGAGTTTAATCCTTTTTCGAAGGATGAATTAGAGAAGTTTATCGATGAATATCAAGATAACAATGATACGGAAACGTTTGATAGTCAAAAGGATGAAGTTGATGTTAATAAGCTTTGAGAGCACATTCGTGATGAATTGTGCTTTTTTTATTGTCTATCCTGAAAAAAGAAAAGCGGAAGGCGCTTGTTCATCGGCGACAGGCACAAGACAAGACGGCTAGAATGTTGCTCTTTAACCTTCTAGGGTGGTTTGTCTTAGACCTGAGAGCCGATAGCGCCTGGAGCTAGACACTAAGCTAAGTATAATTTTTCATACTCCTTGGTGCTAATTTTAATTAGCATGGATGTCTACCCTGAAAATACCTAATGATGTAGAGTTCCATGAACTACGATCCACTTGCTTTCCGCGGGGTGGTCCGTGAGCCTCCTCGTCGCCAGGGGCTCAGCTCCTGTGGGGTCTCACGAGACCACTCGATCCCGCAGGAGTCAAGTGGCTCTCCGCTCATTCCACACTGATGAGTAAACATTTTCATTCACCATGGTGCGAAATACTTATTTAGCATGGATGTCTACCCTGAAAATACCTTTGGTTGTGGAGTTCCATGAGCTGCGATCCACTTGCTTTCGCGGGGTGGTCCGTGAGCCTCCTCGTCGCCAGGGGCTCAGCTCCTGTGGGGTCTCACGAGACCACTGGATCCCGCAGGAGTCAAGTGGCTCTCCGCTCATCCACACTGATGAGTAAACATTTTCATTCACCATGGTGCGAAATACTTATTTAGCATAGATATCTATCCTGAAGATTAGGTTGGGGATACGCCTACTTGGGGCAATGCCTAAAAGTTGGCCTATGGTTAACTTCCACATTGATTTCGCCTCGGCAACTGGATCATAGAATGTCTATGATTCACTTCCTCATATGTATTCGCCTCAGCAACTGGATCATAGAAGTCCAATGATTCACTTCGCCCTTGTTTTTGCCTCGGCAACTGGTTCATAGAGGGCCTATGATCACCCTTGCTTCAAGCATAAATCAGGATAGCCCCCATTAGAAACTAGTTAATGGTTTTAACCGGTAATAATCTAATGCTTGATTAACGTAATCAACATCATAGATCTTTTTCTCTATACAAAACTGAATAACCAAGTCCGACGTTTCACTTTCTGATAGGGAGTAACCAGCTGATGTTAATAGTTTTTCAGTTTCTGGTTTTGAAAGTTCAAGGGCTAAGGCAAGAGCAATAATTGTGTTTTTTTTTGGTCGATAGTTTGGAGTGGTCCGTATTTTGGAAAAGTGCTTACGATCAATTCCAGCCTTTTTGTAGGTGTCTGAATCGGTTGTCCCCTTTTTATCAATAAAACTAAACAAAACTTCTTTTAGAGTTGGTTTACGGTTTATTTTAATAAAATCTTCTAATTCACTTTGTTGGTTATTCAATATTATGTTGTTTTCAAGTAAGTCATCCGATTCGATACTTTTACAAACATCCAATAAGCGCACACTTGAATGAAGTTCTATATAGTCCTCTAATTCTTCAAAAAACTTTTCGCCGAGCATTTCATAAAACTCCTCCCTGAAAATGTCGCTTTGAAGGCGACCAAATAATGGATATTGTTAGTTAAAATTATATCATAATCTATTATGAGAGGATGTTTATGATGAATATGAATTTAACTGAAATTATATTTTTACTAGATCGTAGCGGTTCAATGGCTGGGCTTGAGAATGATACAATTGGAGGGTTTAATTCATTTATCGGAAGACAGAGTAAGCATGAGGGAGAAACTATGGTAACTACTGTTTTATTTGATGATGAGTATGAGGTATTATGGCATGGCATTGATGCTCGACATGCAAGACTATCAGAGAACGAATATTATGTTAGAGGCACAACCGCACTTTTGGATGCAGTCGGTAAAACAATTTTAGAGGTGGGTCAAAGGTTATCTAGGACTGAAGAAGATAACAGACCCGGCAAGGTGATTTTCGTTATTACTACGGATGGAATGGAAAATGCAAGTTACGAGTTTAGCTATCAGAAGGTGAAGGGACTAATTAAAAATCAAAAAGATAAATATAACTGGGAATTTATTTTTATGGGAGCAAATATTGATTCGGCCAAAGAAGCAGAGAATATAGGGATTGATCGTGAATATTCGTATAAATTTAATGCTTCAGAAAGTGGTATTAAGGATATGTATGAAGTGGTGTGTGAAATGGTAACCGAGAAACGGATAAAATAAAGGAAATCACTCCAAAAATAAGCAAAGGTATGCGAACATTTAAAGTTTGCACACCTTTGCTTTACTTTTTCCAAATGTGAAAAATAATGTTTAGTGGATAAACAGATAGGAGTAAGTTCTATAATGAGCTTAATTCTTCTTCAAAATAGAACGTTTGTGGCATTTCCTTTAAGGTATATGAATATCTTTTCATGTTTGCAACAAAGCTGCATTTACTTACTGTCATTGTTTTTCCCGTGGCTTTAATCAACACTTTTTCATTTACTTCAAATTTATTTTTATTTTTCATACAAGGCCGCCTTTCTTAACGTTATTTCTATTATCTCATATTATGCGCAAATTTAATAACATAACCTTTATAAGAAATTTAAAGATCTCCAAGAATCTCATACATACATTCGATAAAACGCGTAAAATAAAGTATTTTCGTAAGTTGTGGTAGTTATTGGGATTTAAGGGTATACTGGTTAAATAGGGAAAATCCCTGGTCTTCTGGTGCTAGTTGGATTAGCAGAAGGGAAGACATTAGGAAGGATGACCAATTTGAAAACAAGTACGGTTTACCAAGCCCAAGCAGGAGATGGATTTAGAAACAAGCGTATGAGGAGAACAAATTCCTATTTTAATACACCTGAAGAAGCAGTCTCTGAAGCTCTAGCGATGAAGGAGAAAATGGACCTTACATACAAGAATGAGATTGAATGGGATTATGATCGTAAAATTACGGGCTCAGTTGAAAAAATGAAGATATTAAAAGGTTATCTTGTTAATGATGATGGACCCAAAATGTTTTATCTTCAAATCACCTCATTGGAACTGCAAAAGGAATACCATATTGATTTACCAAAAAATCCACAAAAGGTTTCTTCGAAAGATAAGAAGGTTATAACTAGAGTTAATAAATTATATATGTAATAATTTCCAATATCATAAGTGGACTATAGAAGTGGCTAATATAGCATTTAGTAGCCATATAACCGAGCTCCCTTCTCGTGCGAAAGCATGTTGTTCTTAAAGGTAGCTCGTTTTTTTATTGGTGTATCAATATTGATCATTTAACAGATATTTTGGTCAAGAAGTATCCATTATTTAAAAGAAATAATAAAAAACAGGGTAAATTTGTTAAAAGACTATTCTTCTATTTGCTATTCTGAGATTTATCTGTTATGCTAAGGAAGAATTATTTTTGTTCGGTCTGTAAGGATAGAATAAGTATTTAAACTTTTCGCCTTTGATAACTAATTGAGCAACGATAGTAATAAAAAGTGGAGATATTCCACACAGGAGGAAACAAACATGCAACAAGGTACAGTAAAATGGTTTAACGCAGAAAAAGGTTTCGGATTTATCGAAGTTGAAGGTGGAGAAGACGTATTCGTACATTTCTCAGCTATCCAAGGCGAAGGCTTTAAATCTTTAGACGAAGGCCAAAAAGTTACTTTTGACACTGAGCAAGGTCAACGTGGACTTCAAGCTACTAACGTAAACAAAGCATAATTGCTGCTAAAGGGGCTCTATTATTAGAGCCCCTTTTTTATTTGCAAAAAAACATCTAAAAAAATTTACATAAAAAAAGACTGACCCGTGAAGGCAAAATCTATAAGATAGAATTTGCACTTCTTAGTCAGACTCGAAAAAAACTCAATGTTACAGGTTTTAAAATGGTAGGTAAAGCATAACACACTATTGCTTAAATAACTAATTAAAAATTAATTTAATCTGCATATATGAAGGTTATCTCGAAATTTTGTTGCTTATAAGCTTCTTAGACCACTATGTACCAAATGAAATAGCATCTTTTCTTTCGTGAATTTATTCCAATATTACATTTATGTCTTGTTGATTTTAAAATTAGTTCAATCAGAAACGATCTTTCAGAAGAGAGTATTTATAGATAAAAAAGTAAAACCTATCACTTTTTGGATATAATCCATATTTAAATCGTGTATATCCTTGTTGGTTGTGAGAATTATAAATATAAAATACGAAAAAAGAGGTAAAACATGAGCAATATATCGTTTGAAGATTTTCAGATAGGTGATGAAATAAAAAGAGCTCTTCAATTATTGAAATATAACACTCCTACAGAGGTTCAAAGGGAAGTGATTCCACAAGCCCTAGAGAATCGAGATCTTGTTGTAAAGTCTAAAACAGGAAGCGGCAAGACGGCCGCATTTGCCATTCCTATATGTGAAAGAATTGAGTGGGAAGAAAAATATCCACAAGCATTAATTCTTACACCTACTAGAGAATTGGCCGTGCAGGTTCGTGATGATGTAACTAATATTGGAAGGTTCAAAAGAATTAAGGCTTTGGCTGTTTATGGGAAAGAGCCCTTTTCAAAGCAGCGTGAAGAATTGCAACAAAAAACACATGTGGTGGTTGGAACTCCTGGTCGGGTTATGGACCATATTGAAAGGGAATCACTCAATTTAGAACAGCTGAAATACTTAATCATTGATGAAGCGGATGAAATGCTTAATATGGGATTTATTGATGAAGTGGAAAAAATAATAAATCAACTTCCTTCAAACAGAGTAACAATGATTTTTTCTGCAACCCTTCCTAAGGATGTTGAAAATCTTTGTTTTAAATACATGGACACACCAACTCAAATTGAAATAGCAACTACAGGTATTACTGCTGAAACAATAGAACACCAGCTTATAAAAGTCACTCAAGAAACTAAAAATGCCATCCTAAAGGATCTAACAATCGTTGAAAACCCTGATAGCTGTATCATTTTTTGTAATACAAAAGAACATGTAGATCAATTGTATAACGAACTCAATGAGTCAAACTATTCCTGTGAAAGACTTCATGGAGGGTTAGAACAGGTAGATCGGTTTGCTGTGATGGATGGATTTAGAATGGGGAACTTTAGATATCTTGTGGCGACAGATGTTGCAGCAAGAGGGATAGATGTTGACAATGTCTCGCTTATCATCAATTATGATGTACCTATGGAAAAAGAAAGTTATGTTCACCGTACAGGAAGAACCGGTCGGGCTGGAAATAAAGGAAAAGCGATAACACTAGTAACACCTTACGAGGAAAAATATCTAAAGGCGATTGAGAGGTATATTGGCTTTGAAATCTCAATTATGGAAACGCCAAATCAAGAGGATATACTGAGTAACAAAGCTGCTTTTGAAGAAAAAGTCGGTGGGCGTCGTGTGGTAAAGAACAACAAAACGGCTCGGATTAATAAAGATATTATGAAGCTTCACTTTAGTGGTGGAAAAAAGAAAAAGATTAGAGCGTTAGATCTTGTTGGAACTATTTCAAACATCCCAGGAGTAACATCCGAGGATATCGGTATCATAACGATCAAGGATAACTTATCTTATGTAGATATTCTCAATGGTAAAGGGTCGTTAGTTTTACAAGCGATGGAACATACAAAGATTAAAGGAAAAAAACTAAAGGTTAGTGAAGCGATTAAATAATTGTGGAAAGGACGGTTACCTAATCATAATCGTCCTTTTTTGTATGGTGAACAGTGTGAAAGGGTGAAAAAATTAAGTGAATAACAACAAAAAGCCAAGTTATTTATACCAATATGCCTGTAGGGAAGATGAGAAGCAATTAGCTGCATTAGAAATGAGATCATTCTTTGGTCAGGATTCAGATGACTCCATGATTGTAGAAAGTCATGTGAAGATAGACCCTAGTAGAAGCCCGTTTATCAGGGAAAGGGTAGAGATTATGTATGAGGGTTCTAAAATAGAGGATATTGTTGAGCAAGTTAAACAGATCAAACTCGAAAACACAACATTCAAAGTTATGTTTATTAAAAGTAGTGATCTTGAAAAAAAGAAAGAATTTGGATTAAAACAGCGCCGGAAAATTGAGAAAGAAGTTGGCTTGAGTATCGATGGTGAACCAGACCTGCTCGAACCGCAAGTATTTTATGGAATAATGAATGTGAATTGGCGTTGGGTTTTCGGTCATTATGAAAAAAATGATGCGACATGGTTGCGCCATCAAACAAAGCCCCATAGTTATTCCACGGCCCTTAGTACTCGCGTAGCGAGAGCTGTAGCTAATATTGCTGTTCCAGATCCGAGAGGGATAAAGGCAATTGATCCTTGTTGTGGGATAGGTACCGTTTTAGTAGAGGCCATATCAATGGGAATTGATATCGTAGGGAGTGATGTAAATCATCTCATCCTTCCTGGTACACGTGAAAACATCGCATACTTCGGCTTAGAAGGAGAGGTTAAGTGTAAGGATATACGTGAAGTAACAGAAAAGTATGATGTAGCAATTATTGATATGCCTTATAATTTATGTTCTGTGATTACTCCTGATGAGCAGCTAGAAATGTTTCAAAGCGCATGGAGATTTTCTAACAAACTTGTAATTGTTACACTTGAACCTATTGATGGTGTCATTATAGAAGCAGGATTTAAAATTATAGATCGATGTGTAGTAAATAAAGGAGCGTTTACTAGGCAAATTATTGTGTGTGAAAAAGTTAATTGTTAAGTTTTTTTGAAAAGTTGCATTATGAAAACAACCTAATTAAATGAAATCCCTCAAGATTAAATAAAAATAACGCAGGAGAAGAATTCTCCAGCGAGCAATGTTCACATTTAATTTTATATAGTTAACTCTCAAAAAATCCCCAGACTCCCTCATTACCTATCGTAACGAGGGAGTCTGGGGCAATAGAGAGGTCAAGCAACATTGTTAGTAATTTCTCTATTAGCTCCAAGCTTAGTTACTTTTCTTAAATAAGGAAGTACATAATAATCTGCCCCATATTTACCTGCGTTTGCGCCAGCTGCTAGGATGATAACACCAATTAAGATCATCCAAGGGTTTGTGCTCACTGTACCTGCAAACATGAACATAAAGTTCATCATAAGACCAAAGAACATAGCCGCTGTTGTTAAACATCCTAGAATTAACCCTAAACCTACTAAGAACTCTCCCCATGGAATTAAGAAGTTAATCATTCCGACGTTTGGTAAGGCTACTCCTTCAATGAATGCATTATATGTTGGATAAACGGCTGCACCTGTTGCTTTATTAGCGACGGGATTTGCTAGCGCTCCATTTAAATATCCAGCAGCATCAAAGCCACCACCTGTGATCTTGCCCCAACCAGCTGTCATCCAGCTCCAACCTAGGTACACTCTTATCACTGCTAAAATCCCTGCTGCAATAGTGTTTTCTCTTAAAAAAGTGTTGATCATCTTGATCCTATCCTTAGTAACTTTTATTTTTTATTTATCTCTATGTCTGAATTATATAATCATGCGAAAGTATTCACAATATATATGTGAATACTTTCGCATATCGTTCAAGAAGTTGTGAACTTTCTATTACATACATAGTGGTTATGTAATATACTATCGAAAAATTAGGTTTCCAAAAGTAATTGAGGATAATCCTGCATGGATGAAATTGATAATATCTATATTAAAGTATTGGTAATGTTATAATTTGTTCGCGAATGTGTAATCTAAATTTTGTAAATTACTTGTTCGGTTGTTATTTATTATGTTGTAGAATTTTTAAAGGAACCTTATCTTTTAGCTTTAGGAAAAAAACTTATTAAAAAGCAACTTGGAGTAGTGAAAGTTGATTATAGAATAATAAAGAAAGAGTGACTTTATAACCAGAGTTATGGTGTTAAAATGTAGCTATCTATTATAGTGAAATAGACTCTTTACAATTATAAGGATATAAAGTAAACTTTAGTAAAAAGTTTTACTAAAAACTATTACGATTTTAAATAAAAGTTAAATGGAGGATATAAAATGGCTACCATTAAAGATATAGCAGAAAAGGCTGGTTACTCTATCTCGACTGTTTCAAGGGTACTAAATAACGATCAAAGTCTATCTGTCCCAGATGAAACAAGAGAAAAGATTTATGAAGTGGCAGAACAATTAAACTACCGGAAAAAGACCGTTAGACTGTTAGTGAAAAACATTGCGTTTTTATACTGGTTATCAGATAAAGAGGAACTAGAAGATGTATATTACAAAACGATGAGAATTGAAATTGAGAAGCTAGCTGGAATTTTTAATGTGGAAATGCTTACTTACAAGATATCAGGCGGCATTCGGCAAATTCCGGATAATATTGAGGGGTTCATCGCTGTGGGTACATTCTCAGACAAAGAGTTGGCATACCTAAGAAGTATAACCTCAAACGGGGTATTCATTGATTCATCACCAGATCCACACCATTACGATTCAGTTAGACCGGACTTAGCGCAAATAACACGAACGACAATCGATTTTTTAGTGGAAAAGGGTCATAAAGAGATAGGTCTAATAGGAGGTACCTATCATAATCCAAATACTGATGAGGATGAAAGAGATCTGCGAGAAAGGGTGTTTCGCAGGTATATGGAGGAAAAAGGTTTACTAAAGGAAGAATATATCTTCTCTCATAGAGGATTTTCAGTAGAGAACGGCTATTTCTTGATGAATAAGGCGATTGAAAAGCTAGGGGATAAGTTGCCTACAGCCTTCTTTGTGGCAGCGGATCCGATTGCGGTTGGATGTTTGCAAGCGTTGAATGAACAAGGAATTGCGATTCCGAATCGAGTGAGTGTTGTAAGTATTAACAATATTAGTGTTACTAAATACGTCTCTCCACCTTTAACAACTTTTCACATTGATATTAGGGAATTATGTAAAAATGCGATCGAGTTATTACTCGAACAAATACTAGAAAAGCGTAAATTAGTAAAAACCTTGTATTTAGGCTCTGAATTAGTGGTTCGAAAGAGTACGAACTAATAAGTAAAACATTACCGTTCATATTTTCGTAAAATAATTTACCTATTCTAGTAAAAAAGTTGTTTACATGTTTTCTGTGTGATGATATATTGTATTTAGCAAAGCGCTTTCAATTAGATGAAAAATAAAATAAAGTGCTTTTAAAAAACAATTTTGAAAGGATGTATATCCATGAAGTTGAAAAAATATTTTAGCATTTTAGGTGGTCTTGCTTTAACTTTATCTTTAGTTGCTTGTGGGCCTCAAGAAAGTGGTAATGAAGACACTGGTTCAAATGAAGAAGCAACAGAAACTAAAGAGTTAATCGTTTGGGAAGATATAGAAAAAGGTGAAGGTATTGCAGATGCCATCGCTAAGTTCGAAGAAGAAAATGGTGTAACGGTAACGGTAATCGAAAAACCATATGCTCAACAAATTGAGGATCTACGTTTAGATGGTCCAGGTGGAACAGGGCCAGATGTATTAACAATGCCTGGTGACCAAATTGGAACAGCGGTTACTGAAGGATTAATTAAAGAATTAAACGTCGGTGACGATGTCAAATCAATCTATACTGAAGCAGCTATGCAAGCTCAAACAGTTGATGGAAAAGTTTATGGATTACCAAAAGCAGTTGAAACAACAACACTTTACTATAATAAAGATTTGATTTCCGAAGAAGAACTGCCACAAACTCTTGAAGAATGGTACGACTATTCAAAAGAAGTAACTGATGGCAAACAGTTTGGATTCTTAGCTCTATTTGATCAAATCTACTATGCACAAAGTGTGATGAGTGGTTATGGTGGATATATCTTCGGTCAAAATGAAGATGGAAGCTTTAATGCAGATGATATTGGTCTTAATAACGAGGGTGCAATCGAAGGTGCACAATTTATCCAGAAGTTTTATGATGAAAAGCTATTTCCATCAGGAATCATTGGAGAACAGGGGATTAATGTAATAGAATCATTATTTACTGAAGGTAAAGCTGCTGCAATTATTTCTGGTCCTTGGAATGTAGATCCATTTACAAAGGCTGGAGTGAACTTTGGAGTTGCGAAACTACCTGCACTAGCTAATGGTGAAAACATGAGTGCATTTGTGAATGTAAAAAGTTATAACGTAAGTTCTTACTCAAAGAATGCTGAACTTGCAGAAAAATTTGTTGCATTTATTGCAAATGAAGAAAATTCTAAAACAAGATATGAAATTACAAAAGAAGTACCAGCTGTTGCTGCTTTAGCAAATGATCCAGTTGTTGCTGAAAGTGAAGTAGCTAAAGCTGTTGCTGAACAATCTCAATACTCAGAATTAATGCCAAATATTCCTGAAATGAATGAAGTTTGGACTCCTGCTGATGCATCTTTACAAACTATTGCAACGGGTAAGGCACAGCCAGAAGAGGCATTAAATCAAGCGGTTGAAACAATTAAAGGGCAAATTGAAGCAAAACATAAGTAATAATTAGTATGAATAGTGGTGTCAAACGCTAATTATGTTTGACACCATTTATTATAAGAACGAATATATGGGCCGATCAATTGGTCTTATTTATAAAGAGGTGAACAAGGTGAAACATAGTAAAATAGCCTTACTACTATCGATTATTCCTGGATTAGGTCAATTTTACAATAAGCAATGGGTGAAGGGTCTTACATTTCTAATTCTTGCTGTATCCTTCTTTGCAGTGTTTAAAGATCTCTTAAATATGGGACTCTGGGGAATTGTCACACTAGGAACTGAGGTTCCAAGAGATAACTCTATTTTCCTATTAGCTGAAGGTATTATTGCTCTTATTGTCATTGCTTTCGGTCTTGCATTCTATTATATAAACTTAAAGGATGCTTATAAAAACGGGAATCTTCGCGATAAAAATATGAAGCCAAGTTCTCTAAAGGAAGATTATCATAATCTAGTCTCACAAGGTTATCCATATGTAATTAGTGGTCCTTCTCTATTCATTTTAATTTTTGCTGTAATATTCCCAATCCTATTTAGTTTTGCACTAGCATTTACTAATTACGATTTATATCATTCACCACCTGCGAATTTAGCAGATTGGGTGGGCTTCGATACATTTCTTGAAATCTTCACAGTTGATATTTGGCGTTCAACGTTCTTTGATGTCTTAACATGGACAATTATCTGGACGCTTGTAGCCTCAACTCTCCAAGTGGCTCTCGGAATTTTCTTAGCAATCGTCGTAAATCAAAAGGATATTCGTTTTAAAAGATTTTATCGTACAGTCTTAGTTTTACCATGGGCAGTACCAGGATTTGTAACAATACTTATTTTTGCAGGGCTATTTAACGATAGTTTTGGTGCAATTAACAATGATATTTTAGCAGCATTTGGAATTGATGCAATTCCGTGGCTAACAGATGAAAATTGGACGAAGGTTGCGCTTATCCTGATGCAGGGCTGGCTTGGTTTCCCATATGTTTTCCTTGTAACAACAGGGGTACTGCAATCGATTCCAGATGATTTATATGAAGCTGCTACTATTGATGGTGCTTCTATTTTCGCTAAATTTAAAAATATTACTTTACCAATGATATTGCTTGCTATGGCACCTATTATTATCACCCAGTACACCTTTAACTTTAATAACTTTAATATTATTTATCTATTTAATGGTGGCGGACCAGCAGTTCCTGGTTCTAATGCTGGTGGAACAGATATATTAGTTTCATGGATTTATAAATTAACGATGCAATCAAGTCAATACTCACTTGCAGCCGCATTAACAATTCTATTATCAATCTTTGTTATCGCAATTGCATTATGGCAATTTAGACGAACAAATTCATTCAAAGAGGGGGCTTAAAACGTTGATGACAAATATGAAAACGCAAAAATTCATACGTCTCTTTTTATCTTACTCAGTCTTAACGTTCATGGCTGTTGTTATTATTTACCCCCTACTTTGGACAGTCGGAGCAAGTTTTAACCCAGGTAACAGCTTGATAAGCACTTCTATGATCCCAAAAAATCCAACGTTGGATCATTACAGAGAGTTATTCGCAGGGAAATCTAGTCTACAATATGGGCAATGGTATCTAAATTCGTTGAAAATTAGCATTTTCACCATGATAGGAACAGTTATTAGTGTGTCGTTTACAGCCTACGCATTTTCTCGTTTTCGCTTTAAGGGTAGACAAAATGCACTTACTTTATTTCTGTTATTGCAAATGATTCCACAATTTTCGGCATTAATCGCTCTTTTCGTTTTAGCTCAAATTTTAGGGATGATGAATAATCATTGGTTATTAATTCTTCTTTATGTTGGTGGATTAATCCCAATGAACACTTATCTGATGAAGGGGTATATGGATTCTATACCAATGGATCTTGATGAAAGTGCTAAGATTGATGGGGCAAGTAACACTAGGATCTTTTTACAAATTATTATGCCACTTTCAAGACCGATGATTGCCGTAGTCGCAATGCTTGGATTTACAGGTCCGCTTGGGGACTTCGTTTTATCGTCAGTCATTTTAAGGCAGCCTGAAGCTTACACTTTACCAATTGGTTTATACAACTTAGTAAATGAGGTAATGGGTGCAAGTTACACCACCTTTGCTGCTGGAGCAATATTAATTAGTATTCCGATTGCAATTATCTTTATTATGTTGCAAAAGAACTTTGTATCTGGCTTAACGGCAGGTGGAACAAAGGGTTAATGAATGAGAAATAAAGTGATAGAAGGAGATTATTATGTCAAAACATGAAAAAACATATGTGACAAATGCGAATTTTATGCTTCATGGCGGAGACTACAATCCTGATCAATGGTTAGACAGACCTGATATTTTAAGTGATGACGTAAAGTTAATGAAGTTATCACATACAAATACATTTTCGGTAGGGATCTTTGCTTGGGCTGCACTTGAGCCTGAAGAGGGAGTATACAATTTCGAATGGCTAGATGAGATTTTCGAAAATATCCATGGTATCGGAGGAAAAGTCATTTTAGCAACGCCAAGTGGGGCTCGTCCTGCTTGGATGTCTCAGAAATATCCTGAAGTCCTTCGGGTTAATGGTGCAAGAGTCAAACAACTTCATGGTGGAAGGCATAATCATTGCTTTACATCAGAAGTTTATCGTGAAAAGACACAAGAAATGAATCGCTTATTAGCAGAAAGATATGGAAATCATCCTGGACTTTTAATGTGGCATATATCCAATGAGTATGGTGGAGAATGTCATTGTGAAAAGTGTCAGACAGCATTTAGAGCATGGGTGAAAGAGAAGTATAATAATGATCTGAAAGCTTTAAATGATGCTTGGTGGGGACCGTTTTGGAGTCATACAATTACTGATTGGTCACAAGTTGAGTCACCGTCTCCAATCGGAGAAAATATGGTTCATGGATTAAATTTAGATTGGCGTAGGTTTGTTACGGACCAGACGATTTCTTTTTATAAAAATGAGATTGTTCCATTAAGGGAGTTAACTCCTTCAATTCCTATTACGACGAACTTTATGGCAGACACACATGATTTGATTCCATTCCAAGCACTTGATTATAGTAAGTTCGCTAAACATCTTGATGTCATTAGCTGGGACGCGTATCCAGCTTGGCATAATGATTGGGAAAGTACAGCTAGTCTAGCTTCTAAGGTTGCATTTATTAATGACTTATATAGAAGTCTGAAACAGCAACCATTTCTGTTAATGGAATCTACACCAAGTGGAGTTAACTGGCATGATGTGAATAAAGCAAAACGTCCAGGTATGCACTTATTATCATCAATGCAAATGATCGCACATGGATCTGATAGTATTCTGTATTTCCAATGGCGTAAATCACGTGGATCTTCAGAAAAATTTCATGGTGCTGTTGTGGATCATGATAATAGTTCAGAAAACCGTGTGTTTCAAGAAGTGGCTAAAGTAGGGCAGACATTAGAGAAATTAAATGATGTAATTGGTACGAACCGTCCGGCAGATGTGGCAGTTCTTTATGATTGGGAAAGTAACTGGGCCCTTAATGATGCGCAAGGATTTGGAAAAAAAACGAAGCTATATCCACAAACGCTTCAGCAGCATTATAAAGCTTTCTGGGAAAAAGATATTCCAGTTGATGTGATCACAAAGGAACAGGACTTTTCATCTTATAAACTTTTGATTGTGCCGATGCTTTATTTAGTAAGTGAAGAAACGATCGCACGTTTGAAGACGTTTGTTGCGGATGGCGGTACGCTCGTTATGACTTATATTAGTGGGTTTGTAAATGAGTATGATTTAACCTATTTAGGTGGGTGGCACAAAGATCTTCAAGAAATTTTTGGTGTGAAACCAGTTGAAACAGATACTTTATATCCAAAAGATCAAAACTCTGTCACGTATAATGGTAAAACCTATCAATTAAAGGATTATGCAACGGTTATTAAAGTAGATACAGCAAATGTAGATGGTATCTATGTAGATGATTTTTATGCCAATACTCCTGCAGTAACGAGCCATCAATTTGAAGCTGGAAAAGCTTATTATATTGGTGGACGTTTTGAGCATGCATTCCAACAAGATTTTTATCAAGGGTTAATAAGTGATTTATCTCTTGAACCAGTTGCTTCAGTAGAACATGGTGAAGGAGTTTCTGTACAAATTCGTCAAGCTCCTGAAAGTGACTATTTATTCGTCATGAACTTTACTGAAGAAAATCAACTTGTAAGATTTGACTCAGTTGTTAAAGACTTAATTACAGGTGAAGAAATTTCTGGGGAAGTTAAGTTAGAAAAGTATGAAGTAAGAATCGTAGAGAAATCAAAAAGCTAATTATGAAGAACGGGGGAGTTTCCCCCTTGAAAGTTAGATAACGCCGCTGGTAATGACTGTTGTAGAGTCTTCTATTACCAGCGGTATTCTACCAATTATGTGGAAACGCTTACTATGAGTAAGTTTATTAATATAGTAATAGTTTATCCAAAGAAATTTATTGTAAAGGTGAGGAAAATATGGGGAATAGTAAGAAGAATGTGGCAATACTTTTAGCTTTTGTTATGGTGTTTAGTTCATTTTTTATCAACACTCCAAACAGTACTTCAGCCAATACGTCTAAGAATTACATAACAAATGGCGGATTTGAAGCAGACATTTGGGATGGTTCATGGACGATTGAAACAAATTGGGATAACGTTGAAATTAATCCCAAAACAGATGCAGCCACAGATGGTGTGTCTTCATTAAATTATTGGATTAAAGACACAGCAACTAGTGATAGTGAGCTTACAGTAAAACAAACGATCCCGACACTTCCAGCTGGAAGTTATGAGTTATCTATAAAATCAATGGGTGGAACTGATGATGCAGCTGGTCATGTGAGCCTATTTGCTGGGATAGACTCAGTCGAAACAGTTTCAACAACAGGTTGGGGAAATTGGGGTACAGTTACTTTGAGTTTTGATTTAACAGAAGATACGTCTGATCTTCAGGTAGGAGCAACTGTTTCTGGATCACCAAATGCTTGGGGTTATTTAGATAGTTTTCAATTAGTATCACTAAACGGTAATGGCGATTTACCACAACCAGTTGACGCCGATATTTTCGTAGAAAGAGTCGATGGATTAAATGAAGACTTTATCAAAGGTGTCGATAATTCTAGTATTATTGCCTTAGAAAATAGTGGTGTGAAATTTTACAATGAAGAAGGGCAAGAGCAGGATATTTTCACTACACTAGCTGATTCAGGAGTAAACTATATTCGAGTTCGCGTATGGAACGACCCTTATGATACCCAGGGTAATGGGTATGGTGGTGGAAATAACGACTTAGAAACAGCCATTGAAATTGGGAAAAGAGCCACGGAAAATGGAATGAAGCTATTGGTTGACTTCCATTACTCTGACTTTTGGGCAGATCCTGCTAAACAGCAGGCACCAAAAGCTTGGAAGGATTTAAGCTTCGAGGACAAGAAAGAAGCATTATATACTTATACAAAAGAAAGTCTACAAGCCATGATTGATGAAGGAATTGACATCGGAATGGTTCAGGTGGGTAATGAAACAAACGGTGCCGTTGCAGGGGAAAGTGACTGGACGAAGATGAGTGCTCTATTTAATGAGGGTAGTAGAGCAATTAGAGAATTAGATCCTACTATTTTAGTAGCTTTACATTTTACGAACCCAGAGACTTCTGGTAGATATGCATCAATTGCAGAAACTCTTGATAGCAATGGTGTTGATTATGATGTATTTGCAAGTTCTTATTATCCTTTCTGGCATGGTACATTAAGTAACTTAACATCAGTATTGAAAAATGTGGCTAATACGTATGGTAAACAAGTAATGGTGGCTGAAACATCTTATGCATACACTGCTGAAGATGGAGATGGTCATGGAAATACGGCTCCAAAGGATTCTGGCCAAACTTTAAATTACCCAATAACAGTTCAAGGCCAAGCAACTGCAGTTAGAGATGTAATTGAAGCGGTTGTGAATGTTGGAGAAGCGGGTATTGGTGTATTTTATTGGGAACCAGCATGGCTTCCAGTTGGACCGGCAGAAAACCTAGAACAAAACAAGGCTATTTGGGAGCAGTATGGTTCAGGATGGGCAACAAGCTATGCTGCAGAATACGATCCACATGATGCAGGTGCATGGTATGGAGGTACTGCAGTAGATAATCAAGCCTTATTCGATTTTAATGGAAATCCATTACCTTCTTTAAATGTGTTTAAATATGTTGAAACGGGTGCTGTTGCTCCGTTAAAAATTGACGAAATTAAAAATATTACAGTAAATGCTATTTTAGGTGAAGATATCACTTTACCGAGCACTGTGACGGTAACATATAATGATGGAAGTGAAGGAACAACCTCAGTTACTTGGGATCAATCAGCTCTTGAACAGGCAATAAGTAATGGAGTTGGAACTTATGTCATTGACGGTGTTGTGGAAGATGGATCAACTGTAAAGGCCCATCTTAAGATTAACCCGGAAAATTATGTGAGTAACTCAAGCTTCGAAGGTAGCGACCGTAGTATGTGGACGATTACTTATGAGGAAGGCGTCGAAGCACACACTAGCTTCCAACAAAAAGCTTCGGATGCTAGAACAGGAGAATATTCTTTACACTTCTACTCCGGTGAACAAGTTAACTTTAAGGTAGAGCAAACGATTACTGGATTAGAACCAGGATATTACAATCTTTCAATGTTTCTGCAAGGTGGAGATGCGCATAATTCTGAAATGTATCTCTATGCAAACACCACTGAAGAAAATCACACAGCTGAAACAGCAGTAAATGGTTGGGTGAATTGGCAAAATCCAGCGATCAATGATGTTCTTGTTCTAGATGGAACAATCACAATTGGGGCAAGCATCAAAGCTGATGCAGGTGCATGGGGAACATTAGATGATTTCTATTTATACCGTGTAGCTGATTATGATGGTGGACAAGACGATGTAGTGGATCCAGATCCAGTGCAAACTCCGGAAGAAAATGAACCAGCTCCAGAGAAAGAAGGAAACGAAGGGCAAGAACCAGGAGAAACGGATCCAGTTGAATCAGGTAATGATGATAAGGAACAAACACCAAGTGTAGATGTTCCAGATACGACGAATACTGATGATTCCAAGGAGGCTAAAGAAGAAGGCAAAGCATTACCAAACACTGCAACAAGCATGTATAATGCTTTATTAATCGGATTGATGTTAATGGCGTTAGGTTCATTCATTTTATACAAAAGAAGACTAAAGCATAATTAGTGTTAACTAAATAGACCCTATCTCTTATGTTATGTAAGAGATGGGGTTTATTTTTTATTGGGGGTGTTTTTGTTAATATATAGACTGCACTAAATCCACGCGGAATTGGTATCCAGAAACTGACGGGAAGTCAGCTTTCTCTGTAAGGAGGCTGAAGGTGTCCGAAGTTGGCTTGTGTTCGGACAGCTTTCCCTGTCTGGAGCTTGAAGCTGTCCGAAGTTGGCATAGGTTCGGACAGCTTTCCTCGTTTGAGCGCTGAAGCTGTCCAAAGTTGGTTTGTGTTCGGACAGCTTTTTCTGTAAGGAGGCTGAAGGTGTCCGAAGTTGGCTTGTGTTCGGACAGCTTTCTCCGTTTGAGTGCTGAAGCTGTCCGAAGTTAACTTATGTTCGGACAGTTTTCTCTGTCTGAGTCCTAAAGCTGTCCGAAGTTAGCATAGGTTCGGACAGCTTGACTCGTTTGAGCGCTGAAGGTGTCCGAAGTGGCCTTGTGTTCAGACAGCTTTCTCCGTTTGAGCGCAGAAGGTGTCCAAAGTTGGCTTGTGTTCGGACAGTTTTCTCTGTAAGGAGGCTGAAGGTGTCCGAAGTTGGCTTGTGTTCGGACAGCTTTCTCCGTTTGAGTGCTGAAGCTGTCCGAAGTTAGCTTGTGTTCGGACGGTTTTCTCTGTCTGAGTCCTAAAGCTGTCCGAAGTCGGCTTGTGTTCGGACAGCTTTCCCTGTCTGGAGCTTGAAGAATCCGAAGTTAGTTTAAGTTCAGATAGCTCTTTCTGTCTGAGCCCTAAAGCTGTCCGAAGTTTGCTTGGTTCAGTCAACTTTCCGCATCTGACTCTGAAGCTGTCTGAACTTAGGAATGCAACACTCTTATGTAATCCAATTTAACTCATATTTAAAGAAACATATAAACGGTGCAGAGAAGTTCTTACAGGCTCTTTCAACGAGGAGGATTTATGATTTCCAAGGTATCGTGCGCGTGAGTTGCAGTGAGAGTGGAATTCCTATACCAAGCATTTTTTAGAATGAACAAAATAAAAAACGCCGAAGATTTCAGTTCGGCGTTTGGAATAATTATATATATTAGTTATCTCTCAAAAAGTCCCCATCCTCATTACCATTTGCAATGAGGGAGTCTGGCGCAATAGAGAGGTCAAGCAACGTCTGTAGTAGTTCCTCTATTAACTCCAAGTTTTGTTACTTTTCTTAAATATGGAAGTACATAATAATCAGCTCCATATTTTCCTGCATTTGCACCAGCTGCTAAAATAATAACACCGATTAAAATCATAAATGGGTTTGTGCTCACTGTTCCTGCAAACATGAACATAAAGTTCATCATAAGACCAAAGAACATAGCCGCTGTTGTTAAACATCCTAGGATTAACCCTAAACCTACTAAGAACTCTCCCCATGGAATTAAGAAGTTAATCATTCCGACGTTTGGTAAGGCCACCCCTTCAATGAATGCATTATATGTTGGATAAACGGCTGCACCTGTTGCTTTATCAGCGACGGGGTTTGCTAGCGCTCCATTTAAATATCCAGCAGCATCAAAGCCACCACCTGTGATCTTACCCCAACCTGCTGTCATCCAGCTCCAACCTAGGTACACTCTTATTACTGCTAAAATCCCTGCTGCAATAGTGTTTTCTCTTATAAAAGTGTTGATCATCTTGATCCTCTCCTTAGTAACTTTTATTTTTTATTTATCTCTATGTCTGAATTATATAACCATGTGAAAGTATTCACAATATATATGTGAATACTTTCACATATTGTTCAATAAGTTGTGAACTTACCATTACATGTATAGTGTAAATGTTACAATTACTGTTTGAATGTAACAGTGAAATGACTACTAATCCAATTAAGTAACAAATTCCAAGAAACTAACAAAAATAGAGATGAAAATGCGAATCTTATATAGAAGGTTCTAAAAGTGTTGTTAATTTAGGAGGTAATTAAATGTTTGAATTCTATCAAGATATAGATCAGTTAGCTAGGATTAAGGTTGTTGGAGTTGGTGGAGGTGGGAATAATGCCATAAACCGAATGATTGAAGATGGTGTAGAGGGGGTCGAGTTCATTGCGATCAATACAGATGGACAAGCTCTTAATCTATCGAAGGCGGAAAAGACAATTCAAATTGGAGCTTCATTAACTAGGGGGTTAGGTGCAGGGGCCAACCCTGAAATAGGTAAAAAGGCGGTCGAGGAGAGTAAACAAGAAATTGAAGATGTCCTGCAGGGAGCAGATATGGTATTTATCACTGCTGGAATGGGTGGTGGAACAGGAACTGGGGCCGCACCTGAAGTCGCAGATATTGCCCGGCAGATGGGGGCGTTAACCATTGGAGTGGTAACTCGACCTTTTAGGTTTGAGGGTCATCGACGAGCGATAAATGCTGAGCAAGGAATTCAAGCGATGAAGGAAGCTGTAGATACATTAATCATCATTCCGAATGAGAGACTTTTAGAAGTTGTAGATAAAAACACACCCATGCTCCATGCCTTTCGTGAAGCAGATAATGTCCTACGGAGAGGTGTACAAGGGATATCGGATTTAATAGCTGTTCCTGGCTTAATTAATTTGGATTTTGCGGATATTAAGACCGTCATGTCACATAAAGGGACTGCCTTAATGGGGATTGGAATAGCACAAGGAGAAGAGCGCGCAGTAGAAGCAGCACAAAAAGCGATAAACAGTCCTTTGTTAGAAACCTCCATTCATGGTGCAAAGGGTGTAATCATTAATATTACAGGTGGGAAAAACATAAGTCTCTTTGAGGTTCAGGAAGCAGCCGGTATTGTATCATCGACATCACATGAAGATGTGAACATGATTTTCGGTTCAGTTATCAATGAGAATTTAAAGGATGAGATCATTGTTACAGTAATAGCAACTGGATTTGGGGAATAGAAACAATAATTTAATTGAAAGTAATCGATTCTATGGGAAAATGAGTAAGAATGAATAGTTAGTAAACTATAAAAAATAAACGCATTTTTAGGCGAGTAATTAGATTAAGAGGCTAACTATAAATGTAACAATTTAAGTGTGAAAATTACCGGGCAAAGCTAAATTCATTCATTCTTTTATGTTTATTGCTTTAGTGTGCTATATAAACTAGAATACTATAGTATCATGTTTTTTATGTGGGAGTGAGTGGGTTTGCTTGGTTGGATTTAATTTAAAAATAATTACTAATCGATATTTATTTGTCATCATGATTTTAGGCATCGTAACCTTTCTGTTTCAAATTCAGTTCCCAATTACTAATATAGAAATTTCTCTATTTTTGGTTATTGCTTTAGGGATTATTCTTTCTGACTATTTTTATATACCTAAACCACCAAAAGGGAACTTATTATTTCTCTCGATGGATACAGCATTGTATATAGCTACATTATTTATTTTTGGGCTAGAAACTACTCTTTTGACCCTATTGGTCTGTACCATTATATTTAGTGCAATTCGGAGAAAAGTACAATGGTGGAAACATATCTTTAATTTTTCCATTTATACCATGATGATCACTTGTACATATAATATATATGTGAAACTTGGTGGAGCAATTAATGGAGTAATTCTAGACCATAGTTTCCCTTTTCTGGTTTCCCTTTTATCGTACTTTATCGTTAATATGGTTTTATTAATTCCTTATTTTTATTTAGCTTCGAAGAAACAGTTTATCACCGTAATTAAGAGCTTCTTAAATGATACGCTATTAATCTATTTTATTACACTAGCTGGTTCATATATTTTGATTACGTTATTGCAGCATGAACACCCTATATTTGGTGTATTCATTTTTACTTTTATCATCATCCTGCTATCAATTACTTTTCGTAATAATTTCCGTTTATACGAAAAGATATCAAAGGATAAAATACACCGAGAACAGATTCTGGATTCACTTCCTGTAGGAGTAATCACGATTGATCATCAAACTTCATCAATCGATTTGAATACATCCGCCGCTAAATTGTTGAATTTGAATAGTAATCAAGTCATGGAATTTCTTATCAGTAATCCTGAGCTAAATCATGAGTTCTGGAAGAATGTAGGGACAAGGGAAACTTACCAGAATAACAAAGTGTATTATACTGTTGGGGAAGTGAAACATCTTCTCTTAATGTCACAAACAAAGCTGATTGATCAATATGAGCAATTAATAGGTCGTATCATTTATTTTATCGATATTACTGACACGGATGAGCTTGAAAAGCGGATTTACCAATCTGAAAAACTAGCATTGCTAGGGCAATTAGCTGCGGGTGCTGCACATGAAATCAGAAATCCATTAACTGTAATCCAGGGCTTTGTATCACTGATGAATGTCTCCTTAAAGGATCATGAAAGAGATAAATTCCAACTTCCGTTACTGTTAAAAGAGTTTAAGCGTATTGATACAATTATTGATGATATGCTTCTAATTGCTAAACCAGGTGCTCCTATAATAAAAGAAGTCTGTCTTGAATCATTGGTTAAAGAGATTCTTCCTCTATTTGATTCAAGTGTCACGAATCAAGATATTCGTTTTTCGGTGAATATGACAAAGGCAAAACTAATGGTCGACCCAAAGCAAATGACACAGGTATTTTATAACCTCTTTAGAAATAGTAGTGAAGCCATCGGTGAAAAAGGCTGGATAAAGATATATTCAGATGTAATTGATGGAATGTATCAATTATTTATCAAAGATAATGGGCCAGGTATTCCGAAAGAGTTACAGAAAACCATCTTTGACCCATTTCAAACAACAAAGGACAATGGTACAGGCTTAGGATTAACGATCGTTCAACGAATAATTGAGAATCATGGTGGGAAAATAGAACTTCAATCTAATGAAATGGGTACTACATTCATGATATCTTTGCCTATAAAAGAGTAAAAATGATTATTAAAAAACAGTGTATTAATTACTATATTACACTGTTTTTTGCGTACTGTTCCCTTATGTAATAAGAATACATGAAAAATTTTAAGAAAATCTGCATAAATCAAGATAAAAAGTGATAAGTATATTCTAAAGGGAACCGCTTGCACTTAATTAATTTGCTATGATACTATAAGTTTATTAATTTCATATAAAAATTAATAGTAACTCTTTAATTTTAAGTTGGAATTGGTAAAAAAATCATTTGAGTAACCGCTTGCACTTTGTTTTAATTCTGTGTTATTATCTAAACTAGTAAAAACAATCATTTGCAACCAGTAACAATCAATTACAACTTGGGATTATATGTTGTTATGGTAATTTTGCACTTTAAGTGAGAGATTAGTAGAACTTCATTTGTCTTTTGAGAAAACGATTGCACTGAATAAACAAAGTGTGGTAAAGTTTTGCTTAGGGATAACCTATAAATGATTGAACTATACTTAACACTGAATAAATTTGGTGTAGTTAGATGAGTAGAATCGTTATGTAATCTTTGAAACGTTTGAGCAAACGGTTGCGTAAATTAACGATGACTGTTTTATGTGTTAAATCAAAGAATAGTGTTTAAATATTTTTGAGTGTTTTGTAAAACGCTTACTTATTTTAAGGGGGTGAAATAAAAGAAAAAGTTGTTCGTATATAAAATACTTAACTTAACTTAAATTATAAATTAAAAACTAGAGGTGGAAAGCAATGATGAAAAAATTATTATCTATTTTCCTAGTGCTTGGAATCGTGTTTACATTAGTAGCTTGTGGATCACAAGATGAAACAGAAGGAAATACTGACACAGGTAACAACGATGCAGAAGACACAGCGACAGACTTTGAAGTAGTTCCTGAAGAAGGAGCAGAGTTAACTTTATGGAGTGATGGTGATCAACAACTTGAGTGGGCTACAGAGGTTGCAGCAAAGTTCACTGAAGAGTATGGCATACCTGTTACAGTTGAGGAAGTAACTCAAGAAGAAGCTCCAGAACGTTTAGCAACAGATGGTCCATCAGGACTTGCAGCAGATGTATTTGGTTCAACACATGACCGTATTGGTAGAGCAATCTCAGCTGGTCTAGTTCTTGAAAACTTCTGGCCAGAAGAGTATCAAGAAGAATTCATGGAGGGTGCTATTCAAGCGACTTCATTTGAGGATGTATTATATGGTTACCCAGCTGGAATTGAAACATATGCATTATATTACAACGCTGATTTAGTAAAAGAAGCTCCACAAACTTGGGATGAGTTAATTAACGTGGCTTCTGAATTAACTGGTGATGATACTTATGGTTTCATGATGGAGCCTGCTAACTTCTACTTCCAATATGGATTAGTTGGAGCTAACGGTGGGTATGTATTTGGTGACAATAACACAGATGTAACAGATATTGGTTTAAATAATGAAGGTTCTGTAAAAGCACTTGAACAATTTTTACGTATTCGTGACGAAATTATCCCTGGTATGAAGACAGAAGATATCACTTATGATGTACGTACAGCTTTATTTAATGAAGGTAAACTTGCATTTGACATTAATGGACCATGGGCAGCACCTGGATATACTAGTGCTGGTGTGAATTACAAAGTAGCTCCACTACCAACAGTTGATGGAACGCCACAATCAAGTTTCTCAGGAACACGTGGATTCTATGTTAATGCTTATACTGAATACCCTGACGCTGCTTCATTATTAGCACAATTCATTACAAATGAAGAAAACCTTTTAAGAAGCTATGAAGTAACTGGTGCACTACCACCAAGAACTGAATTACTTGAAAATGAAACAATTAAGGAAAACCCTGTTTCAGTTGCTTTCTTAGAGCAAGCAACAAATGCAGTACCAATGCCAAACGTTCCTGAAATGCCACTAATTTGGGATCCAATTCATGCTGCTGTAACAGATATGTGGAATAACAAGGCTGATGTTCAAAAATCGTTAGATAACGCAGTTGAAACAATTAAAACAGCTATTTCTGAACAACAACAATAATTTTAGATACTAATATTGACGTAAAACTTTAATTGGTCAGTAAGATTGATTTGAGGATTTTCCACAAACTCGTCTTACTGACCTTGTTTTTAAACATAATTCTTGCAGACGCTTTTAGGGGGGTCTTTTTAATGTCAGAAAAGAAACATAGTAAAATTGCAGCGGTGTTATCTGTCATCTTTATGGGGCTTGGGCAAATTTATAACAAGCAGTATATTAAGGGTGGATTATGGGCTGCATTTGAGCTAATTGTATTAGTCTTTTTCACAAAAACAGTTATTCATGGTTTATGGGGCATTATCACATTAGGTGATACTCCACAGGTAAGACAAAGAGGTCGAGTTGTAGATCCGGGTGATCATTCCATCTTACTGATGGCAGAAGGTCTATTGGTAATTATCGCTCTTGTATTTATTTTTACCATTTATTATTTAAGTGTTCGTGATGCATTCCTAGTTGGTAAGCTTCGTGAGCAAGGAGCAAAAATCAATAATATTAAACAAAGTATGAAAAGTATTTGGGATAATGGATTCCCATATATTTTAATCACACCAACTGCTATTTGTATGATACTTTTGACTGTTTTCCCACTTGTATATACCGCTTTAATAGCTTTTACAAATTACTCTTCTCCAAATTATTTACCTCCAAAAGCATTGGTTGATTGGGTAGGTCTAGATCAATTTGTAAGACTATTTTCAATGGATTCATGGCGAGGAACGTTCGTAGGTGTATTTTCTTGGACAGTTGTTTGGGCAGTACTATCGACAGTGTTAGTCGTTTTTGCAGGATTATTTGTAGCCGTTGTTTTATCGCAAAAAGTAGTGAAGTTCACTAAGTTTTGGAGAAATATATATATTATTCCTTGGGCTGTACCAGGTTTCGTTAGTATTTTGATTTTCAGAAATATGTATAACGGAGAATTTGGTGTTATTAATAAAATGCTTAATAGCGTAGGAATTCCATCGGTTGGATGGTTATCAGATCCGATGTGGGCTAAAGCGGCGATATTATTAACGAACCTATGGTTAGGATTCCCATTCTGGATGGCGTTATTTACTGCTGTATTAACAACTATTAGTAAAGAGTTGTATGAAGCAGCAGAAGTTGATGGCGCAACAATCATTCAACAGTTCAAACATATCACTTTCCCGATCGTTATGGTTGCAGCTGTTCCGTTAATGGTCTTTACATTTGCGTTTAACTTTAATCAATTAACATTTATTTATTTAATGACAGAAGGTAATCCTGTAAATGCAGATTATACCTATGCAGGTCATACAGATATCTTATTATCATGGATCTTCAAAATGACATTGAATAATGGTCAATATGCGATATCATCCGCTGTTGCTGTTGTTGTCTTCTTAATCATTGCACTGTTTGCGTATTTCAATTTAAGAAATACAAAAGCGTTGAAAGGGGATGCACATTAATATGTTTAATCCTAAAGTAAAAAAGGCTATTAATATGGTTATCGTTTACGGTATTTTAGTAGCTTTAGTAATAATTTGTTTATTCCCTGTGTATTTCATATTTATTGGGTCTGTTAATCCTGGTGAATCATTACACTCTTCAAAGATTTTTCCTAGTCCTGCAGAATGGACTTGGAGCCATTATAGTGACTTATTTGATAAATATCAATATGTTACATGGTATAAAAATACAATTTTAGTGGCAACAGCTAATATGTTGATCTCAACTGTCTTTGGGGTATTATCTGGCTACGCATTCTCGAAATTTAGATTTAAGGGTAAAAGACAAGGTCTTATGGCTATTATTATTCTTCAAATGTTCCCAACAATCATGGGTATGATTGCAATTTATACTCTATTAGGTGCATTTGGATTATTAGATACTCATCTTGGTTATGTTTTAGTTTTAGCAGCAGGAAGTGTTGCGTTTAATACATGGATTGTTAAAGGGTTCTTTGATGGGATTCCTAACAGTTTAATGGAAGCAGCAAGAATTGATGGTGCTTCAAATATGGAGGTTTTTGCAAAGGTAATGTTACCACTTGCTTTGCCAATCATCTCGTTTATTGCATTTAATAGTTTCATTGGAGCAAGTATGGATTTTATCATGGCAGAAGTTATTCTACGTTCAAGTAGTAACTGGACACTAGCGCAAGGATTGTTCACGTTAGTATCTGGTCAAGAAAATAATAACTTTACTGTTTTCGCAGCAGGGGCAGTTCTGATATCGATTCCACTTATGGTGCTGTTCTTTGTTTTCCAACGATATATTGTTGAAGGTATGACTGCAGGAGCTGAAAAAGGATAATTAAGTAAGAAGGTGATTTGAAATGTTGAAGCATTTTAAAATAATAACTGTTATATTATGGATAATGGGAGTTGCGCTCTTTTTATACTCAACTCTATTACTCTTGATGGTTACAACCGGATAGTTGATATAATTTACCGACTTACAATTAAAACAATTTAAATGATGGGAGTAAGGATAAATTTATAAATTGATACCTGCTCCCTATGTGGCAACCTCTAGTTGGAGAGGGACTTCTAAAGATCATTACTTACATTACATGAACGGACTTTATCCAAAAAAGGTGTGTCAACAAGGAGTGTGAACCAATGAAAAAAGTATGGTGGAAGGAAACAGTTGCATATCAGGTATATCCTCGTAGTTTTAAGGATAGCAATGGTGATGGAATTGGTGACTTACAAGGTGTAATTGAAAAATTAGATTATATTAAAGACTTAGGAATTGATGTGATTTGGATCTGTCCTATGTATAAATCTCCAAATGATGATAATGGGTATGATATCTCCGATTATCAGGATATTATGGATGAGTTTGGTACGATGGAGGACTTTGATCGTCTGTTGAATGAGGTTCATGCACGAGGTATGAAGCTAATCTTAGACTTAGTAATTAATCATACATCTGATGAACATCCGTGGTTTATTGAGTCTAGATCATCAAAGGACAATCCTAAAAGAGACTGGTATATTTGGAGAGATCCTAAAGATGGAAAAGAACCGAACAACTGGGAAAGTATTTTCTCCGGTCCAGCTTGGGAATATGATGAGAAAACAGAACAATACTATATGCACATCTTCTCTACAAAGCAGCCT
The DNA here is from genome assembly GCF_002019645.1 of Litchfieldia alkalitelluris. Classification (GTDB taxonomy): domain Bacteria; phylum Bacillota; class Bacilli; order Bacillales; family Bacillaceae_L; genus Litchfieldia; species Litchfieldia alkalitelluris. The sequence continues at coordinate 5,257,872 of NZ_KV917374.1, read as the reverse complement.
GATTTAAACTGGGAAGTACCAGAGGTTCGTCATGCCCTTTATGATATGGTTAATTGGTGGCTAGATAAGGGGATCGATGGATTCCGTGTTGATGCAATTAGTCATATTAAAAAAAATGCAGGATTACCTGATCTACCGAATCCAAGAAAGTTAGATTATGTTTCATCAATGGAAGGTCATATGAATCGTGAAGGCATTCATGAGTATTTAAATGAATTAAAAGAAGAAACCTTTGCTAAATATGATATTATGACAGTTGGTGAAGCAAATGGTGTGGCTCTTCATCAAGCAGATGATTGGGTTGGGGAAGAGAACGGTAAGTTTAATATGATTTTCCAATTTGAGCATCTTGGTCTTTGGAAGAAGAAAAATAACAGTGGATTTGATTTGAATTCACTTCGTCGAACATTGACGAAATGGCAAAAGGGACTTGAAAATTGTGGTTGGAACGCATTATTCCTTGAAAATCATGACCAACCAAGAAGTGTATCGACTTGGGGGAATGATAAGGAATTTCATAATGAGAGTGCAAAAAGCTTTGCAACTATGTATTTCTTAATGCAGGGGACTCCTTTTATTTATCAAGGTCAAGAAATTGGAATGACTAATGTTAAATTCAATTCAATTGAAGAATATAACGATGTTGGAATGGTGAATTACTATCGAATTGAAACGGCCAAGGGCACTCCTCATGAAGATGTAATGAAAATCATTTGGGAAAATGGCCGTGATAATAGCCGAACTCCTATGCAGTGGGACGATAGTAATCAGGCAGGTTTCTCAACAGGAACTCCTTGGCTTGGCGTGAACCCAAATTATACTGAAATTAATGTCGAGAAGCAGCTAAATGATCCACAGTCCATCTTAAACTATTATAAGAGCCTTATTCGGATTCGAAAAGAAAACGAAGCTCTTGTATATGGTAATTACGATGTAGTTAATGAAAAGCATAAAAAAGTGTATGCATATACAAGAACTAGTGAAGCAGGCCAAGTGTTAGTCATTTGTAATTTATTTAACGAGCATGTGAAATGGACTCTTCCAAAGAAGATAAAATTTGCATCTAGTGAGCTATTATTATCAAATTACACAACTGAACAAACTGATTTAGACGCATCAATAAACTTAAAGCCTTTTGAAGCAAGAGTATATCGTCTTGAGAAGTAAATAGGTATAACTTAGAAGAACTAAGACTTTCAATGGTCTTAGTTTTTTTATATAGTAACAAGCCTCTTTGCTGACGGTTGCCAGAGTTCGACAAACTTAGGGTGGTGCCACTGTCACCGCTAAGTATTCGACAAATTCCGGGTGGTGACAGGCACCATTCAAACAGTATATAATAATGTTAATAGTTTCGACTATCGAAATATTCGGATTAAATTAGTGATTGATTTTAAGGGAGGAGAAGTTAAATGCCAGAACTTATGAAGAAAACGTTAACTCGTGCTGAGATTCCAGTTTCACAAACGTGGAATTTGACGGATTTATTTGAAACAGATGAGGATTGGGAAAACGAATTAGTTGCCGTACAGAATGATCTGCAAACAGTAACACAATATAAAGGTCGATTAAACGAAGGTGCAAAAACGTTATTATCTTGTTTAATTGCTAGGGATGAATTAAGTGAAAGAGTTACACGAGTGATGACATATGCACATCTACGCCAAGCAGCAGATGGGACGGACCCAATAAACCAAGCCAATTCGGCTCGTGTTGCTTCAATGTTATCAAATGTGAGTGCAAGCACATCTTTTATTGATTCTGAAATTCTGGAGCTATCCGATGAAACACTCAACTCATATATACAAGATGAACAAGATCTAAAAGAATTCTCTAAAACATTAACAGACCTTATTGAAACAAAACCACATAAGCTTTCTCCTGAAACTGAAGAGGTGTTAGCTGCCTTTGGTGAAGTGCTTGATGCTCCTTATATGATTTATCAGAGAAGTAAAACATCTGATATGGAGTTTTCTTCTTTTACGACAGAAGATGGAGAAGAGCACCCATTAACTTTTAACTCGTTTCCAAAATATGAGGATTCAGCTGATACGGATCTTCGACGAAAAGCATATGCAGCCTTTATCAATGGGTTAAAAAAATATAAAAATACATATGCTGCGACATATGCAACAGAAGTAAATAAACAGGTTACAGAGGCGAGACTACGTAAATTTGATTCGGTAACAGATATGCTTCTTGCAGATCAACAAGTGACGAAGGAAATGTATCACAATCAATTAGATACGATTCAAACAGAATTAGCTCCACATATGCGTCGCTTAGCTAAGCTAAAGCAACGAGTGTTAGGATTAGAAAAGATGCATTATAGTGATTTGAAGGCTCCACTTGATCCTGAATTTAATCCACAAGTTACTTATGAGGAAGCCTCAAAGCTCATTCTTGATTCATTACAAGTCATGGGCCCGGAATATATGAAAATCATGGAGGAAGGCTTGAGTAACCGTTGGGTGGATTTAGCTGACAATGTGGGTAAATCATCTGGTGCATTCTGTTCAAGTCCTTACGGAGTACATCCATACATACTAATGACGTGGAATGACTCAATGAGAAATGCTTTCACACTTGCACATGAATTAGGCCATGCTGGGCACTTTGCGTTGGCTGGTCGTTATCAGCGTATTTCTAATACACGTCCATCTCGATACTTTGTTGAAGCACCTTCAACCATGAATGAGATGTTGCTAAGTCAACATATCTTGGCACAATCAAATGATGACCGGATGCGTCGATGGGTCATTCTTCAATCACTAGGTACGTATTACCATAATTTTGTTACACATGTACTTGAAGGTGAGCTTCAACGTCGAGTATATGAATTAGCAGACCAAGGTAAACCGATTACAGCTAAAATCCTTTGTGAACAAAAAATCGAGTTGCTTTCAAATTTCTGGGGAGATGAAGTGGAAATGGATGAAGGTGCTGGATTAACGTGGATGCGTCAGCCGCACTATTATATGGGGTTATATCCATATACTTATTCTGCTGGATTAACAGCTTCAACAGCTGCAGCTCAAATGATTAATGAAGAGGGACAGCCTGCAGTTGATCGCTGGCTATCTGTATTAAAAGCAGGTGGAACACTAAAACCACTTGAATTGATGAAGGTTGCAAATGTGGATATGTCAACTCCAGAGCCAATTAAGAAGGCTGTTGCCTATGTTGGATCATTAGTGGATGAGTTGGAAAAAAGCTTCTAATTAACCACCACCATCAAAGAGAATATGATAGTAAAAAAGGCAGGGCTCTTATTGATAAGTAGTTCCGTTACTGTGGCGAATATCCAAAATAACAGATGAAATTACATACGAAAACACATATGTTTAACATCAAAAATAATATTATATACAGCATAAACAACGCTTGGATAATTAATTCTAAGCGTTGTTTTTTTATCGTCATGTTCAACTAAATGAAGTTCTAACAAAATAAGTACCCCGCCTTCATTAGACTTCCTTTAAATAAAAAGGCATGTCCTTAATTGGGTATCTAGCAATAAAAAATAAGCGGAGATTTTTCCGTTAATTGCAGATTAGAGCTAGTTTTGAGGTAAAATAGGGGGAGTTTTTCCACTTATATAAAGCAAAATGATCTATTTTTAAGTATTTTAGTCAGATAAGAGAAATTTCTCCCTCTATATAAGCTGTTTTCTATGTTATATATGAATTAAGGGTAATTTTTCCCTCTATTATAATTTACTGCGATTGTTGATTTACAGGGAAAAACAACAGACATGGTCTGTTAAATAGTATCTATTTCGTAAGCCTCCACCGGAACGGAACTACTTATCTTATAAAAGCCCTGCTTCTTTATATCTAGACGTTTAAGAAGTTCTCCATCTTTTTCAGGGCTATAAAAGCGTACCCTGCGCTTTTCTGATAAATAGTGACGAAAAGTAGGTGGATGCATAAGGTATATTGTGTGAATACCTACCTAAGGAGATGGTTAATACATGTTACCTATGAATTATTTTGATAATCGCTTTCTTTTAAATTATGCGCAACCACCCCAATTTCAATATCCTCCTGTAATGAGAGGGGGCTATCCATCATACCCACCGAATTTCGAAGGTCCACTACCAGGTCCAAATGGTGGAGAGTGGAACCAACCATACCCACCGAATTTCGAAGGTCCACTACCAGGTCCAAACGGTGGAGAGTGGAACCAACCATACCCGCCGAATTTCGAAGGTCCACTACCAGGTCCAAACGGAGGAGAGTGGAACCAACCATACCCACCGAATTTTGAAGGTCCACTACCAGGTCCAAACGGAGGAGAGTGGAACCAATCATACCCACCGAATTTCGAAGGTCCACTACCAGGTCCAAATGGTGGAGAGTGGAACCAACCATACCCACCGAATTTCGAAGGTCCACTACCAGGTCCAAACGGAGGAGAGTGGAACCAACCATACCCACCGAATTTTGAAGGTCCACTACCAGGACCAAATGGTGGAGAATGGAATCAACCATATCCTCCGAATTTTGAAGGACCACTACCAGGTCCAAACGGTAGAAGGTGGAACCAACCATTCCGACCGAATTTCCAAGGGCAGTTTCAAGGCCTACATGGAAGAGGATGGAAAACATTTTAAATTTAGAAATACTTCGAAATCTTTATCAATCTAATGATTGAAAACCAAAACAAAAATCCTGCATGTTAATATGCAGGATTTTACTCATTTTAATTAATTTAATGGAATAGCAACTTGAGAACCAATAATTAATGCTTGAGGATCTAGAGTTGGATTTGCTTCAGCAATATCGTCTACTGAAACCCCATCATAGACACTAGCAATCTCATAAAATGTATTTCCAGGTTGAACGGTATGATAAATTACATCAGAATTGTTAGTGGAATTATCATAATCAACAACTGTAAGTTCAGAGCCAATTGTTAAGGTATACGGATCGACTCCCTCATTTAAATCATATAAATGATCAACAGATACCCCATCATATACTTGAGCAATTCCCCATAACGTGTTTCCTGGCTGAACTACATGTGTGACCGTATCTTCACCTGGAAGCTCAACTTCCGTCCCGACTGGTATGGCTCTTGGATCTAGATTACTATTAAGATCAACTAACTCATTTACATTAAGGATATGTTCCTGAGCAATGTCCCAAAGTGTTTCACCTGATTCTACCGTATCAGTGGCGGCATTAGCTGAAAAACCAGTTGCCCCAAACAACATTCCAGCTGCTACAGCGGGTGCCAAAAATTTCGAAGCTTTTCTTTTTTTCATGTCTAACTCCTCCTTTAGTAGTATCGTACAGTATATACATACCTTCCTAAGTGGAGGGTTAAACATAAAAAGATAAATTTCGACAGATTCATAGTAATTAAATTAAAAGAATTACGCGGTAACACTAAGTGCTTTCGGTAAACTAGCTAGCATAAATGCCATATGAACAACACCTTGCTCAAAATCCTTTAACCTTATCGACTCATTAGGGGCATGGGCTTTGGAACCAACCCAACCTACACCTGTGCTAACAATTGGAAGCCCAAGGTATTCACCAAAGATGAACATAGGGCCTGTGCCAGCTGAGTTAGGTGCTAGTACAACCTCTGATTGATAGACTTCTCTCGCTGTCTCCTGAACGAGATGAACGAAGGGATGGCTATAATCGGAACGATAAGCCTTCTGCCCATTAATCATCGAAACCTCCACATCGCTAAACCCTTGCGTTAGTAAATGCTTTTGCACACATGCTAAAATATGGTCTGGATCTTGACCTGGAACAAGTCGGCAATCTACCTTAGCTGTTGCTTTTTTTGGTAAAACCGTTTTTGCGCCTGGTCCTGTATATCCACTCTCAATCCCACAAATCGTCATTGTTGGTTCAAAAACCATTGCCTCTCTTGGGTCCCTCCCCCTTGATGCGGTTATTAATGGACGCTTTAAACCATATAGTTCCGCTACAGCATCTTCATTAAATGGAAGATTCTTTACGGCCTCGATTTCTTCCTCAGTTGGTGGGATAATCCCATCAAAAAATCCTTCTACTAAAATTTCATTTTCTTTATTTTTCATGGATGCAAGGGCTTGAACAAGTCTCCATGCTGCATTATCGACATAAGCCCCGACTGAAGAATGCATATCAATATCTGCGCCAACACAGCTTAGCTCAAGGTAAGCCATTCCCTTGATCCCTGCCACCATACTGATTCTCTCTTTTTCATCCTTGCCACCAAATTCCCAGATACAAGCATCGGCATTAAAAAGATCTTTATATTTTTCGAGATATGGAGGAAGATTTGGACTTCCAATCTCCTCTTCACCTTCGATCATGAATTTTATATTACAAGGTAGACCACCTTCAGTTTCTTGTAAAACTTTAATCGCAGTAAGTCGAGCCACTAAGTCACCTTTATTATCAGAAGCGCCTCTTGCATATAAAGTTCCATCAATAACGGTAGGATTAAAAGGTTCTGTATGCCACTCATCTAGTGGTTCAGGAGGCTGTACATCATAATGATTATAGAAAAGTAATGTCTTTGAGGAATCACCCTTATCTCCAGCCGCAAAGTGTCCATAAATAACAGGATTTCCTCCTAAGTCATCTAATACTTGAGTTGTCCCACCCAACTCATCAATCATACTTACAACAAATTCGACTGTTTCTAAAATGGCGGTATTTTGGGCAGAAATCGTAGGGAAGCTTAAATATGTCTTTAGTTTTTCAATCGATTCTTCCAAAATGCTACTAGTGAAGCCGCGATATTGATCCAATTGGTGAGTCATGTATAAAACCTCCTAATTATGTTTTATAACTATTTCGATAGGCGAAGAAAATACCCTTTATTTTTTCTGACTTTTCAAATAAAAAATTTCGTACAAATAAATATTTGTACGCAACGTCCTATATTAGAGGTACCTTAAGAGGTCTTTCATGTAGTTTAAAGTGAAATTAGCTACTTTTTGTAGAATACTGATCTTATTTTAGGAAGAAAAGAACCCACTTTACTTAATTCACAGTGAAATTGATGGGTACTCAAAAACAACAAAGTTTACAAAAACAGTCATTTTAAAAGTTAATCACATAATTCTGTCACCGGCCAACCTAATCTAAACATAAGGTATAAAGTCATTTTCCAAAGACAGGAGAGAAGCTAATGTATCAAAACTATTATTCTCAAGGTAACCCAAATTACAATGGTTATTATCCGTATTATCAGTATTCATATGATAGCTATTACAGGGGATATCCTTACTATGAAACTCGACAACAACCCGTAAGAGGACAGGCGACATGGACAGAAGGGGGGCAGGTAACACAATGTGGAATCCCTTGGTCTCATAATGAATTTATGACTGCTGCGGTGGGGGCTGAAACACCATATCAATGCGGTCAAACTCTTAGAGTAAGGAATCTATCATCGCCTGTTCCAAAGGACATTCTTGTAGAAGTTGTTGACAAGGTGCCGGACTTTCCTGCGAATAAAATAAATCTGCACCGAAAAGCTTTTTTAGCTTTAGGGGCAAATCCTAGTGTCGGTGTTATAAATGTGGAAATTACTCCATCACCGGAAGTGAAGCAGGAGGAGTGGGGCCGATATTTATTAGCTGTTGCTCAATCTGCCTACCCAGGATACAATGTGACGAATTACACATATGTGGGAAGAAAAGAACTTGCACCAACACAAATACAACAAACATATAATTTTGTCTTAAAATCTCCACAAGAAGAAATAAGAGTGCAAGGAAATGTGATTTATAATCCAAACACAAACCGTGTGATTTCTTTTGATTTGAAAGAGGTTTAAAGAGTATCTCTATTGATGTAGGCTTATTTTTGTACGAGGTGCCTTTTGAAAGTTTATTAAAAGCTGTTCGATTGGCTCCACCTGCAGACAGTATTAGCGGGAAAAAAAGAAGAGCTGTCCGAACAAAGCCCGCCTTCGGACAGCTTTTAGCTAGAAAAAGAGAGAAGCTGTCTGAACAGAGCGCAACTTCGGACAGCTTTAGCTAGAAAAAGAGAGAAGCTGTCTGAACAGAACGCAACTTCGGACAGATTTAGCTAGAAAAAGAGAGAAGCTGTCTGAACAGAACGCAACTTCGGACAGATTTAGCTAGAAAAAGAGAGAAGCTGTCTGAACAGAGCCTATCTTCGGACAGCTTTAGCTAGAAAAAGAGGAAAGCTGTCTGAACAGGGCCGATCTTCAGACAGCTTTAGTTAGAAAAAGAGGAAAGCTGTCTGAACAGAGCCTATCTTCGGACAGCCTTAGCTAGAAAAGAGGAAAGCTGTCTGAACAGAGCGCAACTTCGGACAACTTCAGTCGGAAAAAGAGGCAAGATGTCTGAACAGAGCGCAACTTCGGACAGATTTAGCTAGAAAAAGAGAGAAGCTGTCTGAACAGAGCGCAACTTCGGACAACTTCAGTCGGAAAAAGAGGCAAGATGTCTGAACAGAGCCCATCTTCAGTTAGCTTTAAAGCAAAAGCAAAAAGCTAGCTGAAATAAATTAACCTTCGGGGTAACCTCATTCAAATAAGATTAGGGTTAATGCTTCACAGAAATCCATTCTGAATTAAATGTAAATTTTTAGAAACTTAACCAAAAATCAAACGTCTAATATGATGGTTATTAAAAATAAAAGCGTGGTGATTAGATTTGAAGAATTATTATGTATTTGTAGTATTAGTCTTATTGTTAACAGGCTGTGGTTCACAAAATCAAAAAGTAGACATTGTCGATCAAGTTGACATATCTAACGGAGGTATTGTAGCTGGAGAAGTCGAGTCAAGTATTATTGAGAAAACACCACACATCTATGAATACCGTTTGAAAAACCAAACTGAACAAATGGTAGAATTCAAATTTAATACCTCACAGCGATTTGATTATACTGTTCAGACGAAGGATGCTAAGGGAATTTTTAGGTTATCTGATTCGAATTCATATAAATCAGAAATAACCACTGAAACGATCAAACAGGGAGAAGAGCTTATCTATGAAATTAATCTTACTGAGCTCGATCTGAAAAGTGGAGAATATCTACTATCTGTATGGATGACAACAGACGTTGGTGAAGAATATAAGATAGTGATAGATATTATTATCTAAGGAAAGCGGGGAAGCTTATTTGAATTCAGCGTTAATTCTTGGAGGAACACAGTTTGTTGGGAAGCGGTTAGTTCAGATCCTTATCGAAAACGGTGTTAAAGTGTCCATTGCAACACGGGGAATGACATCTGATTCATTTGGAGTTTCGGTTGATCGGATAATTATTGATCGTGAGAATATATTTTCAATGGAGCGGGGATTTGATAATCGAAGCTGGGACGTTGTATTTGACCAAACTTGCTATTCTTCTGAGGAAGCATTTAATAGTATAAGAGTTCTTGAAGGGAAGATTTCGAAATATATTTTTACTTCTAGCCAAGCTGTTTATGAGTTTGGCACGAATCATGTGGAGGAAGATTTTAATCCCTTTACCTTTCGACCCGATCTGAAGAATAGACAAGAGTATAGTGGTTACATAGGTTATCAGGAAGCTAAAAGGTCAGCCGAAGAAGTTTTGTTTCAACAAGCATCCATTCCAGTAGTGGCTGTGCGATTCCCAATTATTGTCGGAAGAGATGACTTCACAAAACGATTAAAAATGCATGTAGATTGGGTGAAGGAAAATAACCCGATAATGATTGAACACCCAGATTTAAGATATGGTTTTATCGATTCACATGAAGCTGCAACATTTTTATATCAGATAGCTGAATCAGATTACCAAGGCCCAATAAACCCCGGATCAGAGGGGGATATTAGTTTAAGAGAGTTAATTTAAACCATAGAAAATATAACAGGGAAGAAAGCATTGTTAAGCGATAATGGATCACCTTCACCATTTAATCTCCCTGGGGCATGGTCTATAAATACTGATAAAGCAAGCGCAATGGGGTATGTATTTACACCATTAGAAACATTATTAACTGAACTAATCTCTTCATATTGCTAAATAAAAAATCCAACTCACCAGTTCAAGGTTAACCAGTTCACTTGAGAGGGAGAAAATACGAAATAACACGCCTTTTAGAGATGGAATTAGCATGCTAATTCGCATCTCTTTGTTCATTTATATAACCATGTTTTATGGAGATATTTAAGGTATAACAAAGGAATTATCACCATAATTAGCATAGCAAATAGCTAGTGTACAAAAATTTTTGAACACTAGCTAAAAGGGTTGTTAATTGGATTGCTAGAATAATCCTATATATGTTTGTTGTGATAGGATTATTCAAGAATATGAAGTCGGAGATGTGTGGTAAACATATACTGTATAGTAAATAGAATAGAGGGAAAAATTTCCCTTAATTCATAAATAGCATTAAGATTAGCTTAAATAGAGGGAGAAATTACTCTTATTTGACCAGAAATACATGTAAATAGGCAATTTTGATTTAATAAGGGAAAAAATCCCCTCTATTTCACCTAAAACCAGCTCTAATCTGCAATTAAAGGAAAAATTTCCACTTATTTATTCCCTAGGTAAGGACTTGACTTTTTATTTAAGGCTCTTTTCTGAACGCTTGTTGCTTATTGGCCTAGTTTAGAGTGAAATTCACCATATTTTCAAGGTGCTGCATTTAGCTAAGGAAGAAAAGATGCCACTTACATAGTTCATAGTGGATATAAATAGATAGTAGGGTGAAGGCTGTGTACTTTTTGTTAGATACTCATTTAGAATACTTCTGGTGAACCATATCACAAGTAAGAAAAAAAGAGTTCAATTCTAAGCAGTCGGTATTGTAGTTTGCTACACCGTATAAATATAATATTCAGCAAAAACCATATCTAACTTTGTGAAATAACCACTTAAAGTAACGGTGAGTTAGTTTAAGAAGACTGCGATTTCAGAGCAAAAGGATCAGATTGTAATTGTCTGATCCTTTTTTGAAGTTGTTATTTGTGTTGCTAAGTTCGCCTGCGAAACCAGTGCTAATTTAACCTGCGAATTAAAGTTTTTCCCTCTTAACCGAACGGGTTAGTTCAAGGTGGGTTGGATTTTATCCTTAATTATGATGTGCTAGGCTCGGACTTTTTGGCCTGAGTGTGATACATGCGATAAAGAACAAATGCGAATAATGATAAAATTATACCTGAAATATATGGCAAACCGACTGCCATGGAGAATAATAGACCACCTAGTGGAGGTCCAATAATTCTTCCTAGAGAATCAAAGGATGATAGAAGTCCTGTTGTGCTGCCATGTCCAGAGGTAGACTTTTTTGTTAAAAGTGAAGAAACACTTGGACGAATTAAACCATTACCTATCCCGAAGACAGTTAGGTATATTGCAGCTGTTGTGAAGCTGTCAATAAATAGGATTAAAGTAAAGCCGATTAAGGATATAATAATCCCAAGTTGTATAACGGCTCCTTCTCCATATTTTTTTGTCAGTCTACCAACGACTCCTCCTTGAACTAATGCTCCAGCAAACCCCATAATCATAAAAATATATCCGAGCTCAACAGATTCTAGCTGTGCTTTTTCATAGGCAAAATAAGCAAAGGTAGCCTCAAGACCTGATAATGACAAAGAAACAAATAATTGCAAAATAAAAAGGATTGATAGATGACCTTTGAATGCAACTAATAAAGGTACTTTCTTCTTTGATTGTCGATTTCGTTGTTCCGTTGATAAAGATTCCTTGAGAACAAGTGCAACAAGAATAAAGGTAATTAATGATGAAGCCCCAGCAAGATAGAAGGGAGTACTCAAGCTTCCTTGCGAGAAGACGCCACCTATTGCTGGTCCAAAAATAAACCCTAACCCAACAGATGCACCAATAATGCCCATTCCTTTCCCGCGGTCCTCGTCAGTCGTAATATCTGCTACATATGCCATAACAGTTGGCATATTAGCAGAGGAGAAAAAGCCCCCAATAATTCTCGCAGCAAACAGCATCCAGAGCTGAGTAGAAATGGCCATCAAGAAAAAGGAAAGGGCTAGTCCAAAAATTCCAACCATAATAATTGGTTTTCGACCGACTTTATCAGATATTCTCCCCCACATTGGTGCAAATAGAAGCTGCATTAATGAATAAACAGCCATTAAAAGCCCTAATTGTGTTGGAGTGGCCCCGATTTCCTCGGCATAAAAAGGCATGACCGGAATAATAATTCCGAATCCAACCATTACAAGAAACATAACAGCAAATAAAATAAATAAAGAATTCTTTGATTTCAAAATGAAGTTCACTCCAGTTTAATAGCTAAGAGGTTAGGTGCAATCTACCTTAATTATACTATTCTAATTATAAAAAGCGTTATAATAGTTAAAACCTTTTATACATAATTTATGATAATAATTTTAAAAGATCAGCTTCGATTTTTTGTGGCTCAGTTGTTGGGGCATAGCGTTCGACCACCTGCCCATTTCGGTCGATAAGGAACTTTGTGAAATTCCATTTGATATTTTTACCCAGTATCCCCGTTTTTTGATCTTTTAAGTATGTAAATAAAGGATCTTCATTAGGACCGTTCACATCAACCTTTGCAAAGATTGGAAAGGTCACACCGTAATTTACCTGGCAAAATTCAACGGTCTCTTCAATATGATTAAATTCCTGCTTTTTAAATTGGTCACAAGGAAGGCCTAACACCTCAAAACCTTGATTGTTATATTTTGCATAAAGTTCCTGCAACCCTGAAAATTGGGGAGTAAAGCCACATTTACTAGCTGTATTAACAATTAGTAAAGGCCTGCCTTCATATTCTTTTAATGATTGTTTAGCGCCGTTTGGTAGGGTTATGTCAAAATCATATACAGTTTTCAATCGTTTCCCTCCTTATAAAATAAAATATTTTACTAAGTAGTGTTATGCTTATCATAACACGAAATTATGGTCATAGAAATTTGTAGGTTAACATTTATACTAATTAAAAATTTCACCATCGAGGATGAACATTTCTTACACTAAGTATGGAATGAACGGAGCCACTCGACTCCTGTGGGATATAGCGGTTTCGTGGGACCCCACAGGAGCTAAAAGTGACGAGGAGGCTCACGGACCGCCCCACGGAAAGCGAGTGGGGCGAAGCGAATGGAACTCTCCAACCGTAGTTTTTTTAGGGTGGAACAAATATAAGAAAGAGTAGTGAAAAATGACTACTAGATTCCGTTTCGTATGGTAGAATAGAACTAGGAATAAAAGTGAAATAATTCATTGAAACGGCAAACTCACTGAAAAGTGAGGACGCAAAGCTACAGACCTAAGGGAAAACTATGGTGGCTGAGTTACCAAGGGATAACTAGTATAAAGTTATTTCCGGCGGAGATAGCTTCTTTTGTTATATCCCTAGAAAGTGATGGTTTACTTAATATGTATAAAAATAAAAATTTTAAAGTGCTATTTGGTATTATTTTGATTATAGCATCATTCTATATATGGAATATTGCATTTAGAGAACATGAGTGGGTGAGAGTACTAGGTGCTAGTTTTTTCCCCACTATTGGTGGAGCGGTCGCGTTTATTTTTGTATTTAGAGCATTTCAAAAAATTTCAGGGAAACAAAAATACTTTTGGATGCTGTTAAGTATTGGTACATTTTTGAATTTCGCATCTTATCTGATATGGTTTTATTTATTTTTGTTTCATGGTGCAAACTCATATCCAAATCCCTCACTGGTGTGTTGGCTTTTAGGCTATTTTTTCTATTTCCTGGCATTAGTTTACAAGGCTAAAATTATCTCGACTACTATTTCCGAAAATTCATTTTTATTTAATATCATCATTTTTATGATTATTGCTATTGTTATTAGTTTGCATTTTTTAATAGAGCCATTGCTTGCATTGGCAAATTATTCACTTGGCATTACATTTATCCTCCTTGTTTATCCCTTGATGAACTTAGGGATATTGTATGCTGTCATCTATTTATATTATCTCTCTCAATATAGTAACGAGAGAAAAGAACTTTCATTAATCAACCTAGGTTTTATACTGCAGATATTAGCAGATACGAGCTATATTTACTTAACCCTAGAAGGACGTTATGAACCAGGGAGCCTAATTGATCCACTTTGGCTTATAGCTATATTGATGATAGGGTTCGCATCTTTTTATGCCTATGAAGAGAAAGTTGAGATAAACTGGACATTAAAGAAATCCGTTAACAGAGAAAGTATTTTTCCTTACATAAGTATTATTATTTTAATTGTTTTAGTTATTAATAGTTATCAGTGGAACTTGAATACATTGAGTATAGGTGTATGTCTAATTTTTATAATGGTTATTATTAGGCAGCTCTTAGTTATTAATAGAAATAGATTACTAATGGTTGAGTATAGAGATCTAGCTTATCATGATCCACTTACAGGATTGAATAACAGAACAAGCTTCCATGAAGAACTTGAATACAAGATTGATGTGGCCTCACGTACGAATAGCTCCTTAACTTTATTACTAATTGATCTTGATAGGTTTAAATTAATTAATGATACATTAGGACATTTTGCAGGTGACCTTATTCTCATAAAATCAGCTGAACGATTAAAAAGCTCATTGAGTGAACTTGATCAGGTTTATAGGTTAGGGGGAGATGAATTTATATTAATTCTTCCTGGTGCAGATAGAAAAAGAATTATTGGGACTGCTCAAACTATATTAAATAAATTTTCTCGTCCTTTTATTGTCGCAAATCATGAGATTACTATAACACCAAGCATAGGGATTAGTTCCTATCCTGATCATGGCGATAATAGTGAATTGCTATTTAAAAACGCCGATGCTGCAATGTACTTAGCAAAGGGAAGTGGGAAAAACAATTTTCGTTTTTTTAATAAAGAGTTAAATGAAGCGTTGACTCGTAAAATGAAGATTGAAAGTGAACTGCGAAAGGCTGTTCACCAAGGAGAATTCACTCTATTTTATCAGCCTATTATGGATTTAACGACCAGACAGGTTATTGCGATGGAAGCCTTAATAAGATGGAAGCATCCTGAGTTAGGGTATATTTCCCCAGCAGAATTTATTCCCGTTGCTGAAGAAACAGGACAAATTGTTTCGATTGGTGAATGGGTTCTTAAAACGGCATGTATACAGAATAAGACTTGGCAACAAGCAGGATTTCCTGTTTTGTACGTGTCTGTAAATGTTTCAGTTCAACAATTTAGACAGGGAGACTTTGTTCAGTCAGTGAAAGATATTATAGATGAGTCTGGAATTGATCCTCAATATCTTGAGATTGAGATTACAGAGAGCTTGATGCAGAATATAGATGAATCGTCCGAAGTTCTTTATGGGCTAAAAAAGCTAGGTGTCAAAACGGCTATCGATGACTTTGGAATAGGTTACTCATCACTTCATATATTAAAAAAATTACCAATCAATACACTGAAGATTGATAAATCATTTATTGATGATCTAAATGATCTACAAGGACAATCAATGGCCAAAACAATTATAAACATTGGACATAATCTGAATTTAAAAGTAGTGGCAGAAGGTATTGAGCATGTTCACCAAGTAAAATCCTTAGAAAAATACAATTGTCAGTTTGGACAGGGCTATTTATTTTTAAAACCTGTTCCAGCTGTAGAGTTTGAGGCATTTATGAAAAGTAATTCAGGGGTAGTTGTTGAATAGCTTGTAGAAAAGCAGGTGTAATTAGAACTCCTCACATATTAGATAGAATTTTATAAAACAGGCAATGTATCAATCAAGAGATACTTGCTTTTTTTTTGAATGATAAAATGAAAATTAATATTAAACAAAAAGGTAAATCAGCTCTACACATAACCTATTAAAATAAATGCTTTAAGACAGTGCCCTATTTTAAATGATAAAGATCTCTATGTTAAGATAAGGGAAGAAAGGTACTTTAGGAGATAAATCATGAATGATTACTATTATGATGCATTATTAAACATAAAAACAGCAGGGACTCAGAAGGGTTTTAGTCATTCAATTCATTATCATCGTTATGAACCTACACCTTATGAAGTGTTGGAGGTATTATTCCAAAACTATCAATTGAAACGTAATGGTCTTGTGGTTGATTTTGGATGTGGTAAGGGCCGGTTGAATTTTTACATTAACCATTTTTATCAGACAGCTGTCGTAGGTATCGAAATGAATCCGACCTTTTATTCGGAAGCTGTCGAAAACAAGAAGAGTTATATGATGAAACATAAAAATAGCTTGGATCGAATTCAGTTTTTATGTTGTTTGGCAGAAGAATATGAGGTTTCCTCAGAAGATGATTGTTTTTACTTTTTCAATCCATTTACAATCCAAATCTTTATGAAAGTGGTTAATAATATTTTGGAATCGGTCGAGGAATTTCCAAGAGAAATTGATTTAATTCTATATTATCCATCAGAGGATTATATCTATTTTTTAGAAAACCATGCCTTATTTGAGCTAAAAGAAGAAATTATCATTCCTCATTTATATGAAAAAAATCCCAATGAACGATTTTTAAATTATCGCTTAAGGTTAACATAGACGAATTAGGTTACAATTCAAGTTTCTCACTTTCAGGGAGTATGATATGTTAAATATAGAAAATATATAGAATTCATAAGTCATTTATACATAAAGAGTGAGGAGTTTTTACGATGACACTACATAAAGCATTTAATGAAACAACATATCAAGTGATCGGACATGGCTTTAGAAATATCCAAGTATTAAAGGATGCATTTGCACAGGTAGATGAAAATTTGGATAGTGATATGTATGGAAATGGAAGAGTAATTGAGGACTTTCAAGAAAAAATGGAAAAGGTGTTAGGGAAAGAAAGTGCAGTGTTTTTTCCAAGTGGAACAATGGCACAGCAAATTGCGTTAAGAATTTGGTGTGACAAAAAAGGGATCAAAAAAGTCGCTTATCACCCATTATCTCACTTGGAAATTCATGAAGAAGATGGGTTAAAAGAATTACATCATATTGACCCGATATTATTAGCAGATCAAACTCGAGTAATTGAACTAGAGGATGTAGAGAAATTAACGGAGGATATCTCTTGTTTATTGTTGGAGCTACCTCAGCGGGAAATAGGTGGTCAAGTGCCATCTTACGAAACATTAATATCAATTTCAAACTACTGCCGTGACAAAGGGATAAAGCTTCATTTGGATGGTGCAAGGCTGTTCGAGATTCTTCCCTTTTATCAAAAAACAGCAGCTGAAGTTTGTGAGTTATTTGATAGTGTATATGTATCCTTTTACAAAGGGATCGGTGGAATTGCTGGTGCTGTTTTGGCAGGTGAAAGTAGCTTTATAGAGCAATCAAAAGTGTGGAAAAGACGTCATGGTGGAGATCTTATCAGTCTCTATCCATATGTTATTAGCTCTGACTATTATTTTGAGCAAAGAGTTAATAAAATGCAGCAATATTATGAAGAGGCAAAGGAGCTTGCTTCTCTTTTTAATCAATGCGAGGGCGTCGTAACGAAACCTGAGGAACCAGTCTCCAATATGTTCCATGTTCATTTTAATCAGCCGAAAGAAAAGGTTGAATCCAAATTAATAGATACTTATGAAAAAATAGGAGTCGGACTAGCAAGTAATCTAAGAGAAATGAACGAGAATGAATGCTATTTTGAAGTGAGTATCGGAGATAGATATGCGAAAGTGCCGAAACAAGTGCTTCATAAAACATTTGAATTACTGAATAAGAAACTAAAGGGGTAAACAACTTGGAAGATATCTTAAAGGTTTTTAATATAAACTCTTTTTTATTTACTAAAGAAACGAGTAAAGCGATAGAGTTCAGACATATCCATAATAAAGAAGTGATTTATCTATTAAGAAACAAAGAAATAAGTATCGTTTTGAATCCAGATACGATTAAAGAAACATTAATAGACACTAGTCAGAAAAAATATCACAGTACTGCCCTTTCGAAATTCCCAAAGGAACTTCACACAGGCAAAGAACCCATACACTTTGGATATTTATTTAAATTTGAAAATAGCGAAGAGCTAAATACATTTCTAAGAGAATTGAATTAAATAATATCAAGTTCATCTATTCATATAGGTGGGCTTTTTTGTTATGCAGGTTATATGAAATAAAGTGCAAACTTTCTTAAAAGGATATCAATCAGTTTTGCCGAAAATAGAGACACCAGATTATGATAAATTAAATTTTGGAAAGATATTTATGTATCAAACGTTTCAAAACAACAAAAAAATCTCTCCATTACTTTGTTTAACAGGTTCTCTTTTAGAGTGCGAAACGTGAAAAAACAACTCCAATAGCATGTTAAATCGCATATGATTTAGCATGCTATGTTGTTATTGGTATATAAACGTTTATGACAATATTGTTTGAAAATTAACACTTCAATTAGCATGCCAAATAGCAAGGTGGGAATGAACATCCTCAAACTGTTGTCTATATGCTGAAACGCTCCTTAATACTTCATTAATTTAATGGGAGTGGAATGAAAATAGTGCCCCTCTCCGATAAGTGGTCTGTCCTTAATTAAGTAACTAATACAAGCGGAATTTTTCGGTTAAGTTCAGAATGGAGAACGTTTTCGGGTTAAATAAGGGGAGGTTTTCCGGTTACACCAAGTAAACTCCCCCATTTTTATGTTTTTTAAGTCAATAGGCGGAATATCTCCGTCTATTTAAGCTAGTTTCAACCCTATTTGCTAATTAAGGGAAGTTTTTCCGTCTATTGCAATTCCAATTATTTCGACTTTGATTTATTACTGATCATATTCCAGTGAAAAAGCATGATGATTAAAGTGCAAATCACCATGCTTTTTATTGCGTTATTTGTACTGTTATTTTATGATTTTGCACTTCAAAAGAGAACCCGTTAGTACTTTGTTTGGGAGATTTTTTTTGAAACAAAATCAATTCTTCAATGCTGTATGAAGTTTTTCCATTTCTTTAATTAAATTTTTTTTATCCACACCTTCTTCAACAACGAGTTAAAGAGGAAAGTGTAGAGGGCAAAGAAGTGATTTTGATCAATCATGGGTAGGAACCATAATCATTTTCTGCTCAAAAGAGTACTACCTAAGACCTGAGCACCTTCTACTTGATTTATTCATAAAATACATGGGATACATTAGATCTATAAAGTTGGAATAGCCTAATTATCGCAATTAAGTAAACGCTTACACTTAAGTTCACATTAAGGTATGATTAACCTATAAACATAAGGGGGAAAATGATGAAACGAGACAATGATTATCAGTTTGAGACTAAGGCCATTCATGCAGGATATGTTTCTAAAGACCATGGAGATAGTTTAACTCCACCAATCTATCAAACCTCGACATTTACATTTTCATCGATAGAGCAAGGGGCAAATCGTTTTAGTGGGGAAGAGAGTGGATATATTTATTCAAGGTTATCGAACCCTACAGTAACCATTTTGGAAGAACGAATCGCGCAGTTAGAAGAAGGAGATGCGGGACTAGCTTTTGGTTCTGGAATGGCAGCAGTCTCGGCTGTTTTAATTGGTTTAACTAAAGCAAATGATCATATTTTATGTTCAAAAGGAGTTTATGGATGCACCTTCGGACTTCTTCAAATGATCAAAGAAAAATACAATATAGGGCATACCTTTTCCAGTTTAAATACGAGAGAGGAAGTTCTTTCAAACATAAATGAGAATACAAAAATCATATATATTGAGACTCCAATTAATCCGACTATGAGATTAATTGATTTAAAAATGGTTGTTAAGATTGCTAAGGAAAAAGGAATAAAGGTGGTTGTTGACAATACGTTTTCAACACCATACTTACAAAAACCGCTAACCTTAGGGTGCGATCTTGTTGTTCATAGTGCAACTAAATATATTGGTGGACATGGAGATGTAGTTGCAGGGTTAGTTGTTGGTGACAGTGAAACGGTTAGATTTATTAAGAAGACGGCCCAGAAAGATATCGGAGGAGTAATTTCTCCATTTGATGCCTGGCTATTAATCCGAGGAATTAAAACGTTAGCAGTAAGGATGGACCGTCATTGTGATAATGCAGATAAGATCGTTGAAAAATTAAAAACACATCAAAAAATTAAAGAAGTCTATTTTCCAGGTGATAAAAGTCATCCTGATTATGAAATCATGAAAAACCAAATGAAAAAAGGTGGAGGACTTATTTCGTTCGAGATCAAAGGAGATTATGAGGAGACTGTACGAGTCGTTAATTCGCTAAAGTTGATACCGATTGCTGTTAGCCTTGGAGATGCTGAAACATTAATTCAACACCCTGCTTCCATGACCCATGCAGTTATTCCAGAAGATGTGCGCGTGAAAATGGGAATTTCCAATCAATTACTTAGACTTTCAGTTGGACTAGAAAACTGGGAAGATATTTGGAGAGATATTGAGCAAGCATTAGGTTGAGTAGTTGGGGTGGTGGAAATTCGGGTGATGCCTGTCACCGCCCGAATTTTGTAGATAAATGTAAAAATAACGAATAGTGGAATCTAGACTCGATTTCAATTTGATTATAAAGGCTCCACATTAATGGCTATGATCTAGTTGCCAAAGTAAAAGCAAGACGGAAGTGAATCATAGGTCCTCTATGATCTAGTTGCTTGAGCTAAAACTAGGAGGAAGTGAATCATAGATTCTCTATGACCAAGTTGCTTGAGCTAGAAACAAGGAGGAAGTGAATTATAAGACCTCTTTGATGCAGTTGCTCAAAATAGGAGAATCTCCAAACCAAATTTTTCAGGGAGACCTCCAAGCCAATTTAATTCGCACCATGTAGAATGAAAATAGTGTACTTACTAAGTGTGGAATGAGCGGAGAATCACTTGACTCCTGCGGAATCTAGCGGTCTCGTGAGACCCCGCAGGAGCCCGTCCCAGGCGACGAGGAGGCTCACGGACCACCCCGTGGAAAGCAAGTGGATCGCAGCGCATGGAACTCTCTAACCTTAATTACTATCAAGATAACCAAAAAGATAATATCAAAGGCCAAAACTTGTTAAGTATAGTCGTAGTCTCAGACCTACACCATCAAAAGGGAATTCCAATTATGAATTTGGAGTTCCCTTTTTGGGTAGAAAGGAATTAAACCCTATGACTGCCACTAAATCTCCATTTGTTTAGACCTTAGGTTTTCATTATGTTAATTTTATTTTATTTTCAAACAGGGAAGTTCAAACTATTCATAGCACTTGATTTAATGAGAGGGGAAAAAGAATGAACATAGAACCGAAAGATATTATATCAAGGACGATTCTTACACCAACAAGAGGTCAACTATCTAATTATACTCATTCTTTAAACCCGTTTGGAGGCTGTGCATTTGGCTGTTCTTATTGCTATGTTAGACAGCTTCCTGTGTCGCTTTTCAGAGATGAAGAGTGGGGCACTTGGATTGATGTGAAAACCAATGCGGCAGAGTTGTTATATAAAGAATTAAAAAAGGCAAAAAAGAAAGGTCCTATTAGGATATTTATGTCTTCAGCTACAGATCCATATCAACCAATTGAGCACAAGCTAGAACTAACCAGGAGTCTACTAAAAGTGATGCTAGAAGAGAAACCAGATTTTCTGTTTGTACAGACACGATCACCTTTAGTTGTGCGCGATATTGACTTACTCAAGCAATTTGGTAGTAATACTCGCGTGTCGATAACCATTGAAACGGATAAAGAAGAGGTAAGAAAGGCTTTTTCGCCAGCTGCACCTCCGATTCCAGCAAGAATGAGGGCGCTTAGAGAGATTACTGAAGCTGGCATTCTAACTCAAGCAACCATAGCGCCACTTCTTCCTTGCTCAAAGGAATTCCCTATAAAGCTTAAGAATTTAGCAAGTAGAGTAACATTGGATGATTTTTGGATGGGGGACGGCAGTGGAGGAAAACGGACGGACAAATTGGGAGTAAAAGAAATCTATGAAAAGATGGGAATGGAGAAGTGGTATGATCCAAGGGTAGTACAGGTTATCTATAATATGCTAAAAGAAGAGATAGATCAAAAAGATATAGGTATTTCTCAAAAAGGGTTCAGTCCTAATTAAATGTTTTCTACGTCTTAAGTCTTAGAAATAGATAGATTGCAGGTCCATTGCTGGTATTGTATTTTTTCTTATAATATATTTAAGAAGGAACATCTTTTGTGTAATTTAAAATGAAACCTATTTAAACCTTCATACGTAGTAATAGATATGATTAATAGTCGGGAGAGATTCTTATGAATCGAATATTGTTTATTATTTTGCGTGGTTTTTTAACAGTTAATGTAGGGGCAATAACCTGGGGCATTTCTATGTTCGCTTTTGATCAAACCTTTTGGTTATCTGTAGCATATTCCTTTTTAGGAAGTGGAGCTACTTATGGGATTAGTTCAGCCATCATGAAGCAACGCTTTTTATCAAAACATAAACTAACGCGTAAAGAATATCGTTATATAAAAGAAAACTTAGCGGAAGCAAAAGCTAAAATATTTCGCTTGAATAAGGCATTAATTTCAATTCGTCATATTCCTTCATGGAAACTTCGACTAGATCTTGTGAGATTGACTAGGAAAATATACAGTATAACAAAAGATGAGCCGAAACGGTTTTATCGAGCGGAAAAGTTTTATTTTTCACACTTAGATTCAGCGGTTGAACTTGCAGAAAAATACGTTTTTCTTTCATCACAACCAAAGAGGAATGTTGAGTTGGAAAGCACCTTATATGATACACGTAAAACATTAGAAAAAATCACAGAAAAAGTTGAGAATGACTTATATCACTTACTATCAAACGATATCGATCAGCTCCACGTTGAACTAGATGTGGCTAAGCACAGGGTCGAATCTGAAAAAAATGATGAAGGTAGGAATTTTAAATGAGCGAAACGAATCAGTCAAAAGAAAATAAATCTGCGAACCTATTGGATGATTTATTATCAAGTCCATTTGATACGAAAACAAATGATGACGTCGATAACGAGTTAGAGGTAACGAAAGAAAAGCGTCTTATTGATGTTATACCTGAAGAGAATCGCGAGAAAGCCTATCAACTTGCAAAACAAATTGATCCGACAAATCATCAGGCAATGATTAGCTATGGAACTCAGGCACAAACGAAGTTGCTTTCATTCTCAAATAATATGCTTGAGCATGTCCAGAAAAAGGATATTGGGGAGATAGGTGAAATTATAAATGATTTAATGAAGAGGTTTAATGAGGTTAATCCGGATGAATTAAAGCCTGAAAAAAAATCAATGCTTGGGCGGATGTTTGGGAAAGTATCAGGCTCTGTTCAGGAAGTACTGTCAAAATATCAAAAGACGGGTGCTCAGATTGATCGAATAAGCGTCCAACTAGACCGTAGTAAAAATTTGCTTTTATCTGATATTGCGATGCTAGAAAAGCTATATGAAAATAATAAGGAATATTTTAATGCTCTTAATGTTTATATTGCAGCTGGAGAACTGAAGCTTGAGGAGCTACACAAAACAACGATACCTGCTTTAAAAAGTGAAGCAGAAGTTTCTAATGATCAAATGAAATTTCAAGAAGTAAATGACATGATGCAGTTTGCAGACCGTTTAGACAAAAGAATTCATGACTTGAAATTGAGTAGAGAAATCACGATTCAGAGTGCACCTCAGATTCGTCTAATACAAAATACAAACCAAACATTAGCGGAAAAAATTCAATCCTCGATCATGACTGCGATTCCGTTGTGGAAAAACCAAGTTGGAATTGCTCTGACACTTATGAGGCAACGTGATGCAGTTGAAGCACAAAAACAGGTTGCGAAAACAACAAATGATTTATTGTTAAAAAATGCAGAGATGCTAAAAACAAATTCAATTGAGGTTGCGAAGGAAAATGAGCGTGGTCTTGTTGATATAGAAACTCTAAAGAAAACAAAGGAGAATATTATATCTACGCTCGAAGAAACATTAAGAATTCAAGAAGAAGGGCGTACAAGACGCCGACATGCAGAGCATGAACTCGCAACAATGGAAACAGATTTGAGGAAAAAATTACTTGAAATAAAGGGATAGTTTATAGAGGCAGAAGCTCTCTATGTATGTATGCATAGAGAGCTTCTGTTTATCTGTATAATATTACAACAAAAAAATATAAGGATAATTTGGAATAAGACTCTAGCAATCTCTTAAAACTTCATGCTATACTTATTCCAAGAGTGAAACGTTTACAAAATAATTTACATAACTAATCACTCATAATACAGTTGAGGCTGCTAGCAAGGGAGGTACATAGACATAGTTTATTTTTAGCAATATTTTTATTGTTAAAATGGAAATCGGTTTCCTTCAAAAATAGTAAATGGCTTTCGATATAGGGCTAATATTTTTTTGTTGTATTTAGAAAGCGGTTTCCGAATTAGGTTCATTAAATTATATTTATGTTTTTTCTGTCTTTATTTTCATTTTAGAAACCGGTTTCCTAAACTTGGTTTTGAATTAAAATTTTAAGGAGGAAGACAAATTGAATAGAAACAATAACAAGAAACTGTTTGCAATCATGATGGTTATTGCCCTTTTAGGGTCATTATTTCCAACTGCAGGATTTGCTGCAGAAGAAGAACTTGATTATTTAGTTGTTAGCCCTACAGTAAAGCCATCTGAAGGTGGAGCACTAAAGATTGTTGAAAAAGATGGACAAATGACATTAGGTGATCAAAATGGAAATCCAATTCAACTACGTGGTATGAGTACACATGGATTACAATGGTTCCCAGAGATCATTAATAACAATGCATTTGCTGCGTTATCAAATGACTGGGGAGCAAACATGATTCGCCTAGCCATGTATGTTGGTGAAAATGGCTATGCTACTAGTCCAGACGTTATTAAGCAAAGATTAATTAATGGGATTGATTATGCAATTGCAAACGACATGTATGTGATTGTTGACTGGCATGTTCATGCACCAGGAAATCCAAATGAAGAAGTATATAGCGGTGCAATGGATTTCTTTGATGAGATTTCTAGTTTATACCCTAATAATCCATATATTATTTATGAGCTTGTAAATGAGCCAAGCAGTAATAATAATGGTGGTGAAGGTGTAACAAATGATGAAGCTGGTTGGTTAGAGGTTAAGAACTATGCACAACCAATCGTGGATATGTTACGTGAAAAAGGTAATGAAAATCTTATCATCGTGGGAAGCCCTAACTGGAGTCAGCGTCCTGACTTAGCAGCGGACAATCCCATTGATGATGATAATACAATTTACACTGTACACTTTTATTCAGGTTCACACGCACCAGCGACAGATAGCTCTGACCGTACAAATGTAATGAGCAATGTGCTTTATGCACTAGAAAATGGTGTAGCAGTATTTGCTTCTGAGTGGGGAACAAGTGAAGCTAATGGAAATAATGGTCCTTATTTAGATGAAGCAGATGTATGGTTAAATTTCTTTAACAAAAACAATATCAGTTGGGCAAACTGGTCCTTAACGAATAAAAATGAAACTTCTGGAGCATTTACTCCTTTTGAGCTTGGTAAGTCTGATGCAACTAATTTAGACCCAGGTTCAGACCAAGTGTGGGCACCTGAAGAATTGAGTGTCTCTGGAGAATATGTACGTGCTCGTATCAAAGGTATTCCATATGAGCCAATTGATCGCACGAAATATACTAAGGTTGCTTGGGATTTCAATGATGGTACAACTGGGGGATTTGGTGTAAATAGCGATAGCCCTGTGAAAGATGGTATTTCTGTAAGTAATGTGAATAACGCACTAAAAATCACAGGCTTAAATGCAAGTAATGATATTTCTGCTGATAACTTCTGGGGAAATGTTCGACTTTCTGCGGATAATTGGGATACATCAATAAACATTTTAGGTGCAGAAGAGTTGTCTATGGATGTTTTCGTGGATGAGCCAACGACAGTTTCAATTGGTGCTGTACCTCAAGGACCAGCATCTGGTTGGGGAAATCCGGTTGCTGTTCAAGTAAATGAAGAAGATTTTACAGCGATTGGTGATCAATACAAGGCAACATTAACATTGACTGTTGAACAAGCACAAAACTTGGGAATCATTGCTACACATGAAGAAAACAATGAAATGGATAACATCATATTGTTTGTTGGAACAGAAAATGCTGATGAAATTTCTTTAGATAACATAACCGTTACAGGTACTGAAGTAGAGATTCCTGTTATTAATGATCCTAAAGGCGAAGCTACTTTCCCTTCAGATTTTGAAGATGGAACTCGTCAAGGATGGGAGTGGCAAGGGGAATCAGGTGTTAAAACAGCTTTAACGATTCAAGAGGCTAATGGATCAAATGCTTTATCATTTGAATTTGCGTATCCTGAAGTGAAGCCAACAGACAACTGGGCAACAGCACCTCGCTTAGATTTCTGGAGTGAAGATTTAGTACGTGGAGAAAATGATTATGTTGCATTTGACTTATACCTTGACCCTATCCGTGCAACAGATGGTGGAATTTCAGTTAACTTAACATTCCAACCACCAGCATTAAATTATTGGGCACAAGCTACTGAAACATTTGATATTGATTTAACAACATTAGACGAAGCTAATGTGACAGCTGATGGATTATATCACTATGAGGCGAAGATTAATATTAGTGATATTGAGAATTTACAAGCCGATACAGCCTTAAGAAATATGATTTTGATTTTTGCTGATGATAACAGTGATTTTGCAGGAACATTGTTTGTAGATAATGTAAGATTTGAAAAAGCTGAAGAGCCAGGCACAGAAGAGCCAGGAACAGAAGAGCCAGGAACAGAAGAACCGGGAACTGAAGAACCAGGAACAGAAGAACCGGGAACTGAAGAACCAGGAACTGAAGCGCCAGGAACAGAAGAACCGGGAACAGAAGAGCCAGGAACAGAAGAACCAGGAACTGACAAGCCTTCAACAGATAATAAAGATAAAAATGAGTTACCAAATACTGCAACAAATAGCTTTAATTCACTATTAATTGGATTTGTATTACTTCTTTCTGGGGTAATTACGCTGTTCTTTATTAGAAGAAAAGCTACAATTTAATAAATCAAAAGACCTCATCGTGTAGTTAGTTTGAATAACCTTTTTAGTTGAGAGGGAGAAAATACGAAATAACACGACTTTTAGAGATGGAATTAGCACGCTAATTCGCATCTCTTTTTTTGTTGATATACCACTGGTTTACAGGTAGTTTTAGAGATAAATACAGAAAATAGCAGGTGTACATTAATTTTTGTACGTCTGCTACAGAGCCTCTAATTGTGTTGTTAAAATATATTTATGAAATAAAATTTTAACCCTGGTCCGTTTTAATTATATGCGAGAATAGGCTTATTCAACTAGCGGCAGTTATCTGGAATAAGCAAGTCGGAGATACTAGTAGAAATATACTGCACAGTAAATAGAAATAAAGGGAAAAATTCCCTTTAATTCATAAGTAGCATGGAAAATAACTTAACTAGAGGGAGAAATTTCTCTTATTTGACTAGAAATACTTTAAAATAGGTAATTTTGCTTTAATAAGGGGAAAAATCCCCCTATTTCACCTCAAAACTATCTCTAATCTGAATTAACGGAAAAATCTCCCCTTATTTATTTATCGCTAGGTAAGGACACATGAATTTTTATATAAAGAAAGAATCATCCTAGTCAGTGCTTGTCTTATGACTGTCGATGTAGGCAGGTGCCTTATGCTTTTAGTTTTGTTTAAAGTTGATTGCATCTGAGGAATATATACCAATATATACTTTCCCTTTATCTGCTTTTGCCCGGATGAGAATCGGTTGATTATATACATTTTTAAAGGTGAAATCAGGGCCATACCAGCTTACAGTGGCATCTCGCCCTGAAGGTACATAGTTCACATTCCGACTATGAGAGTATCGTTGAATAATCTTAACGCCAGCATTATCCACAGCATTAAATAAGGTGGATGAAACTTGACATATTCCGCCACCCACTCCTTCGTAAAGCTCTCCCTTTATGATAATAGGAGCAGGAAGATAGCCTTTTTCTTTTGTTCTTTTGCCAACAACCTCATTAAATGAAAAGGTTTCACCTTGAAAAATAACATGATTGTTAATTGCTTCTGTGGCAAGAACAATATTGTTTGAGCGCTCAGAATGACGGTTATTATAATAAGTGACATAACTACCGATTTGTTTTACCCGAATATCTGAAAGTAATTCAGCATCAACTCGTTGGTGGACTTGAGTTATTGGAATTTCTATCGTTAAAGGCTCATCGTTAAAAAAATAATTAATAAATTCCTGTGTGAACTTTTGTCGATCAAGTTGGTATCCGTCTTTCCCAGGTATGATTTCGTTTTTTTCATTAATTATGGCATTAGTAGGAGGGTGATGCACTTGCTGATTAAGCTTAGTTAAAAACTGATTGTACAACTCTTCATTAATTAATGGAATTTCTACGAGAGGTGACGAAAATGCCTCCTTATTAATTGTGGCTATGGTTTCTCCTTTAAAGTTAAGGACTAAGTCAGGATTATTTGTTGAAGTTACTGGTACAATGAATAAGAGAATACTTACTAACAAGTTCTTAATAAAAGAACACCTCCTACACATAGTATAAGCAGTTATAATAAATCCATTTATATTATCTTGTTTAAATGCGTGTCAAAGATTTTTTCTAAAGAAAGGAAGGATGAAACTTTGAAGATTATAATTATTGGTGGAGATGCTGCCGGAATGAGTGCAGCGATGCAAATTGTCAGAAACGGCTCTGAAAAACATGAGATAACGGTCTTTGAGAAGGGTAGTGTCATGTCTTACGGACAGTGTGGGCTGCCTTATGTGATTAGTGGAAAAATTGAATCAACTGAAAAACTAATCGCTCGTACAAAAGAGGAGTTTGAGGAATATGGAATAAACGCAAAAATCAATCATGAAGTACAGCAAGTGGATTCAAAGAAAAAGCTGGTGAAAGGAATAGACCATTCCACGAATAGTACTTTTGAACAATCGTATGATCGACTATTAGTAGCGACAGGTGTGAGCCCGATCATTCCAAATTGGGAGGGAGTAAATCTTTCCGGCATTCATCCACTAAAAACAATTCACGATGCAAAAGAGATTATGAAGTCACTTACTAGAAAGGTTGAGCATGTCACGGTTATTGGTGGTGGTTATATTGGGCTTGAAATGGCAGAAAGCTTTGTTGAGTTAGGAAAAAAAGTAACAATTATTGAACGAAATGAAAGGCTAGCTAAAATCTTTGATCCCGACATGTCGGAGTTAATTCATGATGAAGCAATTCGTCAGAATGTTGAGCTCAAATTTGGTGAATCTGTGGAGGGGTTTTCTGGTGAAGAGACTGTCCAAACGGTGAAAACTGATAAAGGGGAGTATGAAACAGATCTTGTGTTAGTAGCAATTGGTGTAAAGCCGAATACCTCCTTTTTAGACGGTACTGGAGTTGTAACAAGCGTGAACGGAGCTATATCTGTGAATGCCTTTATGCAAACAAGTGTGGAGGATATTTTTGCAGCAGGAGATTGCGCTACTCAATATCACCGAATTAAAGAGAAGGATGATCACATACCACTTGGGACACATGCTAATAAGCAAGGTGTTACTGCTGGTTTGAACCTTATTAATATCCACAAATCATTTAAGGGAATAGTAGGAAGCTCTATTATCAAATTCTTCAGTTTGACTTTAGGGCGAACTGGTATCTCAGAACAAGAAGCAAAATTATTACATATCCCGTTTAAATCAGTAACAATTAAAGCGAAGGATATTGCTGGATATTATCCAGGAGCAAAAAAAATGACGGTTAAATTAATTTATAATGAAAAATCCCAAAAGCTATTAGGTGGTCAAATCATCGGGGAATCTGGTGTGGATAAAAGGGTTGATGTGTTAGCTACTGCACTTTATTCGTCATTGACAATCGGTGATCTATTGGATTTGGACTTATCTTATGCACCCCCATATAACGGTGTTTATGATCCAATTCAGCAGGCAGCAAGAAGAGTGAAGTGAGTTATAAAGCTGGTTCAAAAGTCTCCTTTTTGAACCGGCTTTTTTGCGCCTTTTTTTAACTTTATCCTCATTAATTCCATAGAAAAAGCTGAAATCATAGAAGCAGGAATGGCACATTACTAAGTTCATAGAAATGTTAATCGTTCCACAATCCTCTGTAAAGACATTTGCAATTATTTACAATACTTAACAACTTCTTGTTATTCTTCATCTAAACTTTAAACCTTCTCAATCAATTCTTTAATCTCTTTCCCTATAATCTAGGTATTCGACGTAATTCTATCTACCCTACAACACATGTGAGGTGTAATTAATTGAGTACCGAAAAAAGCTTTCAATTCTACCAGGAAACGTCAATGTTTTATGCTTCGAATCTTACATTAACAAAAAATGCTGAGCAATATCTTTTAGTTAAAAGAGCTATTGATCTAATGCTCTCAATGATTGGAATTATATTAGCAATTCCTATTATAGTTATTTTTGCTATTTTAATTGTGATAGAGACACCAGGCTCTCCATTTTATGTTCAAGAACGAGTAGGGAAAAATGGGAAATTCTTTAAAATTGTTAAGCTTCGCTCGATGAGGAGTGATGCTGAAAAAAACGGGGCAAAGTGGGCGGAAGTTAATGACTGCAGAATAACGAAAGTTGGAGCAATTATAAGGAAAACGCGAATTGATGAATTGCCACAATTAGTTTCTGTACTAAAAGGAGATATGTCAATGATCGGGCCAAGACCAGAAAGGCCCATGTTTACGGAAATCTTTAATAAAGAAATTGTTGGATTTAAGGATCGACTACTAGTAAAACCCGGTCTAACGGGCTTAGCGCAAGTGAATGGAGGATATAATATCTCCGCACAAGAAAAGCTCTATTATGATTTGGAATATATTAAAAACCTAACATTTACTCTTGAAGTGAAAATTTTATTAAAAACCTTCAAGGTTGTGCTAACAGGAGAAGGTGCAAGGTAGGGAAGCATATGTCAGTGATTAAGCTCCAAATGCAAAAAGGGATAAAGTGGACTGGAGCTTCAGCAGTTCTTATTACGATCGTTCAAATCGCTCAATTTGTGATGTTAGGCCAAAGCATGAGTTTAGCTCAATTTGGGCAGGTCGGAATACTTACTACGATTATTATTTTTGCTCAAATTGTAATTGATTTAGGATTAGGGTCAGCTGTTATTCAAAAGCAAGATGTGACCAACAAGACGTTATCGACATTGTTTTGGTTAAACATCTTTGTGGGATTAGTTATATTTTTGACTCTGTTTTTAACAGGGCCGATAATATCTCTTTTTTTCCAACAACCAGAATTAACGAATGTAATAAGACTTGTTGCCGTTATTTTCTTAATAGCACCAGTTGGTCAACAATGTCAGTACTTGCTACAAAAACATTTGCGTTTCGATCAACTAGGGGGAATTGAAGTTAGCTGGACAATCATCTCTTTTATTGTTTTGTTAGTGCTTTTAAAGTTAGTCAGTCCAATTTATGCTTTTGCGATTTCGCAAATTGCTTTTTACGGTGGAAAAGGAATTTGTTATTTCTTATCTTATCAAAAAACATGGAAGCCGACTTTTGACTTTGATTTAAAAGAATCAAGGGAGTTGCTAGCCTTTGGAGGTTATCAGTTATTATCACGTTTAGTAAACCGAATTGGCTCTAACCTTGATGTGATTATTATTGGGAAATTTATGGGTGTAGAGGCTTTAGGGATTTATAATTTAGCATACCAAATTATTACGATACCTGTATTAAAAATCAATCCAATTATTACGAAAGTGGCATTTCCATTGTTTTCAAAAAACCAGCAGGATCATCATCAACTTACCACTGGATATTTACATATGACGAAGTTGTTAAGTATAGCTTCTTTTCCGATTTTATGTGGACTAATCTCTGTAACCCAAGAATTCGTAACACTATTCTTTGGAAGAAGGTGGCTAGTTGCGGTTCCTGTTATTCAAGTCATGGCAATAGTAGGAATACTGAGAGTTTTAATGAATCCTAATGGCTCAATTATCCTTGCAAAAGGAAAAGCGAAACTAGCCTTTTACTGGGATTCAGGTGTTCTCCTTTTCTATGGAATTGCTTTGATAAGTGCTGTTACAGCAAATAATTTAGTTTTTGTGGCTTGGGTTTATGTGATTGTAAGCTTGGTTAATTTTCTCCTTGGAAGATGGCTATTAACTTATTTGATCCAGCTGAAGTGGGTGGATTACATCAAGACCATTATTATACCGTTGAGCTTTTCGATCATCATTAGCATTGGAGCCTTTGTGGTGAAGGAACCATTATCACTGCTATTTCAAGGTTCAAATGTCTTACCATTTATAACTACCATTTTCTTAAGTGCGAGCGTTTATATTTTATTGTTCTTACTTTTAGGCTATTTTCGTAACTTTGTTGCTATTAAACGGATGTTATTAAAGATTAGAGGTCGAGCTATATGAATGTTTTGTGGATAACAAGTGTGTATCCTAGTGCAGATCATCCCGGAAGTGGAGTTTTTCATGAAACACAGGTTCAGGCCCTACTTAGTCAAGGAGTTAAAGTAACTGTGATATGCCCGATTCCAGAGTCGCCATTCTTTATTCGTTTATTTAAAAAACAATACAAAAAAAGAGATGGTGAAGAACTCAGTTATGTACGTAAGGGTGTAAAGGTTTATCGTCCACGATATTTAGCTATTCCTGGGCAGTTAAGGTGGGCTCAACCAGATCTTAGGATTGCAGCTTGCATTAGTAGAACACTGGAAGAATATGATCTCAAACCCGACCTTATTCATGCACATTTTGCGATGCCCTCTGGTGGTGCTGCAAGATTAGTAGCAAAAGAAAAAGAAATTCCATGGTTATTAACTTTACATGGTAGTGATGTGAATATCTATCCCCACTACTCTAAGGGGGCAATGAGGGTATTTACAGAAGCGGTAACTGAGGCGAGTGCCGTGTTGGCTGTTAGTGCGCGGCTGAAAAGTAAAACAACTGAGCTTACAGGAATAGAAGGAAATGTTCTCCCTATAGGAGTCAATCTAGCGAAGTTTGCAAAGTTTACTGAGTCAAAAGATGAATTAAGAAGACGCCTGATGTTACCTACTGATAAAAAATTAGTCGTATTTGTTGGCAGATTAACAAAAGCAAAAGGGGTTAACGAACTGGTAAATGCAATGGAACATGTTTCAGAGGATATTGCATTTGTTTTTGTTGGTGATGGTCCTGAAAAGGAAAAGTTAGTGAAGCATAAAGAACTTAATCGAAGGCTCTTTCTAACAGGTCAGGTTGAAAATGAACAAGTACGGAGCTATTTAGTTGCTGGTGATGTATTTGCATTACCTTCTTATACGGAAGGAATGCCAACTGTTCTGATTGAGGCAATTGCATTAAAAATTCCGGTTATTTGTACGGCAGTTGGTGGGGTCCCTGAGCTATTCGGGCCATATGCTAATCTACTAATTGCAAAAAAATCAGTGCAAAGCTTGGTTGAACGAATTGAGGATATTGTCTTTGGAGGGGTTTATACATCAAAGCAACAACAATATCTCTATGAACATATCCAAAAAAATTATGATGTGAATCGAAATGCTAGCTTGTTAGCGGAACTCTATCAGGAAATCATAAATGAAGGGAATGATGTTTCATGGCGAAAATGGCTGTGATAGGTACGGGTTATGTTGGTCTTGTTTCAGGTACTTGCTTTGCGGAAGTGGGAAACGATGTAACATGCTGTGATGTTGATCAAACAAAGATTAGTAATCTACAAAGAGCAATTATGCCAATCTATGAACCTGGCTTAAAAGAGCTTGTACAAAGGAATATGGAATGTGGAACACTTCGCTTTACGGTTGAGATAGGGGATGCGATAAAAGAAGCTGATATCGTTTATATTGCGGTGGGTACTCCGATGCGTTCTACAGGAGAGGCGGATTTAACATACGTGAAACAAGTCGCCAAGACAATTGGAGAAAACTTAAACGGATATAAAATAATTGTAACAAAAAGTACAGTGCCGGTTGGAACGGGAAAGATAATTAAAAAAATTATTAAAGAGTACTCATGCCTTCAAGTTCCATTTGATATTGTATCAAACCCTGAATTTTTAAGAGAAGGTGCGGCCATTAAAGAAACCTTACAGATGGAACGGGCTGTTATAGGTGCATCAAGTGGCCATGCATTTCAAATTATGTCAAAACTACATGAGCCGTTCACATCAACCATCGTAAAAACAACAGTAGAAACAGCAGAATTAATTAAATATGCTGCAAATGCATTTTTAGCGACGAAAATATCATTTATTAACGATATCGCCAACATCTGTGAACGCGTTGGAGCAGATGTCACGAAAATATCGGAGGGTATTGGGTTAGACAGTAGAATTGGTAAAAAGTTTTTACAAGCAGGAGTGGGGTTTGGCGGTTCTTGTTTCCCAAAAGATACGGCAGCTCTTTTACATATTGCAACTGAAAATGGCTATGATTTTAAGTTAATGAAAGCTGTAATGGAAACAAACGAGGCTCAACGTGTTCAACTCGTAAAGAAGCTTGAGGCGGAATTAGGTTCATTAAAAGGGAAGTCAATCAGTGTCCTAGGTCTTGCTTTTAAGCCAGATACCGATGATGTAAGGTCATCTCCCGCATTAGATATTATCCCGTATCTAGTGAGCCAGGGAGCAACAGTAAAGGCGTATGATCCGATTGCAATTAACGAAGCAAAAAAACGACTTGGTTATCAATGTGTGTATTCTGAAAATCTTTACGAAACGCTTACGGATACGGATGCTTGTTTGATCTTAACAGACTGGAACCAAGTTAAGGAACTGGACTTAATAAAAACAAAGAGCATACTCACTCAACCTCTCATTGTTGATGGGCGTAACCTATTTTCACTAGAAATGATGGAAGAACTTGGTTACACGTATTTATCAGTTGGTAGACCTGCAACAAATAAGATAGTGGATTTAACAAAAGCACTTTAGGAGGAGTTCTGATGACGAAGGTAATTGTAACTGGTGGGGCTGGATTTATCGGATCACATATTGTCGAAGAATTACTTGATCATCATTTTGAAGTCGTTGTTATTGATAACTTTTCATCAGGACGAAGGGAAAATATTTCACATTTACCTGTTGAAACGATCGATTATGATATTACCTGCCCAAAAGTAGTTGATATGATTGTCTCTATTAATCCAGACTATATTATCCATCAAGCGGCACAGGTGAGTGTCGCAGAATCAGTAAAGGACCCTGTCAAGGATCAACAGGTTAATGTAAAGGGCTCTCTTCACATCATTGAAGCTGCGATTCAATCAAACGTTACAAAGCTAGTGTTTGCTTCATCGGCTGCTGTGTACGGAAATCCAACAAGGTTACCAATCTCCTTAGAGCATCCAACGAATCCAGAGTCTCCTTATGGATTAACCAAGATGATGGTTGAACATTATTTGCAGCTATCTTATAAATTGTATCAACTGCCTTACAGTATCTTGCGGTACAGCAATGTTTTTGGGCCGAGACAGGATGCACATGGTGAGGGAGGAGTGATCGCTATTTTTACAGATTGCCTTCAAAAAGGCAGATCACCAAAGATTTATGGTGATGGAACACAAACCAGAGATTTTATCTTTGTAAAGGACGTTGCTCGTGCGAATGTAAAAGCGATGCTAGCTAGTGAAAATCTATGTTTAAATATCTCGACGAATCAATCACTTTCAATCAATGAACTTTTTAAGGCGATGAAGGAGGTTGCAGAGGTAGATTTAGTTTCACATTATGTAGAACAACGTCAGGGTGATATTAAGCATAGTTTACTAGAAAATAAGGCAACCAGAGCCTTATTGAACTGGGAGCCGACATTCGAACTTTTAGATGGGCTTGCAGCAACGATTGAATATTCCCGCCGCCAAAGCGAAAAAAGGGAAGAGGCAGTGATTTCGTAAATTAAGAGGGTAGGAGTTAAATGGTCATCAATCACAAACTTCTTCGGATAACTGTAATAGGTTTTTTATTAACTGTACTATTCTTAGTATCTGAAGCCTTGGGCATGACAGAGCAGATGTTTCTTTTTATAAGTCTGTGGATAATAATCGGTGTTTTAGGATTTATTGCCTATTACGTAGAAGTCAAAAATATCATTGTTCCACTTATGTTTTTGTTAATTTGCTCTACGTTTCTCAATCAATCCATTTTTACGATTCACTTAGGGTTCTTTAGTTTATTTTTATACAGAATGCTATTGATTACCGTGGTGACGTTATTTGTTTTACATATATTCAAAGAAAAAAACTTTATAGATTATTGGAATCAAGTTCATGTAAAAGGAATTCTCTTATTTTTCCTTGTATGGATTGTTTATGGAACCATTTCATTGTTATGGGTAAAGTCGCTTATCGCAGGTATTAAATACTTGTTCTTACTTGGCATTGGAATAGCGTTTATTTTTTTAGCTGTTTTTTTATTAAAAAAACTCTCGCAATTGTTTGCTGTTTATCTCTTTTGGTCTGTCATGTCCATGCTTTTATTAATTCTTGGATGTGTGAATCATTTCGGTCATATTCAGCTTCCGAGTTCGACTCTTTATGGAGCACCTGAATATAAATTAGGTTATCCAACAGCAGTATTCTTCAATCAAAATGATTTTGCAACATTCTTAACGATCTCGTTCTTTTTTTACTTTTCTGCCTTGAAAAATAGTCGTAATTCATATTTCAAATGTGGAGCATTTATTCTAAGTGGGTTATCGGTATATATGATTTATCTAACGGAATCAAGGGCAAGTCTGTTAGCTATTGGTGTCGGATTGATCATCTATGTGTTAATGATTGTTCCGAGTTTACTAAAAAAGGTAATCGTGATAACAAGTGCCTTAACAATCACATTACTATTCTATCTAAATATTGAAAAGATATATTCTATCTTATTACAGCTAAGTGAAGCTTCAACAGAGAGTACTTCGTCAAATGTGGTCAGGTTAAATTTAATTAAAAATACATTCGCTTTTTTTATTGAATCATTTGGATTTGGTGTGGGTGTTGGAAATCTTCCATTTTATCTTGAGAATCAAGCAATTTATGATACAAATCACGTGGTTGAGGTGCATAATTGGCTCGTTGAGATTATCGGAAACTTTGGCTGGGGAATTTTTCTTGGTTATTTGACTATGTATATCTACTTAATCCATAGGCTTTACTGTTTTTATAAAAAAAGACTGGGTAATCAAGCGAAGTGGCTTGTGGAAGCGGCAATTCTCAGTCTAATCGCATTCTTAGTCTCTAGTATTAGTCCTAGTTCTGTTAGCAATCTATTTTTCCATTGGGTATTTCTAGGGTTTGTCATCTCTTTATTATCTGTATTACGAGGTAAGGAAAGTCAAGACGTTATTGATAATTGGCATGAAGGAGTAGCACAAAAATGAGAATCACCATACAGAGGATATTGGTTAGAGTAAAGAAGTTTATTGTAATCATTGTCATCATGCCTATTTTACTAGGGTTACTTGGATGGTTAATACCTGTTGAGAATAATCCAGTGACTTACAAAGCGGAGGCAAAAATCTTACTAGGAGAATATAGTCACTCAGACTTAAATAACCCGAAGCATCTTCAAATCCTTTTGACTCATGAACTTTTTTATAAGGAACGTTTAAATGATTGGTGGGAAAATCACCAAAATCAGATAAAAGCAAACTTTCAGGTGATGATAGTAGATGAAGGCGTAATCGTATTGTCCTATCATGATCAATCAGCTGAAAGAGCGGAGCGGTTTCTTCATGATGTGTTAGAAGAGTATCTGTTATTGGATCAAAGCGTTGTAGCTGAAAAGAAAACAGTCATACAGTCGGCAATTGACTCAATCTCGAATCTTGAGATAAGCAAAGAAGAAAGTGTCGAGCACCAACAGTTTCTATATGAATTAAATACAGAATTATTAAGTGTAAGGGAAGCAAAGCTGCTTAACAATATGGAATTACGGAGTGAGTCAATCAAATCATTAACCTCTAGTGAAAGAGGATTTTTAGGGGGGTTAATAGGTATTACATTGGCATGGCTATGGGTTGTTGTTCCTGTAGGTTTTCAAAAAAAGGAAGGTTCTTTTTAATTAGGGATTGTTTTATCAAAAATTTCATAGCGAACTCAAGAGATTATTCAATAGTATCAAAGTTTAGGAGAACAACCAAAAAGTAATGAATCATATGGGAGGTTTCTTTCATGACTAAAAAGCCTATTGTCTCAATCATTACACCTTCATACAATGCCATCCAATATATCAATAGCACAATTGAATCAGTAAAAAATCAGAGCTTCGAGGACTGGGAAATGATTATTGTGGATGATTGTTCAACAGACGGTACACAACAGCTATTGCAAATACATAAAGAGCAGGATGAAAGAATAAAGGTCGTTTATTTAGAGGAAAATAGTGGTGCAGCGGTTGCTCGTAATACTGCCTTGAAATATGCAAGTGCTAGATTTATTGCCTTTTTAGATAGTGATGATCGGTGGAAACCGGAAAAGCTTGAAAGACAGCTCTCCTTTATGAGAGAAAAGGACTTATCCTTCACATTTACAGCTTATGAGCTTATGAATCAGGAAGGATCGTTATTAAATAAAAAGATAGCCGCTCCAGCGCAGATATCTTATCAAGAGATGCTAAAAAATACGATTATTGGTTGTCTAACGGTAATGATTGATCGAGAAAAAGTTGGGGACTTTCGTATGCCAAATATACGAACAAGGCAGGATATGGCCACTTGGCTCTCTATTCTTAAAAAAGGTCATATTGCTTTTGGCTTAAATGAAACATTAGCAGAATATCGTATTGGTAATCCATCAATCTCAAAGAATAAGTGGAAAGCTGCTTCTATGAATTGGTTCGTCTACCGCAAGATTGAAAAGTTAAATGTATTTATGGCATGTTGGTGCTTTTCACATTATGCCTTTCATGCTTTGATGAAAAGAATATAAAGGATGATTAATATGGAGACCCTTCACGTGATTGTTGCTACTGGAGAATGGAACGGTGATCAACTTAGGTACAGGCGCCATCGGTTAGC
Source organism: Litchfieldia alkalitelluris (assembly GCF_002019645.1). Taxonomy (GTDB): domain Bacteria; phylum Bacillota; class Bacilli; order Bacillales; family Bacillaceae_L; genus Litchfieldia; species Litchfieldia alkalitelluris. Next base: position 5,218,907 of record NZ_KV917374.1, on the reverse strand, counting down.
GGAATTTTTACTAAAACAAAAAGATACTATAGAAGTGATTTGGCTTTGTCCAAGTCCCAGTCCTGGTCATAAGAAAGAAGCGTATATCACCTTACCTAACGGCATTAAGCAATGGACCATTGCAGATTTTCTTCCACAAAAGCCGTTTCGCATTGGCCGGTACATTGACATAATGTATAAAGAAAAATTAAATCCATTAATTGATTATCTAAAGAAGTTTGAAAACATCAAGGTTCAATTGTGGTATACATTTCCGGGTTTTCCGATTCTCTCATCATTATTTAGGTTTGATAAAGTAATTTATGACTGTAGTGATTTATGGGCAGCTCCTATGAATGGCGGTAGTTCGATAGTGTCTAAGTTGAGAGAAAAAATTATATTACAAGCTGAGGAGCGACTGATTCATAAAGCTGGTACTGTGTTTTGTACATCTGACTACTTAAGAAATAAAATAGAAACAAAGGTAGGATCTTCTGAGCGAATTCATACGTTTGAAAATGGAGTCGATTTTGAACTTTTTGAAAATAAACAGAAGGAGTTACCATATGATTTCAAGACACCTGTGATCGGTTTTATTGGTGGAATAAAGCCTAAGCTTGATTTTGACCTGATTAAGCAGGTCGCTAAGCAACGTCAGGAATGGACATTTCTTTTTGTAGGACCAGACGGAACGAATGGACTTCAAGAGTTTAAAGAATTATTAAATGAAAAAAATGTGGTGTGGACGGGGAGTGTAGATCCTCTAGAGGTACCTAAATATATGGAATTAGTCGATATTGGAATCATGCCATATAAGCATTCAATATATAATGAGGCAGTTTTTCCTCTTAAATTATTCGAATTCCTAGCAGCAGGAAAGCCTGTAGTAGGAGCTCATTTACCTTCAACAAAAAAATACCAAGAAAAATTTGTTTACTCGTATTTGGAAAATAATAATGTTGGAGATTTTGTGTCTGAATGTGAAGAATTACTAAAAATGAAGAATTGTCAAAATCATATTAATAGAAGGAAAGAGCTAGCTTATACAAAAAATTGGGATCATATATTTCAAGAAATGATTCAAACATCGCAATAGTAATGGCTCTTGTCTGAAGTGACTATTGTTTTTTAACTAACTGTTAGGGGTTATCCACACTTAATTAAATGTTTTTTGACATGTCATGAATGCAAAAAAACAATCTTGATTAAAAAAGTTTGTAGTAAGAGTAAAGGGTTGAGTTTTAAGGGTGCCTACTATTAAAAATACAAAAGAGAAAGCGTATGAATTAGCATACGCCTTTTCTTTTGTTATCAGAGGAGTTGGGGGCTGGACTGGACAAGGGGCCATTCTGTCTTTAGTTGAAAAGGAAGTACTTCGGCTAGCGGTCGAAGCTGAGAATCCATATACCGTATAGAAGTAGAAAAGTATTTGAAGTTAAGTGGCAGACCGGTTAAAATAGTTCTTTCACAACTAGTCGATGAAAAGATGCTGATTCTCGTAGCTGAGACAGTGAGAGTTCGCTCTTATCGGTTAGGGGATCGGGCTAGACACTTTGAATGGTCTAAATAGAGGGAGTAATTCCCCTTAAGTAGCAAATGGCACGGAAAATAAGCATAAATAGAGGGAAAAGTTCCTCTTATTTGACTTGAAAAATGTAAAAATAGGTATGATTGCTTTGTATAGGAGGAAAACCTCCCTCTATTTACCCTAAAACGAGCGTTAATCTGCACTTAACGGAAAAATCTCCGCTTATTTTTTTCACTAGTTAATCAATTATGGGCATTACTTTTATAAAAAAGGAAGTGAGATGAAGGTAGGTTACTTACTTTTGTTAGAAACTCATTTAGATGTATTACGGTGAAGTAAATGATGGTTACTTAATACAGAAACTCGCTAATTACTAAGCAAGCTTTACTTTTTTATATACCAATACGGCTGTCATTTCGGTTCTTATTTTAAGAAAAGCACATCAATACGAAAGCTTGTATAAAAGAGTCGTACCTTTTTAACAAGCTTTTTTTCTATTTCAGAAATAATAGGCTATTACTTCTTTTCATGTCTAGGTTGGAAAAAAGTGTGGAAAAAGATAATGATAAAAAGTGTGGAGATATAAAGCAAGAATAAGAAATTTAGGAAATGCTGCATTAATAATTACCTCCTAGTCAGGGTGAGTGAGGAAAGCAAATGTTATCAACAAAGCAATCATTTGGATGAAGGTCTTGATAGCTTTATCTTATCCAGTTTTTACTAAGGATAGATTAACCCTATGTTAATCTTTGGTTAAGGCTCTTTTCTGAAAGATTGTTACTAAGTGACCTAATTAAAGTAAAACACACTGTTTTGTTTGAATTCCGGTTTGCTATTTCTAGGAAAAGATGCGGCTCTACTTAGTTGACGGTTTATGTAAAGGACCTTTCAAAAGAAGTTTATGAAAATACCCCAGGTTAAAGTAGAAACATTTAATTGTATAGTAATTATTATTAAAGCTTACATGTTCATGATTCCCAATAAATTCATTTATATGAAAGATTTTGTATTTATGGCTTGACTATTAAGTTGAAGGACTCGAATTTGTGAGGATCTACAAGATATTGTAAGCAAAACTCCACTTTTCTTATCACGATCTTAAAATATAGGTATATATCGCACATAATCGCAATAATCAGAACTTTACAATAATTACCAAGTAAATTAGTATTTATATACACCTTTGTTTTTAAAGTACGTGACGTCAAAAGCACATAATCACGACGAAGTTCTTCCCACAAAGACAAAGGAAAAAATATTAAAGGAGTTGATTTAGTTATTAATAGTGCCACGTTAATTACATTTATTATTTACTTAGTCGGTATGTTGGCAATTGGGATTGTATCTTATCGAATGACTAGTAATATGTCAGATTATGTACTTGGAGGAAGGCGATTAGGACCTGGAGTAGCAGCACTTAGTGCAGGAGCTTCAGATATGAGTAGTTGGTTATTACTAGGACTTCCTGGTGCATTTTATGCAAGTGGCTACAATCAATTATGGTTACCATTAGGATTAGCTGTCGGAGTTTATATTAACTGGAAAATGGTTGCTCCAAGGCTTCGGACATATACGGAAGTTGCTGGAGATTCGATTACTATTTCTGAGTTTTTTGAAAATCGATTTCATGATCATTCAAAGTTATTAAGGATTGTATCGGCAATTGTTATTTTAGTATTCTTCGCATTTTATACTTCTGCTGGTTTAGTAGGAGGAGCGATTCTCTTTGAAGAGTCATTCGGACTAACATATAGCTCTGCACTTCTTATCAGAGCAATAGTGATCATTTCATACACATTTTTAGGGGGCTTCCTCGCTGTTAGTTGGACTGACTTTTTTCAAGGTATATTAATGTTCTTAGCACTAATCATTGTACCCATTGTTGCCGTAGTGGAAATGGGCGGCTGGGGTGAAACAGTTTCCATTGTTAGATCAGTAGACCCGAGTTATTTAGACTTTTGGCATGGAACAACATTTATTGGTGTCGTATCTCTTTTAGCATGGGGATTGGGATACTTTGGGCAACCACATATTATCACACGATTTATGGCGATTAAAAATGTAAAAGCTATAAAAAAAGCAAGATTTATTGGTGTATCCTGGACACTCCTATCAATTATTGGTGCCATGTTTACTGGACTAATAGGGATTGCCTACTTCTCAGCAAATCCATTAGCAGATCCAGAGTCAGTATTTATAGCATTCACTCAAATTTTGTTCAATCCTTGGGTTTCAGGATTCTTACTTGCAGCGGTATTATCAGCGATTATGAGTACAATAGACTCACAGTTACTCGTATCTACAAGTTCTTTAGCAGAGGATCTATATAAAGGTGTATTCCGTAAAAATGCTAGTGATAAAGAATTAGTCTGGATTGGCCGTTTTGGAGTATTAGCGATTGCGATTTTTGCAATCCTATTAGCAACCAATCCAGAAAGTTCAATCTTAGATCTTGTTGGTTATGCAGGGCAGGCTTAGGCGCAGCATTCGGACCTGTTGTTATTCTTTCTCTATATTGGAAGCGAATGACTCGTAATGGTGCTCTAGCTGGAATGATTGTCGGAGGACTAACCGTCATCATATGGGGTAATCTTTCAGGTGGATTATTTGACATCTATGAATTGGCTCCAGGTTTCTTGTTTTCATTACTTGCAATCTTAGTTATAAGCTTAGCAGGGAAAGAACCAAGTAAGGAAGTCACACAAGAATTTGAGGAGTTTGAAGCAATTAAATAATTATAAGAATCATTTAAGAGTTATCCAATTAATCAGGATAACTCTTTTTTATTAATTAACCTGAGTAGACCTTCATGCGAATGAGTATTTGCACCATGAAGTATGAAAATAGTGCATTCACCTAGTGTGGAATGAGCGGAGAGCCACTTGACTCCTGCGGGATCCAGTGGTCTCGTGAGACCCCGCAGAAGCCCGCCCCTGGCGACGAGGAGGCTCACGGACCACCCCACGGAAAGCAAGTGGATCGCAGCTCATGGAACTCCACAACCAAAGTTATTTTCAGGGTAGACTTCCATGCTAATTAAAATTAGCACCATGGAGGATGAAAAATTATACTTAGCTTAGTGTCTAGCTCCAGGCGCTATCGGCTCTTTAGGTCTAAGTCAATCCACCCTAGAAGGTTAAAGAGCAACCTTCTAGCCGACTCGTCTTATGCCTGTCGCCGATGAACGAGCGCCTTCAGCATTTCTTTTTTCAGGGTAGACATCCATGCTAAATAATTATTTCGCACCATGGGGTATGAAAAAGTGTTTCCTCCTCAGTGTGGAATGAGCGGAGAGCCACTTGACTCCTGCGGGATCCAGTGGTCTCGTGAGACCCCGCAGAAGCCCGCCCCTGGCGACGAGGAGGCTCACGGACCACCCCGCGGAAAGCAAGTGGATCGCAGCTCATGGAACTCCACAACCAAAGTTATTTTCAGGGTAGACTTCCATGCTAATTAAAATTAGCACCATGGAGGATGAAAAATTATACTTAGCTTAGTGTCTAGCTCCAGGCGCTATCGGCTCTTTAGGTCTAAGTCAATCCACCCTAGAAGGTTAAAGAGCAACCTTCCAGCCGGCTTGCCTTATGCCTGTCGCCGATGAACGAGCGCCTTCCGCATTTCTTTTTTCAGTGTAGACTAATAATAAAAACTAGTAAAAAAGAACTACTTATTATACAATTGGAATATAGTTTATATAATAACCTTATGAAAATGGCAAACCTACTGAAAAGTAGAGACGCAAAACCACGGGTCTAAAACTGTAAAAAGTTATGATAGCCGGGTTACCAAGAAGGGCAAAATAATGTCTTTTATTTGGTGTCTGCTATTTTTAGAAATAGTGGATTTTTTATGGTTAAATTTACATTTTTAAAAAAATTAATTTCTACAGGGGATATTGAGATGACAAGTGTACTCTTATTTTCAACAGGATTTATATTCGCTGTGTTTGTGCTAATGATCTATATAAGTTTCGAAAGAAAAAATGCAAGGGAAAAGTTTGAAAGTGAAAAGAGAACCTACCAATTGCTTGAAAGTTCGAAGGATGTTATCTATCACTACGATATTTTACCTGAATTTAAATTTAGATATATCAGCCCATCGTTAGATTATATTCTAGGGAAGGGTATTGTCGAGAAAGGGTATATAAATCCATATTCATGTTTTGAGAACATACACCCTGATGATTACCAAACCCTATTTAATAAAGTACAAGGGACGATTGATTACAGCCAGCCTATCTTACAGCGTTGGAGTAATAATCAAGGAGAATATATTTGGTTTGAAGAATATACAAGCCCTATTTATGAACATGGAAAATTAGTAGCAATTAAAGGTGTCATGAGAAACATCACAGATAAGATTAAACTACAACAAGATTTGGAGTACCAAATTTCTCATGACCATCTTACAGGTCTATACAATAGAAGCTATATTAGTAAACAAATGGAGTTTTTTGACAAAAAAGAAGATGTTCCAATTGCGTTTATCATTTGTGACTTAGATAATCTAAAGCAAATAAATGATAGAGATGGACATCGAAAGGGTGATCAGTTAATTGCGGAAACAGCAAAGATTTTAAATAGTGTTAGTTCTGAAAATGTGATTGTTGCAAGATTGGGAGGAGATGAATTCTCCATACTTATTACAAGTCATGTGGAGGAAGCCGTTGAGGAGTTGATTCAGAATATAATAGATAGAATCACACATTATAACGAAAATCACCAATTAACAATCAACTTATCTTTAGGATTTGCCTATCATCATTCTTCTTTTGGACATGTGGAGAAATTATTTTACATGGCAGATGAAAGAATGTACGAAAATAAAAATAAGAGAAAAATGCTAGCCTGAAGGAATTTATAAACCTTTTCACGAATCTATAAACCATCCTGAAAGAGTGGTGATGTATCTTTGTTAACATTAAAACAGTATACTGATGTATCTTCATTTAAAAATGAAGTAAGTAACTATCTTGAGCAATTTGAGGTAGAGAATAACTTATTATTGGGCATTTTATCTTCTTTGAAAGAGACCGACACACCGATATTTATGGCAACTGTAATAAAAGATGTTCAAATTGTAATGGTCATGCTTCAAACCCATCCAAATCAGATCATTCTTTCACATCATACAATAGAAGAAGTCGATGAAATTAAAAAGCTTGCAGAAGAGTTAACGAGAGCATATCCAAAAATACCAGGGTTGATTGGGGAAGCGGGCTTAACAAAGAAACTCGCAAATGATGTTGCCAATTTAAGTGGTTCAATCTCAAAGGTGAAAATGAATCAGCGAATTTACCGGTTGAATAGACTTGAGAAAAATCTAACCGAAAACGGAGTGCTAATGCAGGCTGCAAAAGAGCATTATCCAATTATAAAAGAGTGGGTGTATGGTTTTGCTGCGGAAGTTGATATGAAGTTAACACAAGAAGAAGCTGAGAAGAGAGCAATTGAATTCATAGAAAAGGGTAGACTTTACGTTTGGATTGTGAAAGGTAAGATGGTCTCAATGGCAGCAGCTACGCGCCCGACCAAAACCAATATTACAATTAACTTAGTTTATACTCCAAAAGAAGAACGGAAAAAAGGTCATGCCTCAAATTGTGTGCTAGCATTAACTACCAAGATGTTAAATCAAGGTTATTATTCTACTTCTTTATATACAGACCTAGAAAACCCTACGTCGAATAAAATTTATATGGAAATTGGATACAAACCAATCATGGACTCAGTCGTTGTCCACTTTAATCAATAACTAAAAACGCAACAAAAGGATAGATCATTTTATTATAAAGGTCTATCCTTTTTCTTTGAAACTACAAGATCGATTGTCGCCAATATGCGGTCGCCACTGGCGCTTAATTATCTAGCGGTAGACATTTGCTGAGAAGATTGTAGTGAAAATTTAGGTTCTCGTTGTTCAGTAGTTTTTCGTGCAATCTCATTTTTAAAATAGCTGATTACCTTAGAAGTAACAGCGATTGAGATGATTGATACGAGACCTTTAAGCAATCCAACAGCATAAATACTAGTGAGAACAACCATTACATCAAAGATGAACGTGGTTTTGCCTGGATTGATATTAAATCTCTTTTGTAAAAATAACGCCAGAATGTTTGCCCCTCCAAGAGAAGATCCGTTCATGAATAGAATTGAAAGCCCAATACCAATAATGAGTCCTCCTAGAACTGCTCCTAAAACCATCGGTAACGTAAACGCAGGCAATAATTGATCCACACTTGTCATAGCTGATAACAGACCAACAGAGCAAATCGTCGAAAGGGTGAACCTCCAACCCATTCTAATGAAGGAAAAAATATAAAAAGGGATATTAACAAGGAAGAATACAACTGAAAAGGGGAGATTCATAAGGTATGCGGTGCTTAACGAAAGCCCTGCGGTTCCTCCTGTTACAATACTGGAATGCTTTAAAATAATAACGCCGATGCTTGTTAGTAAACAGCCTAAAAGAATCAAACTAATTTTTTTCATTTATCTAACCACCTGTAAAATTTCTTCTATATATAATGATAAAATAGAAAACATCTAATTGATATGCAAAAACGAAGGAATTAGTTTGATATCATATACAAAATGAATTAAAATAGCTTATATTATATGCAAAATTGAAAGGGTGGGCTTTCGTGGACAGTGTTGACTTAAAAATGCTCGAATTATTACAAAAAAACGCCCGCATGACGATTAGTGAATTATCAACAGAATTAGCATTAAGTCGTCCAAGTATTACGGAAAGACTGCATCGGTTGCAAGAAAAAGGGGTTATTGAAGAATTTACAGCTAGAGTTTCTTTGCCTTCTGTTGGTCGCGATATCTTATTAATCATTCAAGTTAGTAATCTAAAGGTCTCACCGCAGGAGTTTGAGGAGTTAATTAAAAAGGACGAAGCGATTATCGAATGTCATCGAGTAACTGGTGAAGGTAGTTACTTTTTAAAAGCAGCTGTTTCGAAAATGGATAGCATGAGGCTTCTTATTGATCGTTTAATTCCATATGCAAATGTGAATACTTCAACAGTATTGAACTCACCTGTCCCATTTCGCCATGTGTTACCACTAGATCATACTGATCAAATGTAAGCGAAGGCTTGTAAAAGTAAAAAAAATGGAGGTATACATAGCATGTATTTGACAATAAAAGAAACGGCAGAATACTTATCAACTTCAGAAAGTTATATTGAGGGGTTAATCCTTCAAAAGAAGATTCGTTCAATATATGATGGTGAACAACATCTCATTTACAAAAATCAATTTAATACCCACTTTGAGCAGCTTGAAAACTATAAAAAATATGTTGAAGAAGTCTTAAACGAACCGATTCCTGAGGATATAGATATAAAGGATGAAGATTAAGTCAATCGGAAAAGCTTCATACTACTAAAGTATTATAAGAATAATCATTTCGTGTAATAGTTTTTTTTAGTGAGTTCTGTCATAATAAGCGAATAAACTCTCCTAAAAGAGTTTCCCCAGAATTGGTTAGTGGTTCCCCATTAGACCAGTCTGGGTTTTTTCATATAAAGTAATTTTCAGCAAAGAATGAAGAAAAAAATTGAGAAGTGCTATAAGTACAGGTAAACTATAAATACACATGATTGAATATTCTGAAAAAGTTGGTGTAAAAATGTCGTTTCTGCAAAAGAGAGAAAAAAATTCTAGACTTTTTATGGGGTTAATTTCAATTTGTGGATGGGCCATAGTGTTGCATTTCCTTTTAGAATTAAGAGTTCCAAAGGATCCACTTGTATTAATTGTATTAGCCCTATTTTTATGTGTGAGTGAATATTTTCCGATGCCAGTGTGGAAAAGAGTAACAACTATTACATTTCCGCTCGTGTATGTCATTTTTATAAACTACGGCATGGCTTATACGTTATTTGTGTATTCAATTGCGGTATTGAGCTCAAACATTCTATATCGACGTCCACTAAGAACAGTGTTATTTAATCCAGCACAGTTAGTGATTTCCTTTTATATTGCAGGTCTTTTGAGTCAATTGATAAACCCCTATATTGGTGAATATGGGCTAAATGGTTATATATCTGGAATTTTGCAATATGCTACGATGCTAGCGGTTTATTATTTAATGAGCAATTTAATCGTTGACCTTGTTTTATTAATACGACCACAAGTTTACACATATAAGTTGTGGAAGGAAAAAATCATTACTGAATCAAATAGTGCTGCAGTTTCTTTGATTTATGGTTTGTTATTATACATTTTAGGGAGTCAAAACCGCGGTGAAATTGATGTATTCTCTTACTTTTTCTTCTTTTTTCCTTTAATAGGGTTATCTCTATTAAGTTCGACCATTACAAAACTGAAGCGTGAAAAACAACGATTAAATGCTCTGTTTTCAATAACATCTGAATTGAATAAAAAGCTACCAACGAAAGATTGGCTTTCACCATTGACTTCCCGATTTAATGAATTCATACAAGTGGATGCATGTATACTTTGGATTAAGGAGGATGGAATCTGGAAGAAGTCTTTTTGTATGGGACATGTGGAGTATGAGTCTGAGCTTCAGATAGATAAAGTGCATAACTTTGATGATTTTAAAAGATATCTTGTATTTCCAGATCGTAAAAAAAGTGGAGGAGTTGCCGACCACTTTTTTAAGGTGGAAATTAAATCATTATTGTATTGTCCCTTAGTAGTTGAAAATGAGACTGTTGGAATGTTTGTGATAGGAAGAAGTCGTACTAAAAGCATTGAAGAGGAGGATATTCGCTCAATTGCAACACTTGCTAATCAACTTGCAGTCGTTATTAAAACAAGGTTGCTATTTTCAGAGCAAGAAAGGCGCATCCTATTAGAAGAGCGGAACCGAATAGCTCGAGATATTCATGATGGTGTTGCCCAAACTCTTGCAGGTGCGATTATGAAACTTGATACAGCTGAAAAGAGGTTTCAAAAAAATCCTGATGAAACAATGAAGCTAGTGAATGAAAGTCTACATAAGCTGAGGCTTAGCCTAAAGGAAGTAAGAGAATCCATCTATGCATTAAGACCATATCCGACAGAAAGAGTGGGTTTAGTGTCTGCCATAGAAAAAAGATTAGAAGTAGTCAAAAAGGAGTTCAATCAATGTATTTCCTTTGAAATTAGGGGGAGTGAAATTCAATTAAGTTCAATGGTTGAAAGAGTATTATTCGATACTTTCCAAGAAAGCCTTCAAAATAGTTTAAAACATGCAAATGCCAATAAAATAGAGGTTCTATTAAGCTATCAATCTGAACATATCTTATTAAAGATTAAAGATGACGGAATTGGTTTTTCCTTATATGAGGCCATGATTAAAGCCAGAAACCAGCCCCATTTTGGGATTCTTCAAATGAGTGACCGTGCTGATACAATCAATGCGTCCCTACAAATCGATAGTAAGGGAAACTGTGGAACCGAAATTACGATTACCGTCCCTAAAATGGGATTAGAAGGAGGAAAACTACTTGATCAAGCTCATGTTAGTGGATGACCATGCAGTATTACGAGATGGGTTGAAAACCATATTAGAATTGGAGGAAGATATACAAGTTATTGGTGAGGCGATATCTGGTGAGGAGGCGATTGAGAAAGCCACTGTACTTTTGCCAGATATTATCTTGATGGATATAAATATGCCGGGGAAAAATGGAGTAGAGGTAACAGGGATTTTAAAGAAAAAGCATCCGGGAATTAAAATCTTAATGCTCACAATGCATAATCATGATGAGTTCTTTATGACAGCGATTCGTGAAGGAGCTGATGGATACTTATTAAAAGATGCTCCATCTGATCAAGTTGTTGATGCCATCAGGACCGTGGCGAAAGGTGAGTCAGTCATTCATCCTTCAATGACGAGAAAACTTCTTACTTTTCACCAACAAAAAGCAGAACCAACAAATGATACCACTTTAACTGAACGAGAGAAAGATGTTCTTTTGTGTTTAGTTGAAGGGTTGAGTAACAAAGAAATCGCTGAGAAGCTGTTTATTAGTGATAAGACAGTTAAAATCCATGTTAGTAAAATTTTTAAAAAATTAGATGTTAAGAGTCGTTCACAGGTAGTTATTTATGCAGTTCAAAATCAGTTAGTACCGTTTTAGAAGTTGTGTAGTAGGAAGCGGATAATACTAAAGTTGTATATGATATAGTACCTCCACCTTTGTAGTTTATATCTTCTGCATAATAGTCTAGCTGTTTTGAAAGGTGAGATAATGAGACTATGAATGTAATAGTAAAGGAGTTGGTGATATGAGGATTAGAGGGATTATTTTTTCATTCATCTTATGTTTTGTTTCAATATTTGGAGCGTTATTACCAGGGCAAAGTGTGTTTGGAGAAACAACTGAAATACAGCTAACTGAGATTCAGTTAACTGAAATACAACTTACAGAAATTCAATTAACTGAAATCCAGTTAACAGAGATTCAGTTAACAGAGGGTAGTGCAATAATTGATCCAAAATTAACAGACTTACTCCAAACTACTATACCCTTAGAAGTTATTGTTACCTTTAAAACAGAATCAGGTCCCACCGAAGAACACTATGAGATTTTAAAACATTATGGGATTACTACAGGGGTAGGTTTTAAAAGCCTTCCAATGGCAGGGGTTCTTGCAACTGGCTCACAAATTAGTGAACTAGCAAAGAATGATCAAGTGTTTTCCATTTACTTAAACAAAGACTTATTACTAAATAATGAGGATGCTACAGCCTTAACAGGAGTTGACGAGCTTCGTACAGATTCTAATTTTATCAAAAGTAATGGAGGTCTTCCTATAACAGGTAAGGGAATTGGTGTCGTCGTGAATGATAGTGGAGTAGACGGTACTCACAATGATTTAAAATATGGTGATCACCTTGTTCAAAATGTTCTAGGCTCTGTGAACTTAAATGCTATCTCTTCCTTACTTCCGGTTACATACCAAGAGAATGTTCCCAACACTGATTCAAATTCTGGACATGGGACACATGTTGCTGGAATAGTTGGTGCTACGGGAACGCAGTCTAGCGGGAAATATGAAGGAGTAGCACCAGGAGCTAGCTTGATTGGTTATGGATCAGGGGCGGCTTTAGCGATGCTAGATACACTTGGTGGCTTTGATTATGCGTTAACACATCAGCAAGAGTATGGGATTCGAGTAATTACAAACTCTTGGGGATCTACTAGTGATGCAGGAACCGATTTTGATCTTTTTGATCCGATTAATATAGCAACTAAAAAATTATATAATCGTGGAATTGTCACAGTTTTCTCAGCTGGTAACTCTGGTTCTGGTGAAGCAACCATTTCTGGTAACTATAAAAAAGCACCTTGGGTTGTAACAGTTGCAGCAGGTAACAAGCATGGAGAACTTGCAGACTTCTCATCTCGAGGGGTAAAGGATCATGGCGGGACTGTTGTTATTGGTGATACAAACTGGAACTGGGTGGATGCCCCAACTGTCACTGCACCTGGGGTAGATATTATTTCAACACGTGTTATTTCACCACTTGTTGCACTTGGGGCAGATGCTGATGTGGAGTACATCGATCCAGCGCACTTACCTTATTATACGACTATGAGTGGGACTTCCATGGCTGCTCCTCATGTAGCAGGTATTATTGCTTTAATGCTGGAAGCGAATCCTGAACTATCTCCTTTAGAAGTTAAGGAAATCTTAATGTCAACAGCTTCTGATATGTCCAACTATGAGGAATGGGAAGTGGGCTCAGGTTACGTGAATGCCTACAAAGCTGTGGAAGAAGCGTTTAATAAAAAGTAGAATAAGTTGATTTGATTGTTGAGTCGTCTCACATGGTGGGACGGCTTTTAATATTGGGGTAATTAAGTGTGGTTTCAATAAAAAACTCTCCACCCGGGATACTTTTACAATTTAATTACGAAATCTAATACTTAAGTAGGATATAAAAATAATACTTAATCCAACATATTTAAAACCTTTGATTAATAGTTTCTTCTATTCAATAAGGAGATAATTGAATTAGTTAAATAAAGAGCTACAAATATCAATTTATTGGGAGGAGAAACTCAAGATGAAAAAGCTTATATCGACCCTGGTTATACTTGTCTTTATATTGCCGACTTTCTTCACGGCACAGACACCTACAAATGCAAATCTTCTAGAAACGGAAACTGTGATAGACCCACTTTTAAAAAAAGCATTGGAAACGGCAAGTGAATTAGAGGTAATTGTTACTTTTGAAGGTGATGGTGCTCCGAGTAATCAACAATTAAATATTCTAAAATCACTTGGAATTGAAACGGGAATCACGATGGCATCACTGCCGATTGCTGGTGTGATTGCAACTCCATTACAGATTGAACAGTTAAAAGAGCAAGATGGGATTCTTTCAATCTATTTAAACAGTGAGCTAGAATACTATAATCAAGATTCAACAAGTATTACAGGAGTTGACAAGGTAAGAACTGATGACTCATTACGAAAACAAAACGGCGGTTTGCCTGTTTCGGGTAAAGGAGTCGGAGTTGTTGTTAATGATAGTGGTGTTGATGGGACACACAAAGATCATGAATTAGGTAAAAATCTAGTACAAAACGTAGCAGCTAATTTAAACTTGAATGCGTTAGAGCCAACTTTACTACCAGTTACATATTTAGAAAATGTAGCTAATACAGACTCCAACTCAGGACACGGTACACATGTTGCGGGAACGGTCGGTGGTACAGGAGCCATGTCAGGTGGGAAATATGAGGGAGTAGCACCGGGCGCGGACTTAATCGGATATGGATCAGGAGCCGCTTTATTTGTTCTTGATGGAATTGGTGGCTTTGATTATGCAATCACAAATCAAACTCGATATAATATCCGTGTAATCACGAATTCATGGGGTTCATCAGGTGGATTTGACCATAATCACCCAATCAACGTAGCTAGTAAAAAAGCGTATGACCGAGGTATTACAGTTCTTTTTGCAGCAGGAAATTCAGGACCTGGAGAGGATACTCATAATCCGTATTCAAAAGCACCTTGGGTTATTTCAGTTGCAGCTGGTGTAAAGGATGGGACGCTTGCCGACTTTTCTTCAAGAGGAACAGATGGTGTAGGTGCAACTTTTATAAAGGATGGTAAAGAGTGGACATGGAAGGATCAACCGACAATCACTGCACCTGGTGTAGATATTATTTCAACAAGAGTAATTGCCCCTGTCAGTTCATTAGCAGTTGATCAAGATGCAGAAACGATTGATACGGCTTACCTCCCTTATTATACAACAATGAGTGGAACATCAATGGCTACTCCACATGTGGCAGGGATTGTGGCCTTATTATTAGAGGTTAATCCATTGCTTTCTCCTGAAGAAATTAAGGAGATTCTTCAAGCTACAGCAACTAATATGCCAGGGTATGAAGCTTGGGAAGTTGGAGCGGGATATGTGAATGCATATGCAGCAGTCGAAGCAGCGATATATGAGAAAAACTTTGGCGAAACAGTTAACATGTATCAAGATTTTAATAGTAATGTAGAATCAACAACAACAAGAACGGAATTTGAAGTTGAATATGACCCAACAACCCTCTTGTCTACAAACGAGTATGAATTTACGGTTGACGAGGGAGTTTCAACACTTGTTGCAAAAATAAATGCAGCTGGTGTTGAAGGTGAAACAGGAAATCCGCTTAATCTTGTATTAATTGCTCCTGATGGAACGGAGTATAGTTCTGGAGTAAGCTTGCTTTTCACATTAAATTATGATCGCACTGTCTCTGTAAGTTCACCGGTAAAGGGTACATGGAGGGCTGAGCTTCGAGGCTTAAGAGGGAATGAGTTAAATGAAATAGGTATTGCTTTGCCAGAGACTGTAAAAGGGACTTTAGCTTTTACAAAGGTAAATGGAACAGTAGGTTTAAATGATATTTCCGGTCATCCAGCTGAAGGTGCGATTCAGTTTGGAATAGAAGAGAGATTGTTTGATGGATATTCAAGTGGTACATTCAAGCCAGATAATGAGCTAAAGAGAAGTGAATTAGCGAAATACTTAGTAATGGGTGCTGAAATTCGTCAATCATTACCAGCAAGTGGAACGAAGACGTTCCCTGACGTGAAAGAGGAAACTGCTTTTATCGAAGCGGTAACAGCTAAAGGTGCAGCATTCCGTGACAAAGCTCAAATACAAAAAGGAGTTATTCTACCAAAAGCTGATGGGAAATTTGCTCCAAAGGATGGAGTTACAAGAGCTGAATTAGCATACTCACTCGTTCAAGCCTTAGGTTTAGAAGAGGAAGCAAGTGGTTTTGGCGGTACTGTTACGGTTCAATACAAAGATGAACGCGTTGAAATTGAAGATATGAATGACATACCAGTTGAGCTAAGAGGATACGTACAGCTCGCTTTAGATCTCAACATCATGAATGCAACGTTTGCAGTAGAACAAGGATTATTTGATTTGGAGCCAACTGTAACTGCGATGTTTAGTCCATCAACAAAGGTAACACGTGGAGAATTTGCTGTTGCAATGACCAGATATTATAATGCATTTCTTAAGTAACCCTTAAATAAGTGCTAAGGGTATTCGATTACAATTTTAGAATAAATCAAGGTGGAAAGATATAAAAATAGTTTGTTTAATAATCAAAGGATATCCCGTTAATAGGATATCCTTTGATTATTCCCATGTACGTAACTCTCCCTTTTTCCTCTTCAGTTTCATTTCACCTATAATACTTTCACCCCGTTCTTGTCTCACAAACTCAAGAACTTCTTCCCAGGCTGCTTCAAACGGAAGGAATGGCACAGGGAAGATTCGATTGTTTTTAGACTTGATTTCCATAATTGGTGAGCCATTCATCTTCCCTTTTCGAATTTCACCGATAGAAGATAAAGTAATTTGATATCTTGTAAATCCGGCCAGTTTCAATTTAAATTCCTTTTTACTAATAATGATTTGTTGACTTTTTATTAGAACAAAAAGGATGGAGCAAACCAAAATGTAAATCAAGCTCACTTTAAAAAATAAGAGCCATTCTTGTGAGGTTGAATGAAAGTAGGTGTTTAATACACTACCGAACACTACGACAATAAGATATACAAAAGCCATCATCTTCAATATCCCTTTTGTATTGGGATAAAAAATCTTTTCATTCAATTGCAATTCTCCTTTTTAACATAGATCTTATATATATCTTTTCCAGTTTTGGTTTAATGTAGTTATTGTTATGCAAATTGTAATATAAATGATATAAAATGAGCGATGTATTTAAAGGTTCATTATTTGCTCACTAAATGTCGAATTGCTTTAATAAGATCATGTTATAGTTTATTAATGTTAGGTAAGGCTCTGTATGACGTTGGTGTAAATTCCTTGCACCATACAATTTTTGCATTCTCCATGGTGCGATTAGTAATTAGCAAGGTAAATCTTCAGAGTAATCCTTCAGGAAGAGTAATTTGTATCAGAAAAATGAACTTTGAACCCCATATTGTGAAAAAGTTCACAAAATAGTCAACCTTGAATAAGTAGTTTTTTGATAAGATTTAAATGTAATAATAATAAATAACTTAGAGGTGTTGTTAATGAAAAAGAATCGCTGGCTTATTGCGTTGTCTGCAATAGCAATACACTTATCAATTGGCTCAACCTATGCTTATAGTGTTTTTAAGAATCCTTTATCAGAACAATTAGGATGGAATAGTAAGGAGGTAACCCTTTCTTTTACAATCGCCATTTTATTCCTTGGATTATCCGCGGCTACATTTGGTAAATTCGTAGAAAAGTGGGGTCCAAGAAAATCCGCAACAATCGCCGCAATACTCTTTTCTATAGGTTTAGTAGGTTCTGGTTTGGCAATCCAACTTGAATCTTTAATACTATATTATTTAACATATGGAGTAATTGGTGGTATTGGTTTAGGTATGGGGTATATATCTCCTGTTTCAACGCTAGTTAAGTGGTTTCCAGATCGAAGAGGACTTGCAACAGGTATGGCTGTTATGGGATTTGGTGCCGGTTCTTTAATTGCAAGTCCAGTTGCAGCTAGCTTAATCACTTCTGTTGGAATTTCATCAACCTTCTTTATACTAGGTGGAACATATCTATTATTAATGTTAGGTGGTGCTTCATATATTACAAAACCACCAGTAGGATGGATGCCAAAGGGGATGGCGGCGGATACAGGCTCAGCATCTCAAAAGGTATCTAATAAACAAGGAGATTTAGCACAACTAACAGCTAATGAGGCAGTTAGAACAAAGCGATTTTGGTTATTATGGATCATGATCTTTATTAATATATCAGCTGGAATCATGTTAATTTCCGTAGCATCGCCGATGGCCCAAGAAAAAGTAGGGATGTCAGTAGTTGCAGCAGCATCGATGGTTGGTATTATGGGCTTGTTTAATGGACTAGGAAGAATTGGTTGGGCATCGTTCTCAGACTATCTAGGGCGAAGTAATATATTTTTAATCTTTTTCTCAGTACAATTAGTGTTGTTTTTGTTATTACCTAGTACGTCGAATCCGATTCTGTTTCAAATTTTTATTTTTATCATTCTATCAATCTACGGTGGTGGGTTTGCTTCCTTACCGGCCTTTATAGGAGATTTATTTGGAACAAAACAATTAGGTGCCATTCATGGATATCTATTAACTGCTTGGTCATGTGCTGGAGTTGCTGGGCCAATGATTGTAGCAACCATTAGTGATGCAACCCAAAGCTATAATGCAACATTTTATATCTTTGCCTTTTTATTAGTGATTGCTCTCGCTACTTCAGTTTTAATGAAACAAAATATAAATAGTATTCGTAAGATATCAGTAAATACAGAAAAGAAACCAATCACCAACTTAGCGTAGTATCTGTTAAGTATCTGTGAAAACTTTTAATAGTAGAAGATAAAGTGAAGGTAATAAACAAGCACCATCTTTCCAAAAAGAGGTGCTTGTTTTCATTAATAGCCTTTGGAATAATCCAATAAGTTTACAGGAAGTGGATCACCTTTTATGTAGCTTTTAAGGTTTGGGAGGAATATATCTTCAATTACCCTTTGGTCATAATACTCAGTGGCACCTGATGTATGTGGGGTAATAATAACATTATCAAAGTCCCACAATGGACTATCCATACTAAGTGGTTCTGTTTCAAATACATCTAGTCCAGCTCCTGCGATTTGACCTTCTTGTAAGGCCTCAACTAAATCTTTCTCTATAACAATTTCTCCCCTACCGATATTCACTAAAATAGAGGATGATTTCATTAGTTCGAATTGTTTAGCACCAAATAATTGGCTTGTTTTATCAGTTAATGGAAGTGTAATAACAACAAAATCACATTGTGGCAGGATTTCATTTAATTGGTCAATTTTGTACATTTCATCGACATATTCTTCTGTTTGACCAGAGTTTCGAATTCCAATTACCTTCATACCAAAGGCTTTTGAAATTTTAGCTGTCTCCTTACCAATTGCGCCGACCCCGATAATCCCAATCGTTTTTTTATGTATTTCACCTTTAAGATTTGAGTGATGCCAGACCTTCTTCTGTTGATTTTGAACATAGCTATTTATTTTTCTTGTAAGACCGAGAAGAAGTCCGAAAATCGTTTCAGAGATAGGGAATGCATGGACCCCATTTGCTGTTGAAATCATAATATCTTTTTTCTTCATAGTGGATAGAGGAAGTGAATTAACTCCAGCACTCCAACTTTGAAACCATTTAAGCTTCGAAGGATTTTCAATCGAGGATGTTCCAACTTCCTTCTTCCATCCTGCAATAATTTCTGCTTCATTTAATTGGTCTGTCCAAATAGATGGATCTTTGCCTATGACAACATTCCAGTTAGGAACAATTTCAGTAATCTTTGTACGTAATTCTTCAGTGAGGTCATGAGTAATAATAATCGTTTGTGACATGAAAAAGCCACCTTCCTTTTAGGTTATTACTTAATTTTAACAGATATAATTGAAAATAGTAAAAGTGATAGTTAATCGAACCTACATAATAGACTGAAATTATTGTTACTTCACATTTTGTCTTTATGGAAAGTACAAATGTTCATCTAAGGTAGAAGAAACACTTGATTCTTCGATACAAAAGAGTGATAATAGATACTATTGACAGTAAAAACTTTTAGGGGATGTAGTTATGAAGGTAGTTAAGTTTGGTGGGAGCTCACTCGCATCTGGATCGCAAATTGAAAAAGTGTTTCAAATTGTCTTAGCAGACTCAGCAAGAAAAGTAGTAGTAGTATCAGCACCAGGTAAACGGTATTCAGATGATATAAAAGTAACTGATTTGCTTATCAGCCTTGCAGAAAAACAATTACAAGGTGAAGAGGATAAAGAAGGGTTTGATGCTGTACTGGAACGGTATCAGAGTATTGCCAAT
The DNA here is from genome assembly GCF_002019645.1 of Litchfieldia alkalitelluris. Classification (GTDB taxonomy): domain Bacteria; phylum Bacillota; class Bacilli; order Bacillales; family Bacillaceae_L; genus Litchfieldia; species Litchfieldia alkalitelluris. Next base: position 5,199,054 of record NZ_KV917374.1, on the reverse strand, counting down.
GAACTTCATCTCTCAAACGAGATCATTCTTAGAATTAAGAAAGATTTAATGGATCTTTTGGAAGGTAATAAAGACAATCCAGAGAGATACATTGATGCACTCAAGGCGAGTGGAGAAGATAATAATGCCAAATTAATTGCAGCGTATTTTCAAGCGCAAGGTGTGAAGGCGGAGTATGTAAATCCTAAGGATGCAGGCTTATTTGTAAGTGATGAGCCTGGAAAAGCTCAAGTACTGGCTGAATCTTATGAGAAATTATTTGAGTTAAGAGAAAGAGAAGGGATTGTTATTTTTCCTGGATTCTTTGGCTACACACTCGAAGGAGATGTTTTAACTTTTTCTAGGAGCGGATCTGATATTACTGGATCTATATTAGCAAACGGAATAAAGGCTGATTTATATGAAAATTTCACAGATGTTGATGCTGTTTATTCGGTTAATCCGAATATTGTTGATTCTCCGAAGGAAATTAGTGAATTAACTTATCGAGAGATGAGAGAACTATCGTATGCAGGCTTTTCCGTATTTCATGACGAGGCTCTAATTCCTGCATTTCGTGCTGGTATCCCAGTAAATATTAAAAATACGAATAATCCTACAGCACCTGGAACACGCGTTGTTAATTACCGTGAAAATTCGAATGGTCCGGTAATCGGTATTGCTAGTGATAAAGGTTTTTGTAGTATTTATATAAGTAAGTACTTAATGAATAGAGAAATTGGTTTTGGGCGCAAGCTTCTCCAAATTTTAGAGGAATATGGATTGTCCTATGAGCATATCCCATCTGGAATTGATGACATCACCTTAATTTTAAGGCAAAATCAAATGGATACGAAGCTTGAGGGTCAGATTATTACGCGTATAACTGAAGAATTAAAGGCTGACGAAGTAAAGGTAGAGCATAACCTATCCTTAATTATGATTGTTGGTGAAGGGATGCGTCATAATGTAGGGACGACAGCCAAAGCTACAAAAGCGTTGGCCGAAGCAGGAGTAAATATTGAGATGATAAACCAAGGGTCGTCGGAAGTTAGTATGATGTTTGGTATTAAAGAAGTGGATGAAACAAGAGCAGTTCAAGCTCTTTATCATGAGTTTTTTGTCCCAGTAACGGTTTAATTTTTACGATTTGCTGTTTATTAGACGATAAAACAGATAAAATAACTTATAGCCATGTGTGTTGTTTCTTGAGGGGAGAGGATCGATTTCACACAAAAAAAGTATACCTTAGATGAATCAATTGGTTATAAGTTGTTTCACGCTTCAAGATTGATGAACAGTAAGTTAAATCAAAATTTCCGCCTAAATAATTATACGATTTCATACGAACAATGGCAGGTTCTTAGTCGGCTATATGAACAAGATGGACTAACTCAGTCTCAATTAGCAATAAAAATTGAAAGAGACCAGGGAAGTATTTCACGGTTAATCGATAATATGCTTAAACAGGAATTAGTCACACGTGAACCGAATGAAAATGACAGACGAGTTAATCATATTTACTTAACTGATTTAAGTAATAACATTCGTGAAGACCTTGAAGAATTAGCCTTAAAGACGATATCACAGGCAACACAGAACATGAGTAAAGAACAATTACAAACCTGTTTACAGATGCTTGATCAAATAAGAGATAATCTTGAATAGTAAAAAAAAGGTGAGCATAAAACTGTTCACCTTTTTTATTTTACTCTTTTCTGAAAGAATGATGAAATCGCCCTTTAAGAAGAGAGATAAGTTATTACCAATATGTAACCAAAAAATGTATTTTTTTTGGCTTTTGTATTGACAGATGATAATGAGAATTGCTATCATTTAAAAAGTGAAAGAAAACTTGTTGAAACAAGTAAATAAAATGGATACATCCATTTTTATTTTTTGTTATTAAATGAGAATGATTATCCTTATCTTTATTATGGTAATCAAGTCATTGTTGTGAGGAAGAGTCTATAAAACTAGAATAATAGTCATTTTGTGAATTTTATTCATGACATTAAATTTTTCGATGCCTCATAAATACTTTAATTGCGAGTATATCGATTAGTTTAATAGGACTTATTGGTGAAATACTGAAATAAATTCGGTTTAACGCTGACTTTTTGGATTGATGGATTTTGCAAAGTTTTGGATTTTTTAGTTCAATAGTTTTTGGCTGGAATGACCTTCAATTGTATTTAAGAATAAATGATGTTATGAGGTTTTTAAATGAGATTATGGATATTGGGAATTGCGGCTGTCATCCTGTCTTTTATCTCGCTATTTATTGGAGCAATTAGTATAACGCCAATGGATTTGCTAAATTGGGAATCAGATGAAACACATATCTTCCTAATTAGCCGTATCCCACGATTAATAGCGATAATACTAGCGGGGGCAGGAATGAGTATTGCCGGCTTAATTATGCAATCTTTAAGCCGAAATAAATTTGTATCACCCACAACTGCAGGGACATTAGATGCAGCAAAACTAGGTATTTTAATTTCAATGTTATTTTTTACGAATGTAACTTATACGCAGCAAGTTATTTTTAGTTTTGCCTTTGCATTAGCAGGAACCTTTGTATTTATGCAGATATTGGATCGTATAAAATTTAAGGATGTTATTTTCGTTCCTTTAATTGGAATAATGTATGGAAATATTTTATCTTCCATTACCACGTTCCTTGGATATGAAGCTGATCTTCTCCAAAATCTGTCTTCGTGGCTGATGGGGAGCTTTACTTTGATTATTGCCGGTCGTTATGAACTTTTATACGTTAGTATTCCAGCATTAATTTTAGCGTATATTTATGCTAATAAGTTTACAGTTGCTGGAATGGGTGAAGAGTTTGCTAGAAATCTAGGGTTAAGTTATAAGGTAGTACTAAATATTGGTCTTATACTTGTGGCCATTATCTCGACAACCGTTGTCCTGACTGTTGGTGTTATTCCATTCTTAGGCCTCATTGTACCAAATATTGTTTCTCTTTATTTAGGAGATAATTTACGTAAAACGATACCGCATACGGCGTTGTTAGGGGTTGTCTTTTTACTAATTTGTGACATCATAGGGAGAATCATTATTCACCCTTATGAGATTCCAGTGAATGTAACAGTGGCAGTGATAGGCAGTGCGATCTTCTTAACGATGCTACTTAGGGGGAGAGCATATGCGAAATAGTACAAAACTAATTTTACTTGCAGCTATTGCGATAGTTTGTATTTTACTTTATGGGTTTTATGATATAAAGGGTGGCTTTGATTATGCTTTTCCAAGGCGTATGCTCAGAGTTTCCGCGATGATCGTAACAGGGATTGCAATTGCTTATTCTACGGTTGTGTTCCAGACGATTACACATAACCGAATCTTAACACCATCAGTTATGGGACTTGATTCTATGTATCAAGTTGTACAAACATTAATCTACTTCTTTGCAGGATCTGTATCAGTTTGGGTGTTAAATAAATACTTGAATTTTGGTGCAGCAATTTTTGCAATGGTTGTCTTTGCACTGGTTTTATATCGATTTTTGTTCAGAGCAGATAAACATCCGATTTATTTTCTACTATTAATTGGAATGATTATTGGAACACTTTTAGGAAGCTTTGTGACATTTCTCCAAGTATTGATCGACCCAGTAGAATATTTAGCTCTTCAAAGTCGTTTGTTTGCAACATTCACAAACGTAAAAGCAGAATTATTATTGATTTCGGTTGCTATTCTATTATTCACATTCCTGTATGGTTTCCTTATTATGAATAAGTTGGATGTAATGTCACTTGGGCGCGAAAATGCGATAAACCTTGGTATTAACTATGATGGAATGGTTATGAGGATCTTAATTTTATCGTCTGTATTAATCGCAACATCGACAGCACTTGTTGGACCTATCACATTTTTTGGTTTAATCGTTGCAAATCTTTCATATCAATATTTAGTCACATACAAACACTCTATCCACATACTAGGAGCGAGTTTAATTAGTGTCATTGCACTAGTCGGTGGTCAGTTCCTTGTGGAGCATATCTTTGAGTTACGTACAACATTAAGTGTCATTATTAACTTTATCGGTGGTATTTACTTTATCTATCTATTACTTAAAGAAAGTAGGACAGCAGGATGATCGAAATCAAAGGATTAACAAAGCATTTTGGGAAAAAGCCTGTTGTGGAGGATGTTACTGTCACAATCGAGCCCGGGACCATTACGTCGTTCATAGGGCCGAATGGTGCAGGTAAGTCAACACTTCTTTCTATGGTGAGCCGTTTATTAGACGCTGATACAGGAGAAGTATTAATCGATCAAAATAATGTGAAAAAGTGGAAGTCTTCTGAGTTTGCTAAGAGGGTCTCCATTCTAAAACAAGCAAACTATCTTAATGTTCGGTTAACCGTACGTGAGCTAGTTGCATTTGGTCGATATCCATATTCAAAGGGTCGCTTAACTGCAGAAGATGAAAAATTCGTTGATCAATCAATTGAATATATGAATCTAGAAGAAATGCAAGATAAGTTTTTAGATGAATTATCAGGTGGGCAAAAACAAAGGGCATTTATTGCAATGGTTATTGCTCAGGACACTGATTATGTGTTACTTGATGAGCCTTTAAATAATTTGGATATGAAACATTCTGTTCAAATTATGAAAATATTACGTAAATTAGTGGATGAACTTGGTAAAACAGTTATCATTGTTTTGCATGACATTAACTTTGCTTCTGTTTATTCTGATCGTATTGTTGCGTTGAAAAATGGAAGGCTTATGAAGAACGGGCCAACCCACGAGATCATCAATACTGATGCTCTACGTGAAATATATGATATGGATATTCCAATTCAAGAACAAAATGGATGCCGGATTTGTGTTTATTTTAATTCACAAACGTAAGGAAAATCGGAAGGCGCTCGTTCATCGGCGACAGGCATAAGACAAGACGGCTAGAAGTTCTTCTTTAACCTTCTAGGGTGGATTGACTTAGACCTGAGAGCCGATAGCGCCTGAAGCTAGACACTAAGCTAAGTATAATTTTTCATACTCCATGGTGCTAATTTTAATTAGCATAGAAGTCTACCCTGAAAATAACTTTGGTTGTAGAGTTCCATGAGCTGCGATTCACTAGCGGGAAACCGTGGGGCAGTCTGCGCGTGGTTACAATTGTGAATTTTCAATTTTTTGGAAGATTTTATAAAAATGTGATAAAAAGCTATTGACTTATCATTATTTATTATTGATTGATAATCGTTATCAATAATGTTGATCATCATCAAAAATAAAATACATAGTAAAAGGGAGAGTAAGAAAATGAAAAAAACTAATTTATTTATTGCTTTGCTAGCGGCAATGGTATTATTTTTAGCTGCATGCGGATCAAGCGAAGAAGCTACAACATCAACTGAAGAATCAACTGGAACATCTACAACTGAAGGCACTAATACAGATGCTGCATCTGAAGATGAAGGCCCTGTTTATCCAATGACTGTATCTCCAACTGTTGCTTCATCTGAAAGTAGAGATGGTAGTGAGTCATATAGCTTTGAAGATGTAACATTTGAAACAATGCCAGAAAAAATTGCTGTATTCGATTATGGTTTCTTAGATACATTAGATGCACTTGGTGTTGAAGGAATTGTTGGGGTTCCAAAAGGTACTACAATGCCAGCTAACCTTGAAAAATATAATGGTGATGAATACGGAAGTCTTGGTAGTTTAAAAGAGCCTTTACTGGAAGATATTGCTGAAATGGATCCAGATGTAATCTTTATCTCAGGTCGTCAAGCAGCATTTTATGAAGAACTTAAAGACATTGCTCCAGTAGTATTCGTGGGTACTTCACAAACTGACTACTGGAACACATTCTTAGCTTCTGTAGATTTAGCAGCAGAAATGTTTGGTAAAGAAGCTGAAGTTGAAGAATTCAAAGGGATGTTTGACGCAAGCTTAGAAGAAATTAAAGCATTAGCTGGAAACTATGAAACATCATTAGTAACAATGTATAACGAAGGAAACTTAGCTGGTTTCGCAACAAACTCTCGTTTTGGTTATATTTATGACATTTATGGCTTCAAGCCAGTAACAGATGATATCGAAGCTTCTTCACACGGATCTAATTTCGGTTTTGAAGCATTACTAGAATTCAATCCACAAGTATTATTTGTAATCGACCGTACAGCAGCTATTGGAGAAAATTCTAATATTGATGCTGATATGGAAAATGAAATTGTTAAGAAAACTGAAGCATATCAAAATGAAAAAATCGTTTACTTAGATGGTGCATTATGGTACCTAAGTGGTGGCGGTTTACAATCTGAGCTTGCAAAAATCGAAGAAATTTTAGCTGAATTAAAATAAGTCAATAAATATGAACGGGACTGTCTAGAAAGGGCGTGAAAAAACCCCTTTAAGACAGTCCTTTTTATTTAGGTCTCTGATAATGGATGCAGGTCGTGGGCTTGCTTTACTTTTAGTGGGACAATGGAATTTATTATAAGTATAATAAATAATAAAATTAGTTTTTTAAAAAAGGACATGTAAACATTTAATATGATTATATATTTAAAATTAGAACTATTTATCATATTCAAGAGTTAGATTAGAAGAGAGGAATCAATATGTTGGAACTTGGACAGTTAATCTATGAGTTAGATTCTCCATCATTATTAATTGATGAACTAAAACTAAACAAGAATATCGAGGAAATGTCTTCATATGCTATGGAAAACAAGGTAAACTTACGTCCTCATATAAAAACACATAAGTCTATAGACATCGCGAAGAAACAATTACAATCTGGTGCAGTTGGGATAACAGTAGCTAAAATTTCAGAAGCAGAGGTTATGGCAAGTGGGGGAATAACTGATATTCTAGTTGCATATCCTATATCAGCAAATCAGAAGATTGGCCGAGTAATTAGACTTCTGTCAAAGGGAATACACTTGAAAGTGGCTGTTGATAGTATTGAACAGCTAAAATGTTTGCAAAAGCAACTAGAGCATACTTCCTATACTCTTGAGGTATGGATTAAGGTGAATTCTGGATTAAATCGTTGTGGAGTTGAGCCAGGCCAAGATGTTTTACAACTTGCACAAGCGATTGTTTTTTTATCGAAGTTAAAACTGGGTGGGATATTTACACATGCGGGTCATTCTTATGGAGCAGCAACTCTGGGTGAAATAGAAAAAATCGCAATACAAGAAGGGAAAGCCGTAGCCGAAAGTGCACAGCTATGTGAAATGTCAGGAATTCCAATTCAAGTTAGAAGTGTAGGTTCTACACCAACTTACAAAATTGCTGGTACGATCGAAGGAATTAATGAAATTAGACCAGGGAATGCAGCTTTCTTTGATGGAATTCAGGTTGGGTTAGGTATTGCTAGTGTTGAAGCATGTGCACTTACAGTATTATCTACAGTAGTAGGAGTGTATGAAGATCGAGTGGTTTTTGATGCAGGAAGTAAAACACTTTGTCTGGATAAAGGCGCTCATGGGAATGAGTCGATAAAAGGGTATGGAACTGTTTTAAATCATCCTGAAATCGTTCTTCAAAGATTATCTGAGGAACATGGCATTGGGGTGACCACAAACACTACATCATTAACACGAAATGATATAGTTCAAATCATTCCGAACCACGCGTGTACAGTGGTGAACCAATTCAATCAATTTATTGTTCATCGTGAAGGAATTGTTACTGATATATGGGATATCCATGCAAGAGGGATGAATCAATAGTCACCAAAGATAAAAAGTTTGTTTGTCCACCCAATTTATATTATGATTATGTTAAAGTGAGACTTTTTAAGGTTTAATTCATGTCAAATTTAGATTGATGGAATAGTCCTAAACAAACAATTCGCGTTTAAGACTGTTTAAAAGCAACTGACATTACGTAATTGACTTAACATAAATATGAAAACGCATAAATTTTTAATAAATGGTTAAAGATTGAGTTTTATTTTTGATAGGTATGAGAAAAGTAAGAGGGGTCTAACATGGAGACAAAATACAATATAGTAAAACAATCATTAAAAGCTAAGATTCTAGATGGTACTTTTCAGCCTCATCAAAAAATCAACTCTGAAAGTGAACTAATGAAGGAGTTTGATGTGAGTCGCCATACAATTCGCCTGGCTATTGGTGATTTGGTAAATCAAGGGTGGCTTTATCGTAGACAAGGATCTGGAACATACTGTGCTGATCGATCGAATGAAGAAGTTGTTCAACAAGTAGGCACACTAAAAAATATTGCTATCATTGCTACCTATATTTCAAACTATATTTTTCCTTCTATTATTAGAGGAGCGGAATCATACTTGAGCCAAAAAGGATATCATGTAAGCTTATTTAGTACAAATAATAATCATGATAACGAAAAAAGAGTGCTTGAGAAAATATTATCGCAATCCTATGATGGGGTAATTGTTGAGCCGACAAAGAGTGCTATGAGCAATCCTAACATAAATTATTATTTAAACCTGGAGAGACAGAATATCCCATATGTGATGATCAATGCTTATTACGATGAACTAGAACCGATTAGTTTAGTTGTTGATGATGAGAAAGGCGGATATTTGCAAACAGAGCATTTGATAAAATTAGGTCATTCCAATATTTTAGGATTCTTTAAATCAGACGATGCTCAAGGGACGAAACGGATGAAGGGATTTTTAAAAGCACACAGAAGTTATCAATTTCCTATTAATCCAAATAATATTGTTACTTATAGTTCAGCTGAAATGGATACAAAGCCTATAAAGGAATTGCAAAGAATTCTATCTTATACTGATAAACCAACTGCAATTGTTTGTTATAATGATCAGCTTGCAATCAGTTTATTAGATGTTCTCCGAGAAAAGAACTTATCAATTCCTGAAGACATATCAATTGTAGGTTATGATGATTCATTTTTAGCAAATGTTACAGAAGTAAAGCTATCAACGATTGAACATCCTAAAAACGAAATGGGATCAAAAGCAGCTCAGATGATTTTAGACATGATTAAAAATAACAGCAATGGTAATCAGATTAAAAAAGACACAGTTGAATCAGTAGTATTTGAGCCCAAATTGATCATTCGACATTCAACACAAGCTCTTCTATCTGAAAACAAAACATTATAGTTTCCAAGGGAATCAGTTAAATTAACTGGTTCTTTTTTGTTGTGAAGAATAAGTAGATAGCATTTATTTAGATAATCATAAGCCTCAGGTCGTAGTGAAAAATATACCTCAGGCTCATTATACCGAAACCAAAATAAAGCTAGAATAAAGACATGAAATGAGAGGAGGAAAAAAGAAATGAGGAAATTAGGTTTATTCGTCATCGGGTTAATTGCTGCATTGGTATTACTAGCTAATGTAGGGCCGCTTGTTGGAATGGTGGTTAGTTTAGTATTTTTATACTTTGGCTTCAAAGGGTTTATGAAAGCAGAAACAACAGGGAAGAAAGTGCTATGGGGACTCCTTGCGCTAGTCGCACTAACCATCGCAGTAGCCAATGTACCGGCCATTCTTGCGGTTGTTGCAGGATATGTACTTTATCTAGTGTATAAGAAGTGGAATCGATCAGAAGACGCTGTGAAGGAAAAAAGTGACCCTTTTACAAATTTTGAAAAAGAGTGGGCACAGTTAAAAAAGAATTTCTAATTATTATTAAAGGAGAGAATGTCTAATGAGTTTATTTAATCGAATTAAAAATACAATTGCTGCTGATCTTCATGAGGTTTTAGATGAAAAAGACAAGAAAAATCCGATTGCATCATTAAATCAATACCTACGTCAGTGTGAAACTGAAGTTGAAAAGGTACGTAAATTAGTTGACAGGCAGCATCAGTTAAAAGAAGAATACACAAGAGAGTTGAACCATGCTACGCAATTATCCGAAAAAAGAAAGCATCAAGCAGAAATTGCTTCAAGAGCTAATGAAGAGGAACTATACCAGTTTGCACGAAGTGAACAAACTCAATATGAAGAGCGTACTGCTCGCTTAAAAGTAGTTCTTGAACAAACAGATAAGCATTTGGTAGAGTTAGAGAGAAAGTACGAAGAAATGAAGCATAAGCTAAAGGATATGAAGCTTAAGCAGCTGGAGCTAATGGGTCGAGAAAATATTGCAAGAGCTAATTTTAGGATGAATCAGGTGCTTGATGTTGATTCAAGGTATGACAAATCGTCTGTTAATTTTGATGAAATGGAGCGTTATATACAACGTCTTGAAGAACAAGTGAATTCTTCTTACTATCGTAGTACGATTGATTCACGAATTGCAGAGTTAGAAAAAGATATGAAAAAGGAAGAAACTAATATTCTTTCATAATTGAAAGTGATATGCTAGGCGTAAAGGGTTTGATTGCCATAGGAATAAAGGTGGCTTAGCTCATTCCATACTATGAAAGACATTTTTCATACTTCGTGGTGCTAATTTTAATTAGCATGGCAGTCTACCCTGAAGCTAGACACTAAGCTAAGTATAATTTTTCATACTCCATGGTGCTAATTTTAATTAGCATAGATGTCTACCCTGAAAATAAGCTAGGTGATGAAGTTCCATGAGCTGCGATCCACTTGCTTTCCGCGGGGCGATCCGTGAGCCTCCTCGTCGCTTTTTGGCTCCTGCGGGGTCTCACGTGACCGCTAGATCCCGCAGGAGTCAAGTGGCTCTCCGCTCATTCCACACTTAGTAAGTACACTATTTCATACTCCATGGTGCTAGTTTTAATTAGCATGGATGTCTACCCTGAAAATACCTAGGTTAGTGAGTTGCATTCGCTGCGATCCACCTGCTTTCCGCGGGGCGACCCGTGAGCCTCCTCGTCGCTTTTTGAGCTCCTGTGGGGTCTCACGAGACCGCTAGATCCCGCAAGAGTCAGGTGGCTCTCCGCTCATTCCACACATGATGAATAACATTTTCGTTATACATGGTGAGGATATTTAATTAGCATGGAATTCTACCCTGAAAAAAGAAATGCTGAAGGCGCTCGTTCATCGGCGACAGGCATAAGACGAGCCGGCAAGAAGGTTGCTTTTTAACCTTCTTGCCGGATTGACTTATGACCCCGAGCCGATAGCGCCTGAAGCTCGACACTAAGCTAAGTATAATTTTTCATACTCCATGGTGCTAATTTTAATTAGCATAGATGTCTACCCTGAAAATATGTGTGTGTCGAAGTACGATTGTTGTGTGTGGCGCTCTTTGCACGGGCGTCACACTTTTGATTAAGATTAATTCATAATAGAAGGGGGGAGAAGCCCCATGCAATTTAATAGAGAAGATTTTAGAAGCTGGATGGCTGTATTAGCAGCTATCGTTGTTGTCATAGAAGTCACTTTTTTTAACCATGGAGTGTTATTCTCCGCCCTTATATCAGGTTTACTCATTTATTTTGGGAGCATTAAGTACCATCGGACTATTGGGAAGATCTTTTTTTGGTTTGGTATTTTTAGTGTTGGCGTAACGATTTTAACAAGCAGTACATTTAAAGTTCTTTTAATAGCAATCATTATTTATTTTATTATTCAATTTTTTAAATCTAAAAAAGCGCCACAGCAGATAAATCCTGTCGTGCACAACTCTATTGATGAGGAAACGGAAAGAATTATTAAAAAAGAGCCGTTTCTTTCCAACCCGTTTGTCGGAAAAGTCGAGACTCCCGAGCATGTATATGAATGGCAAGATATTAATATTCATATGGGGTTCGGTGATGCAGTGATTGATTTAAGTAATACCGTTTTACCTGAGGGTGAATCTGTTATATCGATTCGTAATGTCGCTGGAAATATTACCCTATTTATACCATATGAGTTAGAAGTTATGATCCATCACTCTTCAGTGGTTGGTGGGGCAAGGGTGTTTCAGCATAAGGAAGTCAAATCATTTAACCAAACTCTCTCTTATCAAACTGCTGATTATCAATCTGCAAACCAGAAAGTGAAAATCATCACCTCGATGATATATGGAGAACTAGAGGTGAAGAGAAGATGAGTACGATACAACGTTCAATCCTCACCTCTTTTCTATTTTCGATTGCCATCTTAGTTGTAGTATCTCTCGGCTTTTTCTTAACCTTTCCGTTAGAAGATTGGTCTTTATTATGGTATAGAAAGTTATTGGACGTTCCATTCGTCTTGATTGTCCCAAGTATGGCGATTTTGACTGGTGTATTGTTTGGATTTTTTATAGGGATTTCTAGAAAAAAGCAATTGAAGGAAATTGAACGACGCCTACAGTTGGTCGAAGAAGGAACACAGGGAGAACTTGAGTCTTTAGTTAACGATTCAGACCTAGATGAAATTCTTAAAAGAATTCAAACAATTAAAACGATGATTTCTGAACAGGTAAAAAGGTCACAAAGGCTAGCAACAGAAAAAGCAGAAGATCATGAAAAGAAAATTCATGAGATGGTTTCTAGAGAGAGAAACCGCTTAGCACGAGAATTACATGACTCTGTTAGTCAACAATTATTTGCGGCCTCCATGTTAATGTCGGCTATTACTGAAACAAGAGATTCAGTGGAAAGTGCGGAAGGAAAGCAGTTAAAGATGGTTGAAAATATGATTCATCAATCTCAATTAGAAATGCGTGCATTACTATTACACCTAAGACCTGCTGCATTAAAAGGGAAAACTTTGCAAGAAGGAATGAAGGAACTATTAAATGAATTAATGCAAAAAGTACCGATAGATATTACATGGAAAATTGAAGAAATAGATTTAGATAAAGGTGTGGAAGATCACCTATTTCGAATTCTCCAAGAATCTGTTTCAAATACACTTAGGCATGCTAAATGCTCGAAGCTAGAGATCCTCCTTATATTTAGGGATGATTTTGTGATTTTAAGGATTAGTGATAATGGCATTGGATTTGATGTAAACAGTGAGCGTTCCACCCCTGGGTCTTATGGGTTGCAAAATATGTATGACCGAGCAACTGAAATAGGAGGAACGCTGAAAATCGTCAGCTTACTAAATAGCGGCACAAAGCTGGAAGTAAAAGTCCCAAAGATGAGGTGAAAATAGGATGATAAGGGTGCTATTTGTTGATGATCATGAAATGGTGAGAATAGGAGTTTCCTCGTATTTATCCGCGCAGCCCGATATTGAAGTAGTGGGTGAGGCTGAGGATGGGAAAAAAGGAGTCGAACTGGCTCTGTCTCTTCGTCCAGATGTGATTTTAATGGATTTAGTTATGAAGGAAATGGACGGAATTGAAGCCACGAAACAAATCATTGCCTCTTGGCCTGAGGCGAAAATTGTGATTGTTACAAGCTTTCTAGATGATGAAAAAGTCTATCCTGCATTGGAGGCTGGGGCAACAAGTTATATGCTTAAAACCTCAAAAGCGAGTGAAATTGCAAATGCAGTTCGCTCAACCTTTGAAGGACAGATTGTCTTAGAGCCTGAGGTGACAGGGAAAATGATGCTCAAAATGAGAAAACAGGATGCTCCACTACATGAGGAGTTAACAAACCGAGAACTAGAAGTACTCCTCCATATGGCACAAGGAAAAACGAATCAAGAAATCAGCGAGGAGCTCTTTATCTCTTTAAAAACGGTGAAGGTACATGTTAGCAACATCTTATCAAAGCTAGAAGTCAATGACCGCACCCAAGCTGTTATATATGCCTTTAAACACACACTTGTAAAATAAATATTGTGAAGACATATATAAGTAAAATAAGCATAAAATTAATTCCACTAAGGCAAAACCTAAATGAAAAAGGTTATGCCTTTTTATTTTGAATTAAAATATCAATAACATATCGAGTCTTGTTTTTTTATTGATATTTGAAGAAATTCGAATGCAATATACTTGTTCACAGCTAAATATGTTGTTGGTGAGGAGGAAAATGATGCCTGTCAGAAGTTTATTTTCGAAATTTTGTCGAATATTTTCGAAATACTTATTTTACTTTCGAACTGAAGGAATTTATTTTCGATATCAACCACTTATCGATTTTTCGACGGGATTTCTGAGAAAGCACCTACCAGCGCCATTAAATAAGTGTTTTCAAAATCTTTATATTGTAAAATCCGCCTTGAAATTTGGGGTTAAAAAATATTGTGCTCACTTATTGTGGAATGAGTGGAGAGCCACCTGACTCCTGCGGGATCTAGCGGTCTCGTGAGGAGGCTCACGGGCCGCCCCGCGGAAAGCAGGTGGATTCGCAGCGAATGGAACTCCGGTACCCTAGTTATTTTCAGGGTAAACCATTGCTAAATAAATAACATCATGGTAAAACTCTAAATCCAAGCAATGTTCCAAAAATCAAAATTATAAAAATTCAAACTATTTAAAAATAATAAAAAAAGCAGTATGATAGATAATAGATAAAATTCAAGATATTAGAGAATCGAAGATTTAAGACTGTTTGGAGGATTTATATGTTAAAAGTATTTTCATATTTAAAGCCATATCGTATAGCCGTTACCATTGCGCTTACGTTAATGCTGGTAGAACTAGCTGTAGAGCTCTTACACCCTCTTTTTATGGCCAAGATTATTGATGATGGGATCCTTAAAGGGGATACTCAGGTCATTATCAAATGGGGGTTAATCATGGTAGGAATGTCGTTCCTGGCATTTACCTCTGGTATTATAAACTCTTTTTATGCAGCACATGTAAGTCAAAGCTTTGGCTTAGATGTTAGGAAAGCAATATTCGACAAAGTTCAGTCATTCTCATTTAGTAATTTTAACTTATTTCCAACATCTTCACTTATCACAAGACTGACAAATGATGTAACCCAAATACAAAATACGGTGTTTATGAGCCTACGAATTATGCTGCGCGCTCCACTACTGATAATTGGCGGTATGATTATGGCTTTAATTGTGAATTTTAGACTGGCTCTTATTTTCTTGATCGTTATCCCCATTCTTTTTATTTTTCTTGTATGGGTGATGAATAAAGGTAATTCATTATTCAAATCCGTACAGGAACGACTTGATTCTGTTAATAATGTGATGAGGGAGAATCTTATAGGTATTCGTCTTATCAAGGCTTTCTTAAGAAGAAAATATGAAGTTCAGAAATTTACAAAAGCAAATGAAAAACTAAAGGATCGAACGGTTTCGGCTCTAAGATTAATGGAAGTAACAATGCCGGTGCTTTTATTAATTATGAACTTAAGTATATTAGTAGTCCTTTGGTATGGCAGCACTAGGGTAAACTTGGGAGATGCACAGGTTGGTGAGGTAGTGGCAATTGTTAACTATGCGACAAGAATCACAGGAGCATTTTCGATTTTCTCGTTTATCATCATGGCATTTTCTAGAGCAAAAGCATCTTCTAATCGTATAACGGAAGTGCTAGATACAGATATTGATATGGACGAAGCGGGGGAGAACGAAAGTAGCTTGAATGGGAAAATTGAGTTTAGAGATGTTTCCTTTACATATCCTGGGACTGACACACGTGTATTAGACCATATTTCGTTTACAGTGAACCAAGGTCAAACGGTGGCGATTTTGGGGGCTACTGGTTCAGGAAAGTCTTCGATGTTTCAATTAATTCCTCGCTTATATGATGTCGAAGAAGGTTCGGTTCTCATTGATGACCGAGATGTTCGTGATATAAAATCAGACTCACTAAGAAAGCAAATTGGCTATGTACCTCAAGAGGCTTTATTATTTACCGGAACTGTGAAGGAGAACATTGCCTGGGGAAAAGAAAATGCTACTGAAGAAGAGATGATTCAGGCCACAAAAGCAGCACAAATCTATGAAACACTCCTAAGATTACCAAAGGGATTTGAAACAGTGATCGGCCAAAAGGGTGTTAATTTATCTGGCGGTCAGAAACAGAGATTATCTATTGCCCGAGCTCTTGTAAGGAAACCAAGAATTCTATTATTAGATGATAGCACAAGTGCACTTGATTTAAAGACCGAAGCTAAGCTGTTGGCAGCACTTAAAAATTATACATGTACAACATTAATCATTACTCAAAAAATTAGTACGGCTCTTGATGCTGATATGATTCTCCTGATCGAAGATGGTCAGCTTATTGCAAAAGGTACTCATGAACAATTAGTAAACGAATCAGCATTATATCAGAAAATTTATCAGTCACAGTACAGAGAGGAGGCATAACAGCAAATGTTAAAGCACCTGGTAACACCTTTTCAATATAAGAAATTGCCCCTTGAGAAAAAAGATCAGCAAACAACTACTGGAACAAATCAGAAAATAAAGCCGAAAGCGAAAAACTGGGTAGCTACCATCAAACGAATTTGGTCGTACTTGGCGGAAAATAAACTACTGTTATCACTTGTTTTATTGATGGTTGTCATAAGTTCAGTTTTAGGGCTATTAGGTCCATTTTTAGTCGGAATGGCAATCGATAATTATATTGTAGAAAAAGATCCTTCAGGTCTACTATTTTTAAGTGTTAGCCTAATTATTATCTATATCTTTCATTCTTTGTCAACGTGGTTTCAAGCTTATTGGATGATAGGAATTGCCCAAAAAACTGTTTTTAAAATGAGAACACAGCTATTCAAGCATTTACACAAGTTGCCGATCCCGTATTTTGATAAAAGGCAGCATGGAGAGTTGATGAGTAGAATTACAAATGATATTGAAAATGTCAGTTCTACACTTAATAGTTCTGTGATTCAAATTTTTTCAAGTATCTTAACGCTTATTGGTACCGTGTCAGTCATGTTATACCTTAGCCCTTTATTAACATTACTTACACTAATTATTGTCCCAACCATGTTTTATGGATTAAGATGGATTACCAATCGAACAAGTGTGTTTTTTAAGGAACAACAAAAAAGTTTAGGCGAATTAAATGGTTTTATAGAAGAAACCGTTTCAGGTCAGAGGATTGTTAAAACTTTTTCACAAGAGGAAAAGGTAATGAGACAATTTACAGAGAAAAGTGAGAGATTAAGAACAGCTGGATATTGGGCACAGAGTTACTCGGGGTTTATTCCGAAGCTAATGAATATGTTAAATAATCTTAGCTTTGCTGTGATCGCATCAATCGGTGGGATACTTTCCTTTAATGGGATTATCACCATTGGTACAATCGTCATCTTTGCTGAATACTCAAGACAGTTTACGAGACCTTTAAACGATCTTGCGAATCAATTTAATACTTTACTGTCTGCGGTTGCAGGGGCAGAACGCGTATTTGAGGTCATTGATGAAGAAGAAGAAGCGATTGATGAAAAGAATGCTAAAGATATTTTGATTAAGGATGGAAAAGTTGAATTTCAGTCTGTTTCCTTTTCGTATGAAAAAGAAGAAGGAAATACGGTTCGAGATATTACCTTTTCTGTATCACCTGGTGAAACAGTTGCCCTTGTTGGACCAACTGGTGCAGGAAAAACAACTGTAGTGAATCTTCTATCTAGATTTTATGAAGTAGATGAAGGCAATATTGAGATCGATGGCCATGATATTAAATCGATTAAACGCGAAAGCCTTCGAAAAAATATGGGCTTTGTTCTACAAGATTCATATCTTTTTCAGGGGACCATAAAAGAGAATATTCGGTATGGACGATTGGATGCAAGTGATGATGATGTCGTTGAAGCCGCGAAGCTAGCAAATGCTCATTCCTTCATTATGAAGTTGCCGAAAAAATATGATACAGAGCTTACTCAAGATGGAAATGGAATAAGTCAAGGGCAAAAGCAACTGCTTTCAATTGCTCGTGCGATCTTATCTAACCCTACTTTGCTAGTTCTTGATGAGGCGACGAGTAGCATTGATACAATTACAGAAATGAAGATTCAAGAAGCACTGCAACGATTAATGGAAGGCAGAACGAGCTTCGTCATTGCTCACAGGTTAAATACAATTCAAAACGCTGATCAAATTTTGGTGTTGAAAGAAGGTCAGTTGATTGAAAATGGATCACATGAAGAGCTGCTTAAGGCGCATGGTTTTTATGCTGATTTGTATGAGAATAAGTTGACAGAGGAATTAGCTTAATATGGTATTAGTTTCCCCTTGTACACAGTATTTTGCTGTGAGCTAAGGGGCTTTATTTTGCAAAAAAATCAAGAAAACAACAGAAAAAGCCCCATTTCGTACATTCGTAGGTTAATCAGTTAAAACTCAGATCAGAGCTATAATACGAAAGGAGCTTATTAAAAGTATATCAGGTTTTAAAGATTTCAAACCGCAAAAAGTAACTAAAATCAATTTTAACAATTAAACAAACGTTTGATTACAAAATTAGTCAAATTAGGAACAACCTCTAGCGAATATGTTAATTCCATACGTTCGTACTTTTTATGTGCGTCAAAGCCGTATGGCCCAATATTGATTACTGGTACATTTAGCTTGCGAATCTGACTATAATCAACATAGTGTTTTGAACCCCAACTAGGATTGTTGGTGGAGACTGAGTTAATTTCATTCTCATCATCACTTAAGGCAACAAAGCTCATATCAGAAATATAAGGGAAGAAATTACGAACCACAATCGGCTCTTTATAAAAAGGCTTAACCCAGTCAACCGCTTCATCTAATGCATCGATTAAGTTTTTCTCATTTTCGTTCTCACCAGTAATTTGCACTCGTGGTGAATATAATGAAGAATAAAATAGTACAATTGTTGGAGTTTGATTCTTCATCCATTTAAACGCTTCTTCTACCACTCTTGCTGAAAACATTCTAGTATCAAGACTTTCATCTAAAAGCAATTCAGTCTTGAACGCTTGCATATGATTTTCATATGCTGAACCAAATTCTTCAACTAATTGACTATGCATTTCCTCATAAGTTAACACTCTTGGCTGCCAAGTTACGTCTTTGAATGGCTCACCACTTATTTCACAATATTTTTCATATCGCTCTTTAAATGTAGTTAAAACATTCCCAAATGCAATTTCAGCTTGCTCTTTAAGCTTTACTAATACATCCTTTGGTGACCAAGAATAAATAAAGAAGTTATAATACACATAAGCTGATAAAGCTGTTTGAACTGTATAGCTTGGCTTTAAGTCAGTTTGTTTTAATGATACAGGCGGAACGGTGATTTCGCCGTCAGCTTCATTGCAAAGCTCGGGATTATAATTGATTTGTTTTGTTAGTTCTGCGGCAATTAAATTCGGATCTAATCCTTCAAAACAAGATCCTACATGCGTTTCAGCACCTGTTATAAAAAATGAAGGGAGAAGTTTTCCGGTCGTTCCTTTATAGATATAACGGTTTGCATCGCCCTCATATCTAGGAGATACAAAGTCTGCATTAATAGCTGCGACATAGTTAAATTGATGCTCGTCTTTCCAAGAGATTAATTGATTTAATGCTGATAAAATGCCTCTAGAACCATCTTCTTCATCACACTCAGATACAAATACAAGGTTTCCATCTAATTCATGAGGATTCTCAGAGTAGTATTTTAATAGAAATAAATGACTAGCTACCCCACTTTTCATATCAAGTACACCACGACCAAACATCCAATCCTCTGATTCCACATGTTCCTTAATTGCAACCGGAATACTCTCTGTTTTTAACTGTTCCTTTAATGTGTCTGGAGATATTGCATGATCTTTCAAGTTGTTAAAATCATCAATTCCGACAGTATCCATATGGCCCATCAGAATCACCGTTTTATTACTAGTCCCTTTTGTACCTTTAACAAAAGCAAGAACATTATACCTCTCTAAATCATCATGCTCAGTTTTAGTCTTTATAACTTGACTAGGATTCTCTGTAAAATAAGGAAACGAAGAAATCATCGTATATAGAACCTGAGCAATCTCCTTTTCTCCAGATGTATTAACGATACTCTCTATATTAACTAATTGCTTTGTAAAAAATAATAAATCTTCACGACACTGAAGCATAGTACATCTCCTTTAACACAGTAATGTATAAGAAAAGCGTAAGGCGCCCGCCTATCGGCGACAAGCATAAGACAGGCGCTGACTAGGATGAATTCTTTGAATTCATCTCAGAAGGCGATCTTGGCTCATCCGTTGCGAATGGGTTAGACCAGAGAGCCGATGGCGCCTGGAGCTAGACACCGAAACAAGGTTCAAATTTGGACTTTCCTATAATTTAATAAAAACGTACCGTATTTCTCATAAAATTACAAGACGAATCACACAGTTGGAAAGAATATATAATACAATGAAGATGTTTATGTTATAGTGATAACGTCATAAAAAATACATACTGTATCATATATCCCCCAAAAAAAGTGCAACATAAGGATAATAAATATTCTTTTTAACAATATAGGTCTTTTATTATCAATGAAGAGACGAGAGGTTTCAACGACAAAACGATAGCAGAATTTGTCCAAATGATCATTAGGAAATTTAATATACTTAGTGTGGATCTTCAGCATTTCTTTTTTTAGGGTAGACATTCATGCTAGCGAATATTTGCATCAAGTAGAATCAAACTCTCTCCAACCTAAGTTAATTTTATAAGAGTACCCCAACATAAAAGGAGAATCACATGACAAATACATGGCAAGTTATATCAAATATGAAACCATTTATCGGAAAAGCCTGGGAAAAGGCACAATTCAGTAACCCAACTCCAATCCAGGAAAAAGCAATTCCTTCAATCCTAGAAGGAACAGATGTTATTGCTGAATCCCCAACAGGATCAGGTAAAACGTTAGCATACTTACTTCCGATTTTAGATAAAATAGACACTGAAAAAAAGGATGTTCAAGCAGTCGTACTAGCATCATCTCATGAGCTAGTGATGCAGATCTTTCAGGAATTTCAAAAATGGTCGGAAGGTAGCGACATTTATGGAGCAAGCTTTATCGGTGGAGCAAATGTAAAAAGACAGCTTGAAAAACTAAAAAATCGCCCTCAGATTATTTTTGGAACGCCTGGGCGTGTTCTAGAGCTTATTAAACAGAAAAAAATAAAAATGCATGAAGTAAAGACGGTCGTCTTAGATGAAGGAGATCAACTTCTCGTACCAGAACATATAAACACAATGAAAGACATTATTAAATCAACTTTAAGAGATCGCCAAATTCTATTATTTTCAGCAACGGTAACGAAAGAGGCTGAGGCGATTTTAAACAATATTGTGACAGAGGATGCCCTGATAATAAGAGTAGAGAGAGCAGAAATATCGGCAGGTGTTGAGGTTGAGCATATCTACTTTGTTAGTGAACCGAGAGAAAAAATTGAGCTCATTGCAAAACTATCAAGATTAAAAGGGATACGCGGACTTGTGTTTGTAAGGGACATAGGGAATTTGCATGTTTTAGCTGAGAAGCTTAAGTTTAAAGGTGTTGACCTTAGTATGTTACATAGTGATGCTAACAAAATGGATCGTCAAGCTGCTCTCACTGACTTTCGCTCAGGGAAAACAAGCTTACTTTTAGCCACAGATGTTGCAGCAAGAGGGTTGGATATTCAAGGAATCACCCATGTTATCCATTATGATTTAGCAAAAGATTTAACTGAGTATACACATCGTTCTGGACGAACAGGTCGCCTAGGCTCTACTTCAATGGGGACAGTTGTATCAATTGTAAATGATCGTGAACTACGGATTTTAAAACAATATGCCCGAGAATTAAATGTAACAGTTCAGGAAAAAGACTTTTACAGAGGGGAACTTATAGATAAAAAGAAATTTGTTAAGAAGCCAGAAGTTGCTGCTAGGAAGAGACCCACTGGAGCGTCGAAATCACCAGTTAATGCGAAGAAGAAAAAAACAGCTTCACATAAAAAAACTAGAGGATAACAAATTGTTATCTTCTTTTTTTACGTATTCATATATGAGAGCGACAGTGACATTAAAACAAATCTAATCTCCTCGAAAGGTAATCGGTTACATTTTGTCATATTTGTGAAATGATTCACAAATAAGCGTGAACTGTGACATAGTTCACATGTAGATTAATATTTCGCGATTAAAATAAAGATATAAATTTTAATTATTAATCAAAAAATTAAAGATAAAGCCTATACATCCGGGAGGGTTTGCGATGGAAAAGAAAAAATTAGTCATGATTGGTAACGGAATGGCAGGAGTTAGGACAATTGAGGAACTGCTTAAAGTAGCTCCGGAACAATTTGAAATTACGATTTTTGGAAAAGAACCACATCCAAATTACAATAGAATTCAGCTTTCTACTGTTTTACAAGGTGATACTAATATTAAAGATATTATTATGAATGATTGGCAGTGGTATGAAGATAACAACATACAGCTTTTTACTAATGAGCCTATTGCCAAAATAGATGCGCAACAAAAGCAAGTCGTATCCGATCAAGGAAGAGTTGTAAACTATGATGAGTTAATTATTGCGACTGGTTCTCGCTCTTTTATTTTGCCAATCCCAGGTTCAGACAAACAGGGAGTGGTTGGTTTTAGAGATATTGCTGACTGTGAAGAAATGATTCAAACCGCAAAGCACAATAAAAAAGCGGTCGTTATTGGTGGAGGACTTTTAGGTCTAGAGGCAGCTAGAGGTTTACTTAACCTCGGTATGACAGTAGACGTAGTACATTTGATGCCGCATTTAATGGAAAGACAACTCGATGCAGCAGCGGCTAAACTGCTTAAAAATGAGCTTGAGCAACAGGGCATGAACTTTTTAATGGAAAAGAAAACAACCGAAATTCTTGGTGAAGATCGTGTGACTGGTCTGAGATTTAGTGATAATACAGAAGTTGAAGCAGATCTAATTGTGATGGCGCTTGGAATTGTTCCAAATATACAGCTGGGAAAAGACAGCGGATTATATGTTAATCGAGCCATTGTTGTCAATGATTACATGGAAACAAATGTGAATAATGTGTACGCAGTAGGAGAATGTGCAGAGCACCGAGAGATCACGTATGGTTTGGTGGCACCACTTTACGAGCAAGGAAAAGTATTGGCTGAGCATTTAGCTGGGAAACAACCAAAACCTTATGAGGGAACAATTGTGGGTACTCAGTTAAAGGTATCTGGTGTTGATTTATTTTCTGCTGGAGAAATCTATGAAGATGAGACAACTAAATCGATTATTGTTCAAAATGAATTTGATGGTGTTTATAAAAAAATTCTCATCAGAAATAACAGTTTAGCTGGGATTGTATTATATGGTGACACAAAAGATGGAAATCGTTTATTTAACATGTTAACAAGTCAAGAAGATGTTAGTGGTATGACAAGTGTGAACATTCTTCAAGGAACTTGCGGGGCGGTAGATAATAGTGGTGATGTTGCCTCAATGCCAGATTCAGAGTTAGTTTGTGGTTGTAATGGTGTGACCAAAGGGACGATTGTCTCTGCGATAAAAGAACAGAACTTAACATCTGTGGAGCAAGTAAGTGGGTGTACAAATGCAGGTCGTTCTTGTGGGCGTTGTAAGCCAATGGTGGCTGATATTTTAGCTTATACACTTGGTGATCAATTTGATCAAACAAAACAAAAAACAGCAATATGTGGCTGTACAACATTAAGCCGCGAAGATGTAATTGACGAAATCAAAGCAAAGGGACTTCAAACGGTTAAAGAGGTTATGAATGTTTTAGAGTGGAAGAATGAGGAAGGCTGTTCAAAATGCCGTCCAGCTGTGAACTACTATCTTGGAATGATATATGCTGACGAATATCGAGATGCAAGAGATTCACGACTAGTTAATGAGAAAATGCATGCAAATATTCAGAAAGACGGAACCTATTCTGTTGTACCAAGAATGTATGGTGGGGTGACAACAGCAGAGGACCTTAAGAAAATTGCTGAAGTCGCTGAGAAATATAATGTACCATTAGTTAAATTAACGGGTGGTCAACGTATTGGATTGTTCGGAGTGAAAAAGCAAGACCTACCGGCTATGTGGGAAGACCTTGGAATGCCATCTGGCTATGCATATGGTAAAACTTTAAGAACTGTAAAAACATGTGTAGGTGCAACCTTCTGTCGATTTGGTACCCAAGATTCAATGGGACTTGGGATTGATCTAGAAAAGAAATTTGAACGGTTAGATACTCCACACAAAGTGAAAATGGGTGTTTCTGCTTGTCCGAGAAACTGTGCGGAAGCTGGAATTAAGGACTTAGGATTTGTAGGAATTGATGGTGGCTGGGAAATCTATGTTGCCGGAAACGGTGGAGTCGATTTAAGAGCTGCAGATCTACTATGTACTGTCAAAACAAAAGAAAAAGTGATGGACATTTCAAGTGCGTTTATCCAATACTACCGTGAAACAGCAAACTATCTAGAGCGTACAGCTCCATGGATTGAACGAATGGGCTTCGATCATATTAAAGAAGTTTTAGAAGATGAGAATGCTAGAAAGCTATTAAACGAACGTTTGGATAAAACGTTAAAGAGATATAATGAACCATGGCAGGAAGCAATCGAAAGTAAAGAAATACAAGATAAATACTATGTAACAAGATAATGTTAGGAGGAGGGACAAAGAAAATGATAAGTTCAGACACATATGTTGAAGCTATTAAAATAAGTGATCTTCCAATAGGAGCGGGACAGGTAGTACAACTAGAAAATGAAAGTATTGCGATCTTTAAATGTTCGAACGGTGAAATCTATGCAATTGAAAATAAAAGTCCACATCCTAAAGGTGGAACCATTGCAGAAGGACTTGTTAGTGGGGAATATGTATTTTGTCCTCTATATAATTGGAAAGTTTCTTTACAATCTGGTGAAGTTCAGGCACCTGATCACGGAAAAGTCAGAACTTTCCCTACCAAAGTGCTTGACGGAATAGTATATTTAGTTAAAGGATAATCAGTTTAGGAGCAGCTTTTAAAAGTTTGCTCCTTTTCTCTAATAAAAAGGCTCTTTTCTGAATGATTGTTTCTAATTGTCTTATTTAAAGACTTAGTTCATAGTGAATCTAAAAGACCTTTCACAATCAATCGTTTACGAAAAATAGCCAATAAAAGAGGTGGAAAAAGGATGAGAATATCGAAAGTATATCTTGTTGGAGCAGGCCCTGGAGATGCAAAGTTGATGACGATAAAGGGACTTGAGGCAATTCAAAAAGCAGACGTCATTTTATATGATCGCCTCGTAAACCCGAGTCTACTTGATTTTTCCTCTTCCTCATGTGAAAAAATCTATTGTGGTAAGCTGCCAGATCGACATCATTTAAAACAAGATGAAATTAATAAATTGTTAGTGGAAAAGGCGTTAGAAGGAAAAACGGTTGTAAGGTTAAAAGGTGGAGATCCTGGCGTATTTGGTCGTGTAGGGGAAGAAGCAGAGGAATTAGCCAATCATGAAATACCGTTTGAAATTATACCTGGAATCACCTCAGGAATTGCTGCCCCTTTATACGCTGGAATTCCGGTTACTCATCGCGAGTATGGTGAGAGTTTTGCCATTGTGACAGCACACGATAAATCAAATGATGGAGAAGGAAAAATAAACTGGGAGGGTCTTGCGAAAGGAATCGATACCATTGCGTTTTACATGGGAATCGCTAACCTCCAAACCATTTGTGAAAAATTAATTCACTATGGAAAAAGCGAAAATACTCCAGTCATTCTCATTCAATGGGGAACCTACGGACGACAAAAAACAGTAGAGGGTACTTTATCTTCAATAACGACAAATGCAAAAAAAGCTCAATTAACGAACCCGGCCATTACTCTTGTTGGTAATATCATTTCACTTAGAAGTAAGCTAAAATGGTTTGAAAATAAACCTCTATTCGGCAGGCAAATTCTTTTGGCAAGAACCGGAATCTTATCTAGTGAATTAGCTACCGATTTAATCAATCAAGGATCAGACGTGATAGAATTTCCAAAGTGGAAAAAAAGTACACTAACAGTAGATGAAGTTATACTCCAAAAAATTGGTGATTATGAGCACATCTTGTTTACATCACCTGAATGTGTAGAAGATTTCTTTGAAGCGTTGTTTCAAAGTGGTAGAGATATCAGGGAGATAACAGGAGCTATATTTGGAGCTTCGGTAAAATCGGTGAATGCTTTAAGAAAAAAGGGGCTAAATGCCGAACTAACGGGAGAAAGTAGTTTATCTTCAGGCAAGCTCCTCACGGTAAAATGCGAGCATCGTATGGGAGTTCAGGAAAGGCTTGAGCGAGAATTAGAAGGAGATGTGTATATCACTAGCACAATCCAATTAGATAAAGATTACCTCCCAATCTATGAACGAATGTTTCAAGAAGCTTCCATTGATTCGGTCATTTTTCCAAGCAGTAAATCAGTGTCTTGCTTCATTGCCGGACTAAAAGAAAATCTCTACAACCACCAAGAGTTCCTTCAGAACAAAAAAGTTTTTTGTATGGGAGATAAAACAAGAGATGCCTTACAAGCGAATGGAATTAGCGATACTGTCATTTCAAAGCAAGCTACAAGGTCTTCCTTGCTTGATAGTTTGTAGGTAAAGTTACAATTTTAGCATAGGAGTGGAAAGAGAATGGAAGCACTGATTTATGCAGGTCATGGAAGCAGAACTGAATCTGGGAACTCACAGTTTATTTCATTTGTGAAGGAAATGATGATGACAATTGATGTTCCTTTACAAGGATATGGTTTTCTTGAAGGAGCAAGGCCCTCCATTTTGGAAGCAATATCCATGCTTGTTTCACAAGGAGCTACATCAATTACAATTATGCCAATCTTATTATTAACGGGGGCACATGCAAACCAAGATATCCCAGGGGAAATTTTTAAGGCTCAAAAAATATATCCAAGAATTCTATTTTATTATGGTAAGCCTTTTGGATGTGATGAAATGATAATCGAGATTCTCCATGACCGTCTTAGTGTTCATGATTATAAAAATAAAAAATTTAAATCTGTATTGCTAGTAAGTCATGGCAGCTATGACAAAAATGCACTTTCGCAATTTGAAGAAATTGCACAAAAGCTCAGGTATAATCAGCCGTTTGATGTTCTTACTTGCTATTTAAATATGTCGACCCCAACTTTTTCAGACGAATTAGAAAATGTATTAAAACAAACTTATGAAGAAGTATACGTTATTCCGTATTTATTATTTTCAGGAGGTTTCACAGTTGAGATTGAAAACATCACTGAATCTTTTCAAAAGCAATTTCCTGGAAAGAAAATATTCACTTGTGAGCCCATCGGATTTGATGTAAAGTTAAAAAAGTTGTTCACTAAGCGGATCCAAGAAGTCCAACCACTAATTCAAAATTAAGAACTTTGAAAGTCTTGTTGAAAAAGTGAGGATTTTTTTATCTAAATTAGTATAAAAATGTGGTTTTTGTTGCAAATTAAAGAAAATTAATCCAGTGCTACAAAGTTAGTACATTAGTGGAGGGTGAAAATGAAGGAATTACATACGTTCGGTTGGTATGCAGCTCGAATTAAGCCACATATGCCGAAAGAAGCTTTTAAGCCAGTACCAGCTCGATTATGGGGTGGACTAGCTTATCTATTAGTGATAATTGCATGTTTTTTAGTGATTGGATTGTTTGATTTACCGATGATAGTAAATTTGGTGCTTGCTTTTGTGTTAGGAACAAGCTTTGCAGCCATGGGCTTTCTTGGGCATGAGATTCTACATGGAACTGTGGTGAGAACCGCATGGCTGCGTGACGTATTAGGAGCAATTGCTTTTTGGCCATTAAGTACAGGACCAAGTCTTTGGAGAAAATGGCATAACCTTACACATCATGTTCATACGCAGGATGATGAAAATGATCCGGATTCCTGGCCAACCCTTGAGGCCATGATGAAGAAACCTATATTGCGTTGGATCTATAAATTACCTTTATCGTTTCGAGCATTTGTATGCTTTTGTTCCTTGGCCATTCAATTTACGGCACATTCATTAAAAATGTTTATGGTGTATATTAAAGAGTTTAATGTAAAAAAGCGTCCAAAAGTATGGATTGAATTAATTTTACCTTGGGCAACCTGGATTGGTTTATTATTTATTTTAGGGCCGACAAAATGGATATTTGCATTTTTACTGCCATTATTGATTGCAAATTTTATCGTGATGGGCTACATTTCTACAAATCATCGCCTAAATCCATTAGTACCTGTGAATGATCCGTTAGCCAACAGTCTTACTGTTACAGTTCCTAAATGGGTCGATGTATTACATTTTAATTTTTCATATCACACGGAGCATCATTTATTTCCTGGTATGAGCTCTAAATATTATCCACTTGTGAAACAGCATATTAAACGGATGTGGCCTGAGCGGTATCACGAAATGCCGCTAATTCGAGCACTTATTGCCTTGTGGAAAACACCACGAGTATATTTTAATGGTAATGAACTTGTTGATCCAAGGAAAAACCATTTATATGGTTCTTTAGGTAATGGATTGGATCCTAACAAAATTACCTCACGTGTGGAAATGCTTAAAAAAGAGGATGAAGCAGCAGAAGCTTTTCTAAATAGTGAAACAGAGGAAAAACCGATATAAAATACTTTTAAATGCTTACAGTTCCGTTGACGCGAAGAACAATACGCTCAGCAAATGAATGAAGAGACCAATTAGTATAGCTATTTGATCTCTTCATTTATTTTTAAGTCTTGACTTAATGGGATTTAACCTTCAAATTAGCTCGTTTTTAGCTTGCTAATTTATCCGATGCATAATAAGTATGATTCAGCTTCAATTTCTTTGCTAAATTGCCTGATTAAATATATGTATAGCATAGGAAAAAATCGAGTGATTAAACGTACTTAAAATAAGGGGAATTTTCCCTTTATACTGCAGAATTTAGCTAGGTTAGGGGTAATTAAGGGGAAGTTTTACCTTTATGCAAAGAAAAATCACCACATTTTCATGTTTTTAAGTAAATAACGGGAAATTTAACCTCTATTTTAGCAATTTTTAGTCATAGCACCTAAATAAAGGAAGTTCTTCCCCTTATTTTATCAGCTTATCATGCTGATTTCGTCATCTGGGTCCAAAGGTCTCCACTTTTATGGCGGGATGGGACTTTGAAGTAGGAATCGCTTATTGAACGAAAGGGTGCTTTGTTATAAGAAAAAAAGCTCGGTAAGCTCCGAGCTTTTTACTATTTCAGATGCTAATAGGGGTGTTAAATCCAATTTTCTCCCACACAGGGGAACCTGTTACATAATAAACCAGGTGTTTATACAAACGATTGTTTGAAATGAACTTTATTTTAAACAATCGTTTGTTTATTTTTTAACTATTTTTAAATGATCGTTTGTTTAGAATACTTTGGTTGTCCAAGTTTCACAGTTCCAAACATCTGAAACCACATCTTGATAAAATTCTGGTTCGTGGCAGATGATTATTACTGAACCTTTGTATGCTTTTAGAGCGCGTTTTAATTCGTCCTTCGCATCAACATCTAAATGGTTGGTCGGCTCATCAAGAACCAAGATGTTTGTCTCATTATTAATCAGCTTACATAAACGTACCTTTGCCTTTTCTCCACCACTAAGCACTTCAACTTTACTTTCGATATGCTTCGTCGTTAAACCACACTTAGCTAATGCCGCACGAATTTCTGCTTGATTATAAGAAGGAAACTCATTCCATACTTCTTCAATACAAGTATTATAATTCGCTTCTTTTATTTCTTGCTCAAAATATCCGATATATTGATAATCACCCAGCTCAACTTCTCCTGAAATAGGTTTATTAAGTCCGAGAATACTTTTTAATAAAGTTGTTTTACCAATACCGTTTGCACCCATTAGAGCAATCTTTTGGCCGCGCTCCATTTTTAGGTTTAATGGTTTTGATAATGGCTCAGTATAACCGATTACAAGATCTTTTGTTTGGAAAACGAGCTTACTTGATGCTCTCGCTTCTTTAAAATTAAATTCAGGTTTCGGTTTTTCTTTCGCAAGCTCAATGACATCCATTTTATCTAGCTTCTTCTGACGAGACATGGCCATATTTCTTGTCGCCACGCTTGCTTTGTTACGAGCAACGAAATCTTTAAGCTTGGAAATTTCCTGTTGTTGTCTTTTATAAGCAGATTCAAGCTGTTGCTTTTTCATCTCATGTACCTGCAAGAAATTATCATAGTCGCCAACATAGCGGTTAAGCTCTTGGTTTTCCATATGGTAAATCAAGTTAATTACACTGTTCAGGAAAGGAATATCATGTGATATTAAAATAAATGCATTCTCGTATTCTTGTAGATATCGTTTAAGCCAGACAATATGCTGCTCATCGAGATAGTTTGTCGGCTCATCTAGTAATAAAATATCTGGTTTTTCTAGTAAAAGCTTTGCAAGAAGAATCTTTGTACGTTGTCCACCACTTAAATCATGGACATCACGATCTAAGCCAATATCTTCTAAGCCTAGTCCTCTAGCAATTTCTTCAACTTTAGCATCAATTGTATAGAAATCATTGTTCGTTAAGATATCCTGAAGTGTACCAACTTCTTCTAACATCTTTTCTAGTTCTTCTGGAGACGCTTCGCCCATTTTGTTATAAATGTTATTGATTTCGGCTTCTAAATCAAAAAGATATTTAAAAGCACCTTTGAGTACATCACGAATGGATGAGCCGCGCTCAAGGGCAGCATGTTGATCAAGATATCCAACACGAACATTTCTTGACCACTCGACTTTTCCATCATCAGGCTGTAATTGACCTGTAATAATATTCATAAATGTTGATTTACCCTCACCATTAGCACCAATCAACCCAATGTGCTCACCCTTTAATAGGCGAAAGGATACATCATTAAATATGGCACGATCTCCAAACCCATGACTTAAGTTTTTAACTGTTAAAACACTCATTTATTATATTCACCTTTTCTATATAAGGATAATGGTTAACTTGATTTTCATAAAAACATACATATTCGATTATATATGAGATTTCAAAAGGTTTAAAGATGAACAGCGAAAATTAAGGAATGTAAATTTTGACTTGTCTTAAAATTAGTTACGATATTTTCGTAACTTGTCTCATATCTTAGAAGAAAGCTTGTTTCGTTAATAAACCAGGTTGTTAGTGGATACTTGGTAATTTGCAATGAAAAGAAGGGGATATGACAACATGAGTACATTCTTAAAAGGAACATTGGTTTTAATATTAGTTGCTTTTATTGGTGAGTGTATAGAATTTTTAGTGAACATGGTTCTTGCAAGGGAACTTGGTGAAGTAGGAATGGGTTTGTATATGACCATCTTACCTTCTATTTTTTTAGTCGTCATTTTAGCTAGTTTAGAATTACCAATCTCAGTTTCAAAGTTAATTGCAGAGAATGAAAGGAAATACCATAGCAACATGCTTCAACATATTATGAAAATAACAGTATTGATGACGATCTTGTTTATTGTTTTAGCGTCACTTATCTTACCGTATGTTTCCATTTTTGATGATTACCATCCACTTGTACGTTGGTTGGTCGTGATGTTAATTCCACTCATTTCTTTTACATCCATTGCCCGTGGTTATTTTATGGGAGTACAAAAAATGGGGAAAATTGCTTTTTCAAATTTTTTAAGAAAAGCAATTCAGCTAATCCTGCTTGTTTTTATTTATCAAATGTTCGACTTTAACTTGGATTATGCGATACTGATTGCTTTAGGAACATTGGTCATTAGTGATATTTTCGTGTTTGCTTACCTTTTTTATGAGTATCTTGTACGAGTCCGAGTATTGAATAAACAATCAAACGCATTGATGAGTGTAAAAAAGGTGCGAAAACAGTTGATGTCGATTTCTCTACCAACAACTGGGCTTAGAATCTTTCATTCTGTGACACATGCGATCCAACCATTTTTAGTGAAGGCAGCACTTATAAGGGCGGGAATGCCTGCAGCTGTCGCAACTGAGCATTATGGATTATTGGCGGGTGTTGCTTTATCGATTGGGTTTTTCCCTGCATTTATTGCTCATTCATTACTAATTGTACTAATTCCAACTGTTTCGGAGGCATACTCAAATGGGGATCTAGTTAAACTTCAACAACTTCTCCAGAAAGTGTTGCGTTTTACGATGCTATATGGTGTTCCAGCGATTTGTTTATTTTATTTCTTTGCAGATCCACTCACGCATTTGTTTTTTGAATCAACAGCCGCAACGGTTTATTTGCAAATGCTATGGCCATATTTTCTCTTTCATTTCTTTGTGATTCCTATGCAAGCCTATCTTATTGGATTAGGGCTATTAAAGGATGCTCTGTTTCACACGATATGGTCTCATGTTATCGCATTTTTAATGATGTTTATTTTAGGCTCACTGCAGCAGCTTCAAATGGAAGGGATTATAATTGGAATGAACATGGGGGCAGTACTTCTAACCTTAATGCATTATGTAACGATTTGTAAAAAGATTGGTTTAAATGTATTTATGAAGGTACCAGTAAAGAATTTTAATTAGATGAGTATATATAATAAAGTTTTAAGAGACTGACAGTATACATTAGGTGACTGTCTAGTGGTTGAAACGAACTATCTGCATTGCAAGGCGACTGTTCACAGTCAACTTATTAAACTTGACTGTAAGGAGCTATCCAAATGGGTAGCTCTTCAGAATCAAGCGGTGAAGAAGTTCCCGCCGGATAAGTAGAAGAAGTTGCCGTATGATGCGTCAAAGCCGCCGTATTTAAGGAGAAAGTCGCCTTATTCTAGGTTCAGAAACAAGGGGTGAAGAAGTTCCCGCCGGATAAGTGGTAGAAGTCGCCGTATGGTGCGTCAAAGCCGCCGTATTTAAGGAGAAAGTCGCCGTATTCTAGGTTCAGAATCAAGCGGTGAAGAAGTTCCCGCCGGATAAGTAGAAGAAGTCGCCGTATAGTGCGTCAAAGCCGCCGTATTCGAGGAGAAAGTCGCCGTATTCTAGGTTCAGAATCAAGCGGTGAAGAAGTTCCCGCCGGATAAGTAGAAGAAGTGGCCGTATAGTGCGTCAAAGCCGCCGTATTTAAGGAGAAAGCCGCCGTATTCCAGGTTCAGAATCAAGCGGAAGAAGTTCCCGCCGGATAAGTAGAAGAAGTGGCCGTATAGTGCGTCAAAGCCGCCGTATTTAAGGAGAAAGCCGCCGTATTCCAGGTTCAGAATCAAGCGGTGAAGAAGTTCCCGCCGGATAAGTAGAAGAAGTGGCCGTATGGTGCGTCAAAGCCGCCGTATTCGAGGAGAAAGTCGCCGTATTCTAGGTTCGGAAGAGTCAAGTCCATAATATTGTGTAAAATACTAATACAATGTTTTCAACTGTTTTCAAGGTTTGGGGTTAGGTCTCCCCTTACATTTTTTTTTGCGAAAGCTTCCATGGTTTTTCTTTTGCATATCCAGGAGAGGCTGTCAAAGGCCTTTCACTTTGATAGCCTCTCCTGGATATGCCACAATACCATAATTGGAAGTTTCGAAAAAAATACTATAGGGACTTCTTCCGGGAGTATGCGTTCTCTTGATATTCCATTAAGACTGCACCTACTAAACGAAAAGCAGACTGTGTATTCGGAAATATCCTAATGACTCTTTCTCTTCTTCGTACTTCTTGATTTAAGCGTTCAAGAGAATTGGTACTTCTCAGGTAACATCGCATACCTTCGGGATGATTCATATACTGAATGGTATCTTCGAAACCTTCTTCAAAAATCTGAAGAGCCTTCTCATATTTTGGGATATCCCCATATTGACTCATTAGTTCATTCTTAAAAGTACGGATATCCTCGATCGTTATTGCTTCAAACACTCGTTTTATCATCTTACGAATATCAGCAGAGTCTTTCTTTGGCAGCTTGTTAATAATATTCCGTTTAAAATGCACATAACACCTTTGCCAGCTAGTACCTATAAATTCACGTTGTATTGCCTTTTGCAACCCTTTATGTGCATCTGAAATAACAAGTTTTGGGGATTGAAGCCCACGCGATTTAAGCTGTTGAATAAAGCGACTCCAACTCTCAAAATCCTCAACATGATCCACACTTAACCCTAAAACTTCACGCTTGTTTTTATCCGTAATCGCTGTAGCAATATAAACTGCTTTGGAGACGATTTGATGATGTTCCCGAACTTTTATATACATTGCATCAACAAAAAGGTAGGGGAAATATCTAGTGTTTAAAGGTCGTTTAGCCCAATCATTAACAATTGGATCAAGTTTTTGAGTAAGTGACGAAACAAATGACTTTGAGACAGATTCGCCACAAAGCTGTTCTACAATTTGAGTGACCTTGCGAGTTGATACACCATTAATAACCATCTCCAACATAGAGATAACTAGAGCTTGGTCACAACGGGCGTATTTCTCAAATACTGAGGTTGAAAATTCACCATTACGAGTTCTTGGTACCTTAAGCGTGACTTTACCAACATTCAAGAGTAACTCACGTTCATAATAACCATTACGATAATCACGTCGATCAGCGGACCGCTCATAGGCAGCTACGTTTAAATAGTCATCTCTCTCTTTTTCCATGACATTATTTAATACCAAAACAATCGCAGATTTGATAACTGCTTCAATATCAGAATTTATAACGGATTCTTTTAAATTTTCCAAATCTAGGGTAAACTGTAATTGGGTCATTATTATTCCTCTTTTCTAATGTTTATCGTCGTTGAAAACATTGTAGCCAAGAGTGAATAATATGAACCCTTTTTCTTTTTACACAATTATACGGACTTAATCTTCGGAAGCAAGCGGTGAAGTAATTCCCGCCGGATAAGTGGTAGAAGTCGCCGCATAGTGCGTCAAAGCCGCCGTATTTTAAGGAGAAAGTCGCCGTATTCCAGGTTCAGAATCAAGCTGTGAAGAAGTTCCCGCCGGATAAGTAGAAGAAGTGGCCGTATGGTGCGTCAAAGCCGCCGTATTTTAAGGAGAAAGTCGACGAATCTTTAGCCTGAATCATAAAGGCATAGATCCCGGAAAATAAGTGAACCCCAATCCTTGCCGTTAGGTGACCTCGTCAGACATTAAAAATCTATAGCTAAGTGCTCCATAAATGCCTATGGTAACAGAATAAATGCACGCTTACTGTGAACACTAAATCATAAAGATTTTTCCTTAAATTGGAGGATAGTAAGTGATGATTACATTAAAAGATATAGAGGCAGCAAAAGCGAAGATGCACGGTATCGTCCATTACACTCATCTGGATCACTCAACGACATTTAGTAAGCTCGGTAACAATGAAATTTATTTAAAACTCGAAAATCTACAAAAAACAGGGTCGTTCAAGGCGAGAGGTTCTTATAATAAAATGATGTCACTGACCCCTGAGGAATTGGAAAAAGGGGTCATTGCAGCGTCAGCTGGGAATCATGCACAAGGTGTTGCATACTCAAGTAGTCAACTAAATGTACCTTGTACAATTGTTATGCCAAAAGGCGCTCCATTGAGCAAGGTCGAGGCTACCAAAAGATATGGTGCGAATGTGGAGCTACATGGAACGACTTTTGATGAGGCACTCGAATATGCCCTGGGACTACAAAAGGAGCTTGGCGCTACATTTGTACATCCATTTGATGATTTAGCGATTATTGCTGGTCAGGGTACCGTTGGGATTGAAATTTTTGAGCAATTACCTGAAGTAGATGCCGTTGTTTGTCCTGTAGGTGGAGGTGGATTAATAGCGGGGGTAGCTCTTGCGTTAAAAGCATTAAAACCATCTGTCAAGGTGTTTGGAGTAGAATCAAGGGCATGCCCTAGTATGAAAGAATCGTTGGAAGCAAACAAGCCTATCGTTACAAAGTCATTACCATCAATGGCTGATGGAATTGCCGTTAAAAAGCCTGGCCAGCTCACGTTTGATATAATTAAGCAATATGTGGATGATATTTTTATTGTTGAAGAAATGGAAATTGCCAGAACGATGCTGTTATTACTCGAACGAAATAAGTTACTTGTCGAAGGATCAGCAGCCACTTCATTAGCTGCTATGTTGTATCATAAAATTCCAATAGAAAATGCCAATGTTGTCCCGATCATTACTGGTGGTAATGTAGATATGAACTTTATATCTAGAATTATCGAACATGGGATGGTTGAATCAGGAAGATTTCTTTCAGTTATTACAACGATCACCGATAAGCCAGGAAATCTACAAAGGTTGCTACAATTAATCGCAGAACTTGACGGAAACGTGTTAAATATTAATCATCAACGAATTGGTGCAAAAGTCTTTCCAGGTCAAACTCAAATTCAATTATCCCTTGAAACGAAAAATCAAACACATATTGACCAAATTATTCACAAAATGCAAGATGCTGGGTACGTGGTTAAGATAGAAGTATAAAGAAATCAAAAAGCACTAATGGAATGCCATTAGTGCTTTTCTGGTCTCTTATATTGCTTGTAGCTTTTTTATCATACTTAACGAACGACCGGTGCCAATAGCAACCGCCTCTAGTGGATTTGGTGCAATATGAACAGGGACATGAATTTGTTCGCTTAGCCAATCCTGAAGGCCTTTTAAAAGTGCTCCTCCGCCAGTCAGTATAACACCACGATCAACGATGTCTCCACTCAACTCAGGAGGACAGTCTTCAAGAGTAGATCTTACCGCTTCTAATATATGAAATAAGGCATCCTGAAGAGTGGTTTGAATCTCTAAAGAGGATAATGTGATCGTTTTTGGCAATCCCATTACTAAGTCTCTTCCTCTGACTTCTATAATCTCTTTTTGATGTTTAATTGGAGCATACCCAATTTCCATTTTTATTTGCTCTGCTGTGCGCTCTCCGATGAGTACATTATATTTTTTTCGAACGTAGTGAATGATATCTTCATCAAATTGATCACCGCCTACTGTTATCGATTGGTACGTAACAACTCCACCGAAGGAAATAATCGCTACCTCAGTTGTACCCCCACCGATATCGACAACCACGTTTGCTGTTGGTTCATCAACTGGTAAATCTGCACCAATTGCAGCTGCAATTGGTTCTTCAATAAGGTGAACTGTTTTTGCCCACTATTTCTTGCAGCATCCTGAATGGCTCTTCTCTCTACAGATGTTGCTCCAGAAGGTGTACATACAACAAGATTTGGTTTTCGTAGTGAATAACCAAGCTTTTTTCCTGCTTTGATCATAATATGTCTAAGCATTTCTGAAGTCATATGATAGTCGGCGATCACACCTTTTTTTAATGGGCGAACGGCAATAATTCTGCCAGGTGTTTTTCCGATCATCTCTTTTGCTTCTAGACCGACAGCAATGACTTTATTTGTAACCGTATCGACTGCTACTACAGACGGTTCATTTAAGATTATTCCTTTATTTTTACTATATACAAGTATGTTAGCTGTTCCTAAATCAATTCCAAGTTCCATTGTAGAAAACATGTGTATTCCTATCCTTTCATACTTGACCCCATTATAGATTTCAAAGTAGTTTGTCGATTTGTGGGGGTCTATGTCAAAAAGAAAGGATTTAGTTAAAACGTAGAACAAGGATATAATAAAATAAATTTTAAAATAAGGATGAGACATATGGAATGGAATAAAGGTCAATTTCTCATAAGTGATGACAAAGATAAAATCCAGATTGAATTGGTTCTGAGACTCCTATTAGGTAGTTACTGGGCTAAGGATCTTGAGAGAGAGGTCATTGAAAAAGCAATTCAGAATTCAGTTTGCTTTGGGATATATTGTGATAATAAGCAAATAGGATTCGCACGAGCAATTACTGATCGAGCAGTAATGACATGGATCTTAGATGTGATTGTAGATGAACAGTTCAGGGGAAATGGGCTCGGAAAGTGGTTAGTAGAATGTATGTTAAATCACCCAGAATTAAAGGATACAAAATTCCGCTTAACCACAAGTGATGCTCATGAATTATATCGGAAATTTGGTTTTGATCAAGAGAAGATTATGGTAAGGCAGCGGGTGTAGCGAGCTTTACTCTGCTAATAGATTAGAATGATAACTTGTTAAAATGTGGTAATTAATCATTGACAGTCGTTTTTCCGCACACATACAATAGAAGTAGTTAATAGTCAGTAGTAGATTCTTAGACACAGGTGTTGATAAACATGCTAAAGAGCGACAAAGACAGATTAGGTAAAAATGCATTATTGCTTGTTTTATCTGAGGAAAAAGAGGAAGAACAAGCAGCCATATCACAACTTGACCGTTTGCAATGGCGATATTGTAAGGGGAAAGTTGGATCAATGGAGCTTCAGAAAATTGTCGCTGCAATTGAAACAACAGCCAAACGGCAAGGAATTGTAGATGGTGAATTATATCGTGAAATGCATGCCTTATACCATGCCATCATTGAAGCAATGCATGGGGTAACTAGAGGACAGGTAGAACTGGGTAATATGCTTCGGACTGTGGGGTTAAGGTTTTCAATTGTTCGAGGAACCCCATATGAAAGTGAACAAGAAGGCGAGTGGCTAGCAGTTGCCTTGTACGGGACGATTGGTGCACCTGTTAGAGGGTTAGAGCATGAGACTATTGGTTTAGGAATTAATCATATTTAAAATTTCATAAAGATACGAGCCTAGAGCTTTTAGTGGATTTATAGGGGGCTGTATTACAAACATTTTAAGGAATGTTTTGTGATACAGCCCTTTTCTTTATTTTGATAAAGGGGTGAAGCAGAGTTGGTTATTTTAACAGGTTATACATTAACACTAGAAGAGATTAAGAGAGTGGTTTATGACAATGAAATTGTTGTCGCCTCAAAGGATAGTATGGAAGCAGTTGAGAAAAGCAGAAAAGCTGTTGACAAAATAGTTGAGTCAAAAAAAGTTATTTATGGAATTACTACAGGGTTTGGGAAGTTTGCTGATGTTTATATCGATTGTAGTGATGTAGAAGAGCTTCAATTAAATTTAATTCACTCACATGCCTGTGGCGTTGGAGATCCTTTTCCAGAGCTAGTTTCAAGAGCGATGATTTTGTTAAGAACTAATGCATTACTGAAGGGATATTCAGGTGTGAGAACAGAGGTGATTGAAATCCTCATAGACCTAGTTAATGCAGGGATTCATCCGGTAATACCCCAGCAAGGGTCACTCGGAGCTAGCGGCGATTTAGCACCACTTTCGCATCTTGCCCTTGTTTTAATGGGAGAGGGAGAGGTGGTGTATCAAGGTAAAACGCAAAAAGCAATAGATGCACTCTCTAATGAACGGATTGAACCTATTACCTTAAAAGCAAAAGAAGGCTTAGCACTTATCAATGGAACTCAAGCGATGACAGCGATGGGGGTTATTGGTTACCTAGAAGCTGAGCAGCTAGCATATCAAAGTGAACTCATCTCTTCGATTACTCTTGAGGGGTTAAGAGGAATAATTGATGCCTTTGATGACGATATCCATCAGGTGAGAGGATACAAAGAACAGGTTGATGTAGCTAAAAGAATAAGAGAATACTTGAATGATAGTCAATTAACAACCACTCAAGGCGAGATAAGGGTACAAGATGCCTATTCATTAAGATGTATTCCACAGGTTCATGGTGCGTCATGGCAGGTGCTCAATTATGTGAAGGAAAAACTTGAAATTGAAGTGAATGCGGCAACTGATAATCCACTCATTTTTGATGAAGGACGAAAAGTGATTTCTGGTGGCAATTTTCATGGTCAGCCAATTGCATTTGCGATGGACTTCATGAAGTTGTCACTTGCGGAGTTAGCAAATATTTCTGAGAGAAGAATAGAGAGATTAGTTAATCCACAGCTTAATGATTTGCCACCATTTTTAAGTCCGGAGCCTGGTCTGCAATCGGGTGCCATGATTATGCAATATTGTGCAGCAGCCCTTGTTTCGGAAAATAAAACACTCGCACACCCAGCAAGTGTTGACTCTATTCCATCGTCTGCAAATCAAGAGGATCATGTGAGTATGGGGACAATTGGCTCAAGGCATGCCTATCAAATTCTCCAAAATGCACGAAGAGTGTTAGCAATTGAGCTGATTTGTGCTCTTCAAGCGGTTGAATACAGAGGAGTTGAGAAGATGGCTACAAAAACAAAGGGGTTTTATATGGAAGCAAGAAAACTAGTTCCTTCGATGATAAAGGATCGGATATTTTCAAAAGATATTGAGGCTGTTACTACTTGGCTTAAGGAGTTTGACTTTGCCGGTATGATTTGTAAAAATTCAACACCAACTATTAAGGAGGTTAAATAATGAGTAAACAAGTAAAACGAACGATAAGAGCAAAAAAAGGATTAGAGCTTGAATGCAAAGGTTGGGAGCAAGAAGCTGTATTAAGAATGCTTTATAACAATTTGGATCCAGAGGTAGCTGAGAAAGGTGAAGAGTTAGTTGTATATGGTGGAATTGGAAAAGCTGCAAGAAACTGGGAAGCATTTGATGCGCTTGTTGCTACTCTTAGAAAGCTAGAAAAAAATGAAACCATGCTAATTCAATCAGGTAAGCCAGTAGGTGTTTTTAAAACTCATGAACAAGCTCCAAGAGTCCTGTTATCTAACTCGGTACTTGTACCTAAATGGGCGAATTGGGAGCATTTCCACGAGCTTGATCAAAAAGGTCTTATGATGTATGGACAAATGACGGCAGGGAGTTGGATTTATATCGGTACCCAAGGAATTCTTCAGGGGACTTATGAAACCTTTGCAAGTGTTGCCAAAGCACATTTTAACGGTTCCTTAACAGGAACAATTACACTAACTGCTGGACTTGGTGGAATGGGAGGAGCTCAGCCCCTAGCTGTTACGATGAATGGCGGAGTCGTAATTGCTGTCGACGTGGATCCTGCTAAAATTCAGAAGCGAATTGATACGAAATATTGTGATTTAATGACAGGTTCTATTGATGAAGCG
Organism: Litchfieldia alkalitelluris; assembly: GCF_002019645.1. Classification (GTDB taxonomy): domain Bacteria; phylum Bacillota; class Bacilli; order Bacillales; family Bacillaceae_L; genus Litchfieldia; species Litchfieldia alkalitelluris. The sequence goes on along the minus strand of NZ_KV917374.1, from coordinate 5,158,471 downwards.
TTAATGTGGGCTTATGAAGCAAAAGACAAGGGTGAGGCATTATCCATTGGTCTTATCGGAAATGCTGCAGAAGTCCATCATGAGCTATTAAAAAGAGGGGTGAAAATTGATATTGTAACAGATCAAACCTCTGCCCATGATCCCTTGAATGGATATATACCTGTTGGCCTTACAGTAGAAGAAGCTCTAAGTTTTAGGGAAAGTCAGCCAAAAGACTATGTAACGAAAGCAAATGAAAGTATGGCTAACCATGTAAAAGCAATGCTTGAGTTTCAAAAGCGTGGTTCAATCGTCTTCGACTATGGTAATAATATCAGACAGGTTGCTTTAGATGAAGGTGTGGAAAATGCTTTTAGTTTTCCAGGCTTCGTTCCAGCTTATATCCGTCCATTGTTTTGCGAGGGCAAAGGTCCGTTTCGTTGGGCTGCCTTATCTGGGGACCCAGAGGATATTTATCGTACCGACCAACTGATTAAAGAGCTTTTTCCTGACAATGAACCGCTTCTACGTTGGATTGAAATGGCCGGAGAGAAGGTCGCATTCCAAGGGCTGCCGTCACGGATTTGCTGGTTAGGCTACGGTGAAAGGGTTAAAATGGGGCTTGCGATTAATGAGCTTGTTCGCAAAGGCGAGTTAAAGGCACCAATTGTTATCGGACGGGATCATTTAGATTGTGGATCTGTTGCTTCTCCAAATCGTGAAACCGAAGCGATGAAGGATGGAAGTGATGCTGTAGGCGATTGGGCTATTCTAAATGCGTTAATTAATACTGCTGCAGGTGGTTCATGGATCTCATTCCATCATGGTGGTGGTGTCGGAATGGGCTATTCTCTACATGCCGGAATGGTTGTGGTGGCAGATGGAACTAGTTTAGCACAAGAAAGGCTAGAACGCGTATTAACTACTGATCCTGGAATGGGAGTCATTCGTCACGTCGATGCTGGATATGATCGTGCTGTAGAGGTTGCCGAGGAAAATCACATAGTCATTCCGATGCGACAGGAGGAGAAAAATGATTAAGAAAGTAGATACACTCATAATCAATATTGGGCAGTTGCTAACAATGGATACAGGGTCAAACGAACCTGTGAGAGGGGATGCACTTCAGAGTTTACCCATTGTTGAGCATGCAGCTGTGGGAATTATGGATGGCAAGATTGTATTTGCAGGTTTCGAAAAAGATGCTAACACGCTAGAAGCGAAGGAAGTTATAGATGCTGATGGGAAATTAGTTACTCCAGGATTAGTAGATTCTCATACACATTTAATATTCGGTGGATCCAGAGAGCATGAGCTTTCATTAAAACAACAAGGAGTTCCATATTTAGAGATATTGCAACAAGGAGGGGGCATTCTATCAACGGTTAAAGCTACACGAGAAGCCACCGAGGAAGAATTACTCAATAAAGCTTATTTTCATTTAAATCGTTTATTAAGCTATGGAATAACAACAGTGGAAGCGAAAAGTGGTTATGGCTTAGATACTGAAACCGAGCTAAAGCAACTAAGGGTTGTCAAAAAGTTGAATGAAATCCACTGTATCGATCTCGTCTCGACTTTTCTAGGAGCACACGCAATCCCTCCAGAATATAAGCAGCAATCAGAAGAATTTTTACTAGAAATGGAGAACCTCTTGGATGTAATAAAAGAAGAGAGCTTAGCAGAGTTTGTCGACATCTTCTGTGAAACGGGTGTTTTTACAGTAGAGCAGTCAAGAAGGTTTTTAACCTCTGCAAAACGAAGAGGATTTGATGTGAAAATACATGCTGATGAGATTGATCCTTTAGGTGGTACAGAGCTAGCGGTTGAACTGTGTGCAAGAAGCGGGGACCACCTTGTTGGAGCATCTGATGAGGGAATACGGCAATTGGCCGACTCTAGTACCATTGCGGTATTACTTCCGGGAACATCCTTTTATCTAGGGAAAGACAAGAATGCTAGAGCAAGAGAAATGATTGATGCGGGATGTGCTGTTGCTTTATCGACAGATTTTAATCCAGGAAGCTCACCCACGGAAAATTTACAATTGATCATGTCATTAGCAGCATTAAAATTAAAAATGTCACCTGAGGAAATATGGTATGCAGTTACTGTAAATGCAGCGCACGCGATAAACAGAGAGAAGACTGCAGGGAAAATTGCACTACATCGTCCGGCAGATCTAGTGATTTGGGATAGTCCAAACTATCAATATATTCCTTATCATTATGGTGTGAATCATGTGAACACAGTGCTTAAAAACGGTCATGTGGTCTATAAAAGGGGGCAATGAAGATGGATTATCTAAAAGCAGCAGGGAAAGCTGTTTTTAATGATCAGTTTGTTACAAAAGCGGATGTACTGCTACACTCAGCTGAAACAGCGAATCATTCAATTGGCCTAATAGGTGTGCCGTTATCGAAATCATCAATTAGTCATTCAGGGGCATCTTTTTCACCCACAGTAATTAGGAGAATGTTACAGTCATTTACAACCTATTGTAGTAGTTCAGAGATTGATTTAGTTAATAGTCTTATAACAGATTTCGGAGATGTGGTGATGCATGCAACAGATATTACCGAATCACAATCTCGAATAAAAAGTACAATTGAAAAGATTTTAATAGACCATCAACCCAATCATATGATTATTTTGGGTGGAGACCATTCCATAAGTTTTCCTTCAATTGCGGCATTCTCTAAACAAAGTAAAGTGGGTGTGATCCAATTCGACGCCCACCATGACCTAAGAAATCTTGATGACGGAGGTCCAACGAATGGTACACCCTTCCGTAGTTTAATAGAAGGCAACTATATTGAGGGGAAAAACCTTGTTCAAATTGGTATTCGTGACTTCATGAATAGCAAAGCATATTCAGATTATGCCAAAGAAAAAGGGGTAAAGGTTTTTACCGTACAGGATGTTCAAACTAAATCTATCGAATTAATCGTGAAGGAAGCGATTGACTACCTTTCAAGAGAGGTGGATATGATTTATCTTTCTGTTGATGTGGATGTATTAGATCAGGCATTTGCTCCAGGTTGTCCAGCAATTGGACCTGGTGGGTTGGATAGCGCGACTTTACTTAAAGCTATAGAAATAGTAAGTTCTTGTTCTCTTGTAAAAGCAATCGATATTGTTGAAATTGACCCAACAATCGATTTTAGAGATATGACAAGTAAAATGGCTGCTTATATTATTTTAACTTTTTTAAAAAATGTTGGTAAAAATTAATTAAGATTAAAACTGTAAATAACTGTGAAAAAGAAGTAAAATAATAATATTAAAAGAGTGATCCACTTCAAAAAAGTAGGAGGGGTTAACCATGGACTTTTCACAGATTGCATCTGAAGATAAAATTCGACGTGCATATGAAGATGGTGAATTTAATGATTTACCCGGATTAGGAGAAAAGTTAAAGCTTGAAGATCTATCCGCTATTCCTCAGGAGCTTCGAATGGCATATAAAATGATGAAAAATGCAGGGATTATAAATGAAGAGACAGAGCTTAGAAAAGAGTTATTAACCATTGAAGATTTGATTGATAAATGTCAAGACGATGGTCAAAGAGCACAGCTGCAAGGGAAACTTACTCAAAAAAAGCTAAGATTAAACCAAGTCATGAAAACGAGGAAAAGTAATTCCAATTCAGCAATGTTCAAAAACTATGAAACAAAGATAAATAGTAAGTTTTGACAAAAAATGGGAGCCGACTAGGCTCCTATTTTGCTATTGATAATTCTCTTTCCTTCCCGACTGAACGTGATAGAGTGATGTCAACAGCTTTGACTAAAACATCAATTCCGGTAAAAATCGCATCTTTATTAAAACTCATTTGTGGGTGATGTAATCCAGGTGCCAAATCACACCCCAATCCCAGCATAGTTGCTTTTATGGACGGGTTCTTTACTGTGTAATAATGAAAGTCATCTCCACCTGTTGTAACAATTGGTTCAGCTAATCGGTCATAACCAAGAACCTCTTCGATTGCCTTAGATAAAAGCGCTTGGGCTTCATCATTAACTTCTGCAGCGACTAAGTTTGCTGGCATTTCAGTTTTTATTTCAACATTATAAAGGGTTCTAAGAGTACGAAAAACTTGATCTATTCTTAACTGTAGCTCCTCCATTGCCTCGTTTGTTTGAGCGCGAAGATCAATACTAAATGTTGCTGAGCCAGGAATAACGTTAAAACTTTCTCCTCCAGCATGGAACGAAGTTAATTTGACAGAATAGGGTGTCATCGGATTTAATACAATTTGCTTTAGCATTTGAACAAGACTTGCACCTACTTCAATCGCATTTACCCCTAGATGAGGTCTTGCGCCATGCATATCATCACCATGAATAGAACCTGTAATACATCCACTAGCGCCATGGTAAATTGCTGGTGAAGCCTTCCCGTTTTCTAGTTCCTGATAAGGTCGTAGATGAACACCAAATAAATAGTCAAGATCATCTGCTACCTTCTTTTCAATTAACTTAAGCGCTCCATTACCTTTTTCCTCAGCAGGTTGAAAAATAAACCGGATCGTTCCTTGATGAACTGTCTTATTCAAAAGTCGCAATAATGTACCAAGAACAATCGTCATATGAGCATCATGTCCACAAGAATGAACAGGCTGATACACACCATCAACCTCTTGCCATAGCGCATCAATATCAGCACGAATTCCAATAACAGGAGAGCCACTACCGATTTCAGCTATAAGGCCAGTATGATCAGGAAACGTTGTCACTCTGCAAGGGAATTGTTGCAAAAACGTTCTTATATATTGTGTTGTTTCATATTCCTTCCAACTTACTTCGGGATGATTATGAAAGTAATTGAATAGTGATAAAATTTCTTTTTGAAAACTCTGCTCCTCTAATGTAGTCAAAAAAGTGACCTCCTAAAAACTGAACAATAATATTTTTAAAATAGTACCATGAAGATTGAATTTTCACAATCTTTTTTCTGGGAACTGGGGTAAATTATTTGGAATAGGACTATTTCTTGGGCTTCGATGGAAAAGCCCAAGAGAAGTGAACAGTTTAAACACTTTTGCTTGTTTACGGAAAGTGCTGTCTAGAGTTGGTGAGAGTTCAGATAGAGCTTGATGCGCTTGGTTTTTAAAGGTGTCCGAAGTCGTTGAGTGTTCGGACAGCTATTGATACTTGGATTGTAAAGCTGTCCGAAGTAGTTTCGAGTTCAGACAGCTTTTGTCGTTTGTCTCTCCAAGCTGTCCGAAGTAAGCTCAAGTTCAGACAGCTTTTGCCGCATGGCTCCTAAAGCTGTACGAAGTAGGCTTAAGTTCAGACAGCTTTTGCCGCATGGCTCCTAAAGTTGTCCGAAGTAGGCTCAAGTTCAGACAGCTTTTACCTCATGGCTCCTAAAGCTGTCCGAAGTAGGCTCAAGTTCAGACAGCTTTTGCCGCATGGCTCCTAAAGTTGTCCGAAGTAGGCTCAAGTTCAGACAGCTTTTACCTCATGGCTCCTAAAGCTGTCCGAAGTAGGCTCAAGTTCAGACAGCTTTTACCGCATGGCTCCTAAAGCTGTCCGAAGTAAGCTCAAGTTCAGACAGCTTTTGCCGCATGGCTCCCTAAGCTGTCCGAAGTAGGCTCAAGTTCAGACAGCTTTTGCCGCATGGCTCCTAAAGTTGTCCGAAGTAGGCTCAAGTTCAGACAGCTTTTACCTCATGGCTCCTAAAGCTGTCCGAAGTAGGCTCAAGTTCAGACAGCTTTTACCTCATGGCTCCTAAAGCTGTCCGAAGTAAGCTCAAGTTCAGACAGCTTTTGCCGCATGGCTCCCTAAGCTGTCCGAAGTAGGCTCAAGTTCAGACAGCTTTTGCCGCATGGCTCCTAAAGCTGTCCGAAGTAAGCTCAAGTTCAGACAGCTTTTGCCGCATGGCTCCCTAAGTTGTCCGAAGTAGGCTCAAGTTCAGACAGCTTTTGCCACAAGGAACTCCAAACTGTCCGAACTCCATACTGTTCCATTATTTATAATCAAGATTTATATATACATAAAATAGTATTTAGCAAGAAAAAGAAGATTGTATCAGCACTAATACTAAGCAAATCCCAGAGTGAATTCAATTCATAAATTGTTCATTATTAGCAAGTTAATTACGTTTAGTAACTGCTATAATATAAGTGTAGAGAGAAAAGATACTACAAGGAGGGTTAAGCATGATACTATGCGAATGGAAAGACTTTTCAACAGATACTGAAACTTACACATTAGAGGCGTTTGAAGAGCTTATAGGCGATGAATTTGAAGCAATGATGATTGAGGAAGGAAAGACAATTCCTTCATACGTTTGGACCACCAATTTTGTATGTTTACTAAAACAGAATACTAGAATGTATAATGATATTTCAATAACAAAAATTTTAAGAAATCCTGCTTGTGAATAAAGTAAAAAAATATACACAAACACTTGCTCAACAATTCACAAACTGTTCACACACAAATTATAATTAAGGTTTTATAATGTATACATGGTAGTAATTACCGATTATACATTTTATTTTAGAGAGAACATGTGAAATATATCACAAACTTTTATGTGTTTTATTTTTTAAAAGATATATGTGAAATGTTTCACAAATAGGAGGGTTTACAATGGCAGTTGAAGAAAAAGAAGTAACAAAACAAAACGAAGTTCAAACAATGATTGACTCACTTGTGGAAAAAGGACAAAAGGCACTTAAAGCTTTCTTGGAATTTGACCAACAAACGATTGATAAAATCGTAAAAGAAATGGCTTTAGCTGGTTTAGATCAACATATGCCACTTGCGAAACTAGCAGTTGAAGAAACCAAGCGTGGAGTATTCGAAGATAAGGTCATTAAAAATATTTTTGCAACAGAATATATCTATAACAATATTAAATACGATAAAACAGTTGGAATCATTAATGAAAATGACTTCGATGGTTTAGTAGAAATTGCAGAGCCAGTTGGTGTAGTGGCAGGGGTAACTCCAGTAACAAACCCAACATCAACAACTATGTTTAAAGCATTAGTTTCCATTAAAACTAGAAACCCTATCATCTTCGCGTTTCATCCATCTGCACAAAAATGTAGTAGTGAAGCTGCAAGAGTATTGCGTGACGCAGCAGTGAAGCATGGTGCACCTGAAGATTGTATTCAATGGATCGAGTTACCGTCAATTGAAGCAACGAAACAATTAATGAACCACCCTGGAATTGCACTAGTACTTGCAACTGGTGGAGCAGGAATGGTGAAATCAGCTTACAGTACTGGGAAGCCGGCACTTGGTGTAGGCCCTGGTAACGTTCCGTGCTATATTGAAAAAACTGCTGTTGTTAAACGTGCAGTTAATGACCTAATTTTATCAAAAACATTTGATAATGGAATGATTTGTGCTTCTGAGCAAGCAGTAATCATCGATAAAGAGATCTATGAAGAAGTGAAAGCTGAAATGCTTGATAAAGGCTGCTACTTCTTATCAGCTGAAGAAACTGCTAAAGTGTCTAAACTTGTGATTAGAGAAGATACATGCGCAGTAAATGCGGATATTGTTGGTAAATCAGCATACGAAATTGCAAAAATGGCAGGAGTTAAAGTGCCAGTTGATGCAAAAATATTAGTGGCAGAGCTACAAGGTGTAGGTCCTGACTACCCACTATCAAGAGAAAAATTAAGCCCAGTACTTGCATGCTATAAAGTAAATTCTACAAGTGAAGGATTACAAAGAGCAGAAGAAATGCTTGAGTTTGGTGGTCTTGGTCACTCAGCTGTTATCCACTCTACAAATGAAGAAGTTCAAAAAGCCTATGGAATCAGAATGAAAGCATGCCGTATTATCGTTAATGCTCCATCTTCTCAAGGTGCAATTGGTGATATCTACAATGCTTTCCTACCATCATTAACTCTTGGGTGTGGTTCTTACGGGAAAAACTCAGTAGCATCTAACGTTGGAGCGATTCATCTATTAAACGTAAAACGTATGGCGAGAAGGAATAATAATATGCAATGGTTCAAAGTTCCACCAAAAATCTATTTTGAGAAAAACTCAACTCAATATCTAGCAAAAATCCCTAACATTTCACGTGCATTCATCGTAACAGATCCTGGAATGGTGAAGCTTGGCTATGTAGACAGAGTTACTCATTATCTTCGTCAACGCCCAGACCTAGTTCATGTCGATGTGTTCTCAGATGTTGAACCAGATCCATCAATTGATACAGTTATGAAAGGTGCAGAAGCGATGATGGCTTTTCAACCAGATGTCATTATTGCGCTTGGTGGAGGTTCAGCGATGGATGCTGCAAAAGGAATGTGGTTGTTCTATGAACACCCAGAAGCAGACTTCTTTGGCTTAAAACAAAAGTTCCTAGATATTCGCAAACGTGTTGTTAAATATCCAAAGCTTGATAAAACTCAATTCGTTGCAATCCCAACAACCTCTGGTACAGGATCTGAAGTAACTTCATTCTCTGTTATTACAGATAAAGTTAATAATATTAAGTATCCATTGGCCGATTATGAGTTAACTCCAGATGTAGCGATTGTTGACCCTACTTTTGTAATGACCGTACCAAAAGTAATTACTGCAGATACAGGTATGGACGTTTTAACACATGCATTTGAAGCATATGTTTCAATTATGGCGAATGATTACACAGACGGATTGGCAATGAAAGCGATCCAACTTGTATTTGAATATCTACCTCGTGCCTATCATGATGGAAGTGACGCAGTAGCTCGTGAGAAAATGCATAATGCATCTACGATTGCGGGTATGGCATTTGCCAATGCATTCTTAGGAATTAACCACAGCTTAGCTCATAAGCTTGGTGCCGAATTCCATATTGCACACGGACGCTCAAATACAATCTTAATGCCGCATGTCATTCGTTACAATGCATCTAAACCTAAGAAATTTGCTTCATTTCCTAAATATGAGCACTTTATTGCAGACCAACGCTATGCTGAAATTGCTAGAACACTAGGATTACCTGCTAGAACAACAGAAGAAGGTGTTGAAAGCCTAGTTCAAGCTGTTATTAAGCTAGCTAAAGAGCTAGACATTCCGATGAGCATTGAGGCGAATGGTGTAACTAAGAAACAATTCGAAGCTAAAGTTGACTATTTAGCAGAGCGTGCTTTTGAAGATCAGTGTACTACTGCTAATCCGAAGTTACCTCTTGTAACAGAATTAGCTGAAATTTATCGTCAAGCGTTTAAGGGTGTTTAATAAATAAATTATCTTTGCAAAAGAAATAACCAGCTGATAAATGATCAGCTGGTTTTCTCTTTTGAAATTATTGTTTTACTATATATTCAAATAAAAACGATTCTCCATTCATATAAAAACGTGGATCATAAATACCTAGTCTTGTATCATCATCAACAACCACAACAAAAGGAGACCAGTGATATAATGTATGAGCACTTGGATTAAGATTAAAAAGTACTTCTAAATTTGCATTATCTTGTGAATGTAATGTATACATTGGCTTTGGTTTAGTAAATAAAGTATCATCAGTAATCTCAACAATATCATCACTTTTACCAATGACCGTATAATTCCAGGGAATAAAGCTAGCAGAAAGTGCTAATTGATCATAGTTGTTCTCATATTGCTTATATATAAAGTATCCTTGAACAGATTGAATAGATACGTGTAAAACAATTAGTAGCCATGCTAAACGAAATAACTGATGTCGATTCTGCTTTATGTACTTAGAGATAATCATTGATGAAATCATAATTAACCAAAAGATGACATCAACAATCGGAATAACTCCAAAAGTAATGCGAATGGAGGAGAATGGCTCAAAATAGCCTGTCCCCCATGCATTGAAAAGATCACTCGTATTATGTATGAATACGGCAATACACGATATGAAAAATAATCGTTTATAGTCTTTTACCTTGAAAAGAACGATACAAAGTAGTGTTAAAACGAGTGCCCAAATTGGTACAAGGAATAATGAATGTGTAATTCCCCGGTGCCACATCTGATAAAGTCCTTCTGTATCCCAAAATCTTGATATCACATCAATATCGGGTATCTGGCTTCCTCCAATTGTTGCGAGTAAAAGGGACTTTTTTGTTGCCTTTGAATCATTTTCTTTATTTATTGCTCCATATAAAGTCATGCCAAAAAGTGTATGTGTTACTGTATCCAAACAACGTTCACCCCGTACAAATGAAATTAATAAATAAGGTTGTCCTAATAATAGAACAACCTCGTCTCGTTACTTTTTTGGAGAATCTTGATTCTTATTACTTGGTAATGGATCAATTTTAACTGCATCATGTGGTTCAATCCCCCACCTTAACACATAAATAATAAAAACGACCCCAAAAATGAGGAAACCAAACATGACAAGTGTTGTTAACCACATTCCCACCATAATAACCATCTCCCCCTTTATACACATATATGCAGAGGAGGAAAAGGTTATAACTGTGTTTTGTTATGTACTATTTTTTACGTAGTGAGCCTAGCTCTTCAACTAATGCTTGCATCTCATTAGGGCTAAAAGAATTTTTTTTCATCACTAAATCATAGATCTCTGTTAATTCTTCGTACATCTCTTCATCGAAGTGTGATGGTTTTATCGCACCTAAATTAAGCACCTTAAGCTTGTCTTTTATTTTTTCAATCATAAATTCAACATTTTCGACAGATTTTTGAGTTAAATCCATAAGTTTCATCCTTTCGAAATATCCTTTTTACTATTGTATCATGTTTTGCGATAAATCTATTCCTTTATTCTTCTCCTTATTTCATTAAACTTGCAGTTTTGATTATAATTATATTAGGTCTTTTCTGAAATATTGTTGCTAGGTGACCTAATTATAGAAAATACACTATTTTTTTCAGAATTATGGTTTTTATTTTAGCAAGAAAAGATGCCACTCTACTTAATTCAAAGTAATTTCAAAAGACCTTTTAAAAGCAACAAAGTTTACGAAGTCAGTTTTATATTAAAAGAAATGTAGGAGGGGGATATAAAATGGTTAATGTGTTATTTGTTTGTCTAGGTAATATTTGCAGGTCTCCAATGGCTGAAGCAGTCTTCCGAAATATGCTAAACGATGCTGGTTTGAATGATAAAATAAAAGTGGATTCAGCAGGTACAGGACACTGGCATGTGGGCAAGCCTCCTCATGAAGGAACCCGTCAAGTTTTAAACGATAAGGGAATAAGTCATGAAGGGATTAAGGCTAGACAAGTGGTCAATACTGATGTTGTTAATTTCGATTATATTATTGCAATGGATGCAGAAAATCTAGGGAATTTAAGAAGAATTGCTGGTTACAAACAAACAGGGTACATAGGAAGATTATTGGATTATGTAACAGACAGTAAAATAGAGGATGTCCCAGACCCATATTATACTGGTAATTTTGATGAGGTTTATGATTTGATTTCAAGTGGCTGTCGTGGTTTATTAGAGACAATTAGGAGAGAGAAACATTTATAGTTGGACTAGTTTTAAATAAATCAAAATAGGTTATATAAAATGGAGGATTGTATTTTATGGCTAGAAATAAAATGGTAGAAGGAATGCTGCTTGGTGCAGTCGTAGGTGCTGCGATTTCGTTGTTTGACCGTGAAACAAGAGAACAAGTGGTCAATGGGACGATAAAAGCCGGGGAAAAGGCAGCCCATCTTATTAAACATCCAGGGCAAGTTGCTAGTGAGATGAAGGAAAATATCCACCAGGTTCGGACGACGCTTGAACAGGTGTCAGAGGATATTCGATTTATAACAGGGAAAGTAAGTGAATTAAATCGTACAACTCCTGAAATGATAAATATGATAAAAGATACTCAAGATGTTTTTACAAGTTTCAAGTCTGTAGACGAGAACAGGAGGCTTGAGGAATAGAGGTGTTTTGATGAGTATAAGTAAAGGCTGGGAATTTATAAAAGATCTTATAAAGCGATTCAATGAGGATGAAGTTGCAGGGCTTTCTGCAGAGTTAGCCTACTTTTTCTTACTATCACTATTTCCTTTTCTCATTTTTAGTATAACGTTAATAGGTTTTTTGCCGATTTCAGATATTGATATTTTAAACAGTGTACGCGAATATGCACCAGAAGGTACGATTGAGATGATTGAGCGAAACTTACACTCTATAATCGGTTCTCACAATGGGACACTTTTATCATTCGGTATTATTGCTACTATTTGGTCAGCATCAAACGGAATCAACGCTGTTGTTCGTGCATTTAATCGAGCCTATGATGTGAAGGAAAGTAGACATTTTCTAGTTGCGAGGGGAATGTCAATCTTATTGACACTTGGAATGGTTATCGTGATTGTGGTTGCTTTATTACTACCAGTATTTGGTCGTCAAATTGGGATGTTTATTTTCTCAGCTTTCGGATTTTCATCAGAGTTTTTAAGTGTTTGGAATGCGATTCGTTGGTTGTTTAGTGCTGGAATTTTATTTATTGTGTTTAGTTGTCTTTACTACTTCGCTCCAAACAAAAAGCTAAAATTAAAGGAAGTGTTAAGTGGGTCTATCTTTTCCACGTTCGGTTGGATGTTTGTATCCCTCGGATTTTCATATTATGTAAGCACTTTTGGGAATTACTCAGCCACTTATGGGAGTCTAGGTGGGATTATTGTTCTTATGATTTGGTTTTACTTATCAGGGATGATTATTATTATTGGTGGCGAAATCAATGCAATCCTAAATTGTAAGAGGATTAGGGCAGAAAGATAGGTATCAGTATAAGATAAGGAGCGCTAAGTATAACCTTAGACGCTCCTATCTTATGCTCTCTTTTCAAGAGTATTGATAAATTTTTGGCCAGTGCAAAAGTGAAAAATTTACGAAAATCGCTTTACTTACGCTTTTAATAACCGAAGTCCGTTTAAAATAACTAGAATGGTACTTCCTTCATGACCTATTACCCCAAAAGGTAAATCAATGATTTGAAGGAAGTTTGAACAGATTAAAAGCATAATCACCGTGATTGAGAAAATAATGTTTTGCTTAATAATGCGGTTCATTCGTTTTGACAGTTGAACAGCCTCTGCAATTCGCGTGAGGTCATTTTTCATTAATACAATATCAGCTGTTTCTAGCGCAACATCTGTACCTTCACCCATTGCAATTCCTACATTTGCTGTTGCAAGGGCAGGGGCATCATTGATTCCATCGCCAACCATCGCGACAGTTATATATTTGGCCTTCAAGTCCTTGATATGTTTGACTTTGTTCTCAGGTAAGCATCCAGCGATATAGTCATCTATTTTGCTTTCGGTTGCAATAGCAGATGCTGTTTTTTCGCCATCCCCAGTAAGCATGATTGTATGAATGCCTAATTGTTTTAATTGCTTAATCGAATCTGCTGTATCTGTACGAACAGTATCTTTTAGCGCAACTAATCCGATAATTCCTTTAGAGTCACTAGCATATATAATTGTGTTTCCTTCTGAAGCAAGTTGATTAGATATGTTATTGTTAAATTGTTTTGCGATGGTTTCACCAACGAACTCTGCTTTCCCAATTTTCCATTCTTTATTATTGACTGTCCCTATGATTCCCCATCCAGGAACATCTTCAATCCCATCAGGTTGTAACAGTTTTAAGCCAAGTTTTTGTTCAGCATGCAAAACAATTGATTGTCCTAATGGATGTGTAGAGTGTTGTTCAATTGACGCTATATGATGAATAAAGTCCTGTTCAGAGATATCTTCCCTGACAATCGTTGCGGTTACTTCGGGTTTCCCTTTAGTCAAAGTTCCGGTTTTATCAAAAGCAATTGCTTTAAGGTTTCCTAGTTGTTCAAGGTGAATACCACCTTTAAATAAAATCCCGTGTCTAGCGCCAGTAGATATCGCTGACAAGGTAGCTGGCATAATCGAGGCAACAAGTGCACATGGTGATGCAACAACTAAAAGAATCATTGCGCGATAAAAGGTCTCATTCCAACTCCAACCTAATAAGAAGTATGGCAAAAACATCATTATACCTACTGCAGCTAACACACATTTAACATATAAACCTTCAAATTTTTCAATAAACAACTGTGAAGGTGATTTTTCACTCTGGGCATTTTGAACAAGCTGAATAATTTTTTGGAAGAGGGTATCACTGCTTTTTTTGTTAACCTCTACTGTGATTGACCCCTGTAAATTCACAGTACCTGCATAAACAAACATCCCAATACTTTTAGAGACAGGTAGAGATTCCCCTGTAATAGTTGACTCATCAATGTTTGTTTGACCTCTAATAAGTTTTCCATCAGCGGAAATTCTTTCGCCAGGTTTAATTAAGATACGATCTCCTATTTTTAAGCTTGAAACACTTACAATTTTTTGAGTGCCGTTTGCTAATAAGGTTGCCTGTTCTGGTTGCATTTTCATTAATGCGGATATTTCCCTATGACTTTTATTCATTGTATAAGTCTCAAGAGCCCCACTTAATGCAAAAATAAAGATGAGAATAGCCCCTTCCATCCAATAACCAATAATCGCGGAGCCTATTGCAGCAAAAATCATCAGCATTTCTACATTTAACTCTTTATTTTGGATCGTATCTTCAATTCCTTCTTTTGCTTTAGCGAATCCACCGACGATAAAAGCAGTTAAAAACATAGCCACAGCAAGATTGTCTCCATTAGTTTTTGTGAGCGTATACCCTACTAAAATCATAAGGCCAGATATAATTGCTGCGACTAATTCTCCATGCTCCTTTATTTGTGTAAACAGAGGAAAGCGTCTCTTTTTATTAACGTTACTTATGCTTGGTTTATTTGAAGATTGTGTTCTAATTTCAGTTTCCATTATTATCGCCTCCTATTTTCTAATTGAGAAAAATAATCAGAATCAGTACCCTTATAAAATAGCGAAAGCTGCCGTCAGGTATGACAGCAGCAAAATTACAAGAGATATTCCTATATTAAAATTATTATAATTTAATTATATCATGTCTTCTAAAAATAAAATAGGCTCTAATTGTGAAGTCTTGCAAAACTTTTTTTATAATATGAATCAAAATGATCAAATGTGCACAAAAACACCAGGCCCTTCAAGTGGTCTGGTGTTTGCAGAAAAGAGAATGTGTATAATTTGAATCAAGTATTTATGGTGACTAGCTCCAGCGCCAAATCACTAGAGAGCTTTAAGAGCCCTAGTCATCAGAATCTTCCATCTCTTTTCGGGGCTGACTAAGTCGCGCTTGCGCTTTTCTTAAAGTTATTCGGCGATCTCTTCAAGCAAATAATACGAAGTATTATAGATATGTTCGATTTCCGCATCTAACGATTTTTGGAAAAATAGGTAAAAAGAAATAAAAAGACTATCAACTTGTTTTGTTGATAGTCGGACTTTTAATGCTGATTCGCGATAACCATAGAGGTCTTTCTACCTTTAAACAAAATGAGCAGAAGAATTGCTAAATACAAAAAGCTAATAATACTGAAGAAACTTATGTTTTTAATATATTGAATAAAAAGTCCCCCAAAAGACGGCCCAATTAGGCTTCCGAGACTAAAGAAGATTCCGCACATAATATTCCCTGTAGGTAGCAAATTTTTAGGCATCAAATCAGCCATGTAGGAAATACCCAGTGAGAAGGTGGAGCCAACAAACATGCCGGCAATAAATAAACATAAAGCGAGTAGAAAAAATGATTGCTCAAGAAAGCCAGCTGTTGTAAAGCTTATAAACCCAAGTGTTAGAATGGCTATTAAAGTTTTCCTTCTTCCATATTTGTCACTCAATATTCCTAATGGCAGTTGGAAAACAATCCCACCAATTGCAAATGAAACCAATAGGAAGGAGACATTTTTTACATCTAATCCTATTCTAAGGGCATAGACAGGAAAGCTGCCATTTAAAGAAGCCTCAAGGAATCCATATGAAAGCGGTGGTAAAAAGGCAACCCAACCATATTTCCAAGCTGCTGAAAATCTTTTCATTGTATCAAAAAAGGAATTCATCTCTACGTCTTGTTCAGGATGTTCGTTTTTCAGTAAAAATAGAAATGACCAGCTTATTAGGCATAAAACCGATGATAGTATAAAGGGTAAAGCTTCATTAATATGTACTAAAGGTGTCATTAAAGGACCGATTGCAAAACCTATTCCGAAAAATAGTCCGTAAAGTGATATATTCCTGCCTCGCTTGTTAGCAGGAGAAAAGTCGGTTATCCACGTTTGTGTACCAAAATGAAGAGCATGGTCTCCTATCCCAATTAATAAACGTAAGACGAACCAGAACCAAAATGATTGCCATACAGGAAAGAGGGCAAGTGAAATAATCACAATTAATCCACCAATCAAGATGATTGGCTTATATCCGAATTTTCTTAGGGGCTGCTCCATGAAAGGGGAAGCCAATAATACACCTATATATAAGGCTGTAGCATTTAATCCGTTCAAAAATGAAGAGACACCACTAGTCTCAAAGATGACTGCAATTAAAGGTAAAAGCATCCCTTGACTGAAACCTGAAATAGCTACAATACTAACCAAAACCCAAAAACGAATGTTTGTATTTTGCATAACGATCTCCAATACAGAAAATTGATTAAAAACATCGAGTTATTTTAATCACAACATACATCATACAAAAGTTTGGGGTTGTCTGTCACGATAAAGGGTTTTTTACTGTTACTGATACACTAAATAGATTAGTTAGGTTAAATTTAAACTACGATCTCCAATGAAAACCAGCAAATGCACCTCAAGATTAATCTGTTGGAGAAAGGATAGCCAGGCATTCTTAATAGATAACATTTGCTAAAAGGTGGCATCTCATTTATATTTTTAGTACATATTTTAATTTACAGTCTGGAGTGAATTACATAATGGAATTTAAAATGAAGGAAGTTGGGTTTACCACAGAATTTGAATTTGGTGAATTACATGTAGCAGGTGATGAAGCACATGGATATAGACCGTTTCAACTAATGGTATCATCTATTGTTGTTTGTAGTGGTGGCGTGTTAAGAAAAATTCTTGATAAGAAAAGAATAAAAATTGATGATCTTACAATAAAATCAGCTGTTACTCGAAATGAGGCTGAAGCGAATCGAATTGAAAAAATCTGTATACATTATTTAATTAAAGGGACTGATCTAGATCCTAAAAAAATAGAACAATCCATACATTTAGCAGCAAAAAATTGCCCTATGGCACAATCCGTTAAGAATAGTATTGAAATTGAGGAAACATTTGAGTTAATTACACAGTAGTAATTTATCAAGATGCGTTAAGTTGTTAACGCATTTTTTTTATGAATTTTCATAAGAAATAAAAAATATGAATTAAAAATGATGTCTGATATACTATAAATTTTACTAACAATAAATTGAATAGAATTCACAAGGAGTAACTTGAATGATTAAAACTTATTACTATAGAACGCTATTTTATCTAATTGGGTTGTTCGTCATCTCATTAGGGATTAGTTTGACCATTGTTGCAGATTTAGGAGCAGGTGCTTGGGATGCGTTAAACGTAGGACTTTCCAACATCATTGGTTTTACAGTAGGAACTTGGACAATTATTGTCGGTATTATCTTAATTATCCTCAATGCTATTTTGTTAAAATCAAGACCTGCCTATTTAGCAATCATTACGATTACCCTGATTGGCTTTTTTATTGATTTTTGGCTTATTTATATGTTCGGAGATCTTGTCCCAACTGACTTTGGGCAAAAAATATTGCTGTTGATTTTAGGAATCATTGCACTTGCGTTTGGGATTGCAACCTATTTACAGGCGAAATTTCCACTTTCACCGATTGACCAATTAATGGTCGCAATTAGGGAAAGGTTAAAAGTGAATTTAATGGTTGCCAAGACAATTGGTGAAGTTACAGCTTTAATCCTTGCGTTTATTTTTAAAGGCCCAATTGGAATTGGAACGATCATAATTACCTTCAGTATAGGACCTCTAATCCAATTGTTCTTCCCAACATTAGAAAAGTGTATGGATATGTTAACAAGAGAAAAGCAGGTATTTGCAAAAAAGAATGGATAATTTCATTTTTATTCGAAAAAACTAACAGCAAAAGGTTGAAAGGAGTCTCTTAGATGAAAGTACTATTTCATTGTTTTGCTGCTATAGTTTTATTATTAAGTCTGTCGAATGATGTTTTCGCTGAGAAAAATAAAGATAAACCTGTTGAGGAAAAAAAGGATAAGGAAGAAAAACCAAAACAACAACCAGAAGAAACTGAAGCTGCTGAAAAATTTGAGATACCTAATTCAGTAATGAATATCACGAAAGAAAATACCTATCCAAACCCAACGCAAGATTTACCATATTTACAGCCAAGTGATCTTGCGGAGGAGTTAATTAATACTGCTGAAGTAAAAATTGAGAATCCGGATTTAATAAAAATCCTTAACGAATCGTCAATTTCAACTACTCCATTAGCAATAGGTTATCGTGCTACGATTTATCTTGGACAATGGGCGCTGAACTACGAATCTTCTGAAACAAGCATTAACTGGGAATATCAAAAGGTTAATACTAACTACTATGATAATCGTGGTGGAAAAGCACCTTACCAAATCCATTATCAACAAGAAGCCCAAAAGCAAGTTAAGGGTGGTTTAACTGCAAAAATTGACAGTGATGATGAAGTGAAAAAAATGATGTTAATTACTGCAGCGAATAAAACAAAGCTTCCGTTGTCTTTTACAACAATCATCGGTGCTGGCACTAAAAAAGACCAAATCTATAATATTCCATCAAAACGCTTGGGCTATTTATATGGATATGCACCTGCAGTTAACGAAAAAGGGAAAGTAACTTACGGTGAAGTCTATCTCGTATTAAAAGGAAGTAAGAAAAGCATTGTGGTTAAAAATGTAACTCATCAAGGAATTGGGGCCTGGATTCCAGTTCAAGATCATATATCATTTGGATTTATAGCTACAGAAAAGCCGAGGTAAGAATTAATAAAAAAACGCTTGATTAAGCGTTTTTTTTTGTCTTGCAAAAAGTGTGTACTAATCTGTATACGGGTAATAATAAGAAGAGAAATTACCTTCTTAAAGATTGCCATAAATAAGCATCTTTAATATGATAATACGGAAAGGAGCGATTTACTTGGGTAATGCAATTCACGATAAAGACTCACAAATTTCATATTTGAAAAATCGTTTAAACATGTTTTTAGACGTTATAGATTCTTTAGATCCTGAATCTACAGATTTAGATGATATTGATCGATTAATCAAAATGTTGGATGATTTAGAGTTTAAGTATGACCAATTTAAAAATGATTGGGAAGAAGAATAAACCGCCTTATTGGTGGTTTTTTTATTGGATTGAGATAGTATTCTGTGGGGGGGGATTTGAGGGGAAACCTTGGTGTGGAATCTAGCGAGAGTTGATTGAAAAGCGGCGTGAACCCGAAATAGTGCTGGTGGGAGAAATCTCATAAGGAAATTCAGTTGAGGAAATTGCCAATCATCCTCCGAGAGTAACCTGTGCTAAGGAATCCGGCGGGAATCAAGCTAAATGCGGCGAGAATAACAGAAAATGCGGCGGGAATCAAGCTGAATGCGGCGCAAGCATCCACCGAGAGGAACCTGTGCAATGGAATCCGGCGGGTTGTATGATAAATGGGGCGAGAATAACAGGAAATGCGGCGGGAATTAAGCTAAATGCATGAAAAATGGGGCGGGAATAACAGAAAATGCGGCGGGACCAAGCTAAATGCGGCGCAAGCACCCACCGAGAGTAACCTGTGCAATGGAATCCGGCGGGTTGAATGAAAAATGCGGCGAGAATAACAGAAAATGCGGCGGGAACCAAGCTAAATGCGGCGCAAGCACCCACCGAGAGTAACCTGTGCAATGGAATCCGGCGGGTTGAGTGAAAAATGGGGCGGGAATATCAGAAAATGCGGCGGGAATCAAGCTAAATGCGGCGCAAGCACCCACCGAGAGTAACCTGTGCAATGGAATCCGGCGGGTTGAATGAAAAATGCGGCGAGAATAACAGAAAATGCGGCGCAAGCACCCACCGAGAGTAACCTGTGCAATGGAATCCGGCGGGTTGAGTGAGAAATGCGGCGAGAATAACAGAAAATGCGGCGGGAATCAAGCTAAATGCGACCACATTTAATTAAAGAACAGGCGAGAACCAAACTGAGTCCGGCGTGAGCACCCAACTAGTGGACTGAGCTGAACATCCGTCTGGGAATCAGAAGCCAAAACCAAAAACCTTCGACTATATCCAACGAATTTCATCGAATTTCACCAAAAGATCTGTATCCGTTTGCATAACTCTTTTCGAATAAGAGGTAACAGGTTATAATTGTACCTGTAGTAATTGGTCAGAATAATTTAAAATTTTTATAATATAAAAGTGATTATTGAATATGTTTTATAGGGGAAACAAGGGAGAGGGGTAGTAAAAATGGAAAAAATTCAAGAAAGTATGTACAAGTTAATTGTGGAAACATCTACAAGACTTCCTAAGGATGTGAGACGTGCTGTAGCCAAAGCTAAAGCACTTGAAAATGCAGGGACACGTGCTGCAATGTCACTTGCAACCATTACAAATAATATAAAGATGGCGGATGATAATGTATCACCAATCTGTCAGGATACAGGTTTACCAACCTTTAAAATTAAAACTCCGATTGGGGTTAATCAACTTAAAATAAAGGAAGCGATTTTTAAAGCAATTGCTCAAGCAACAAAGGATGGGAAGCTACGCCCAAATTCAGTTGATTCACTGACAGGGGAAAACAGTGGAGATAACTTGGGATATGGGACACCTGTCATAAAGTTTGAACAATGGGAAAAAGACTATATTGATGCACGCCTTATCTTAAAGGGTGGTGGCTGTGAGAATAAAAACATTCAATACAGTCTTCCGTGTGAATTGGATGGTTTAGGAAGAGCTGGAAGAGATTTAGATGGTATTCGTAAATGTGTTATGCATTCAGTCTACCAAGCCCAAGGTCAAGGCTGTAGTGCCGGTTTTATCGGGGTTGGAATAGGTGGAGACCGTACTTCAGGCTATGAGCTGGCAAAGGATCAATTATTCCGTAGTGTTGAAGATGAAAATAGTCATGAAGACCTCAAAAAGTTAGAAGACTATGTAATGGAAAATGCCAACAAGCTTGGAATTGGTACAATGGGGTTTGGTGGTGAAGCGACATTACTTGGCTGTAAGGTAGGAGTTATGAATCGTATCCCTGCAAGCTTCTTCGTCTCAGTCGCATATAATTGTTGGGCATTCCGCCGCCTTGGGGTGACTCTTGACCAGCATTCAGGTGATATAAATGACTGGTTATACCAAGAAGGAGAAGAAATTGATTTTTCCAAAGAAGATGGAAGAATCCAAGAAACGACCAAAGAAGAAGCAAAGATGGTTGAGTTACAAGCACCAATTACTGAAGAACAGGTTCGTCAGTTAAAAGTGGGAGATGTGGTTCGTATAAACGGAAGAATGTTTACTGGTCGTGATGCGATTCATAAATATTTGAGTGA
Source organism: Litchfieldia alkalitelluris (assembly GCF_002019645.1). Classification (GTDB taxonomy): domain Bacteria; phylum Bacillota; class Bacilli; order Bacillales; family Bacillaceae_L; genus Litchfieldia; species Litchfieldia alkalitelluris. Next base: position 5,137,047 of record NZ_KV917374.1, on the reverse strand, counting down.
TCATGAGGCTCCTGTTGATTTAGATGGTCAGATTATATACCATTGTGGACCAGTTATGCTTAAGGATGATGAAGGTAATTGGCATGTAAAAGCAGCCGGACCTACAACAAGTATCCGAGAAGAACCTTATCAAGGCGATATCATGAAAAGGTTTGGGATAAGAGCCGTAATTGGAAAAGGTGGCATGGGTCCAAAAACACTTGCTGCACTTAAAGAGCATGGCGGGGTTTACTTGAATGCGATAGGTGGTGCCGCACAATATTATGCAGACTGTATAAAAGGTGTAGATGGGGTAGACTTGATGCAATTTGGGATTCCTGAAGCAATGTGGCATCTTCAAGTTGAGGGATTCACAGCAGTTGTAACAATGGACTCTCATGGAAATAGTCTCCATGCAGATGTGGACAAATCATCTCTGGAGAAGCTTGCACAATTCAAGGAACCAGTTTTTAAATAAGATAAGATTAAATAAATTGCCAAGACTGAAACATGGTGGTCTTGGCTTTTTAATTGTCGTCTTTTAAAAATGGCTTGTTCACATAATGATACATAACACCCATTAACAGTGCTCCGCCAATCAGGTTTCCAATTGTAACAGGGATTAAATTCCTGATAACACCGCCGAATGTGATCGTTTCAGGATGTTCAAGGATGAGTGCGATGGCAAAAGTACACATATTGGCAATACTATGCTCATAACCAGAAATAAAAAAGCAAAATACAAATAACACCATTGTAAAAAGTTTTGGGCCATCACCTTGTAAAGACATTGGAATAAAGAAAGCAAGACATACAAGCCAATTACAAAGAATTCCACGGAAAAAGAGCTCGGAAAGGGGGGCATGGATTTTTTTCTCAGCAACGCTTAACAGAAAACCATTAACAGAGTAATCATCGAACAAACCGGTCGTATAAATTAGAAAGGCAAACACGATCGCTCCAAGAATATTGCCGATATAGCTTAAAGTCCATAATTTATATACTAAATTCCATTTCATCTTTTTTCTAAGAGCAGTGTATGTATAGTAAAATGTGTTTCCTGTAAATAAGTCTCCGCCACCATATGCGATTAAAATGATGGCTGCTCCAAAAGTAATCGCTGCCATGGGATATGTGAACGGTGAATGTTCAGCGTAAAAAAAACCACCAGTTTTAAATGCAACAATAACCCCAAATCCAATAAACATACTTGCAAGCATTGAACGAGCAATATAGTGGAGAGGATTTTTTGAGTAAATTATCACTTTTTTTAAGGCGAGCTCCTCGACTTGTTCAAGTGGTTTAATTTCCATAGCACCATGTTACCTTTCTCTAGAAAATATGTCTCATCTATTTTAACCAGTGATCTACAGGATATGTAGCAAGTAAACGATATTGGAAAACACTTCCCAGCATGAAGTGCCTGATTCTGCAAATATTAACAAATAACATGCTGTAGTTTAGGGAGGGTCATTTGGTGAATAGGATTGTTTTTTTGCTTGTTGTAATTGGAATAACCTTTTCATGTAGTTCTTATGCCAATGCGAATTATTCCAATCAACCAATTCATTGGGGGTTTAAAAAGAGTCAAAACCATGAACCACCAAATGCAGGTGAAGAGTTGAATGTATTATTGGGAAATTATAGCACTTATTATCTTGGAGATACAACCAAAAAAGAAGTTTACTTAACCTTTGATAATGGATATGAAAATGGGTATACAGGACAAATATTAGATGTGTTAAAGAAGAAGAATGTCCCTGCTACATTTTTTGTAACAGGACATTACCTAAAAGATCAATCAGAATTGGTTAAACGAATGGCAGCTGAAGGTCATATTGTAGGAAATCACTCCTGGCATCACCCCGACTTAACAAAGGTAAGTGATGAGCGCCTTAAAAGAGAGCTAAATTCAGTTAGAGATGAAACAGAGCGTTTAACAGGACAAAAGGATGTTGCATATTTACGTCCTCCTCGGGGTGTATTTAGTGAAAGAACACTTGCACTATCAAATGAACTCGGATATCAAAATGTATTTTGGTCATTAGCATTTGTTGATTGGCATGTAGATCAACAACGAGGGTGGGAATATGCTTATGAGAATATCATGAGACAAATTCATCCCGGGGCAATTCTATTACTTCATACAGTCTCTAAGGATAATGCTGAAGCGCTTGAAAAAGCCATAACAGATCTTCAAGCTGATGGATATTCATTCCATAGTCTAGATCATTTAATGACAAAAAAATTGGACATAGATGAACCATTGTTATTTAATATCAATTAGCTCTAGAGCTGTGGTTCGGGGCTGTCCCTGGAATTGTGAGAAGAAGGGGATATCCACTTTGGCACCTTTGGGTAAACGCTTAAAGGTGTGTTTTTGCATTTGATTTGATAATTTTTGCTATACTAGTAAGGAGTATAGTAAATAAGATGGAGCTGTAATGATGAAGCCTCAAACAAAAAAGTCTAATGATAATATAAAACTTCAAGAAGGGCAAACCTTTCCATTAACAATCAAGCGTTTAGGTATAAACGGTGAAGGGGTTGGCTTTTTTAAAAAGCAGGTAGTCTTTGTACCAGGTGCACTTCCGGGTGAGGAAGTCGTTGTCGAAGCGACCAAAGTGCAAGAGAAGTTTGCTGAAGGTAAGATAAAGAAAATTCGCAAGAAATCGGAGCATCGAATTGCTCCACCGTGTCCTATTTATGAACAATGTGGCGGCTGCCAGCTTCAACATTTGGATTATCATCAACAACTAAAGGAAAAAAGGGATATTGTTGTCCAAGCATTTGAACGTTATACAAATGTATCAATTGAAGAACTTAATATAAAACAAACTCTTGGGATGGAAGATCCATGGAATTACCGAAATAAAAGTCAATTTCAAGTTGGCTTACAAAAGCAAAAGGTAATTGCCGGACTATACGGGATAAACTCACATTATTTAATTGATATAGCAGATTGTATGGTCCAGCATGAGGCAACAAATAAAGTGACACAAGTTATTAAGAGAATCTTACAGGATCTAAAGATTTCCATCTATAATGAACGAAATCGAAAAGGGCTTGTGCGAACAATTGTCACCAGAGTGGGTGTGGAATCTGGGGAAGTCCAGGTGGTTCTGATTACTGCCGAGAAAAACATCCCGAGAAAACAAGTGTTAGTTGAAGAAATCACTAAAAGGTTACCTGAGGTCAAATCTATTGTTCAAAATATTAATGGCAATAAAACCTCCCTCATTTTTGGAGATGTTACCCAACCACTTCACGGAAAAGAAGTCATTCAGGAAACCCTTGGGGATTTACAGTTTGAATTGTCGGCAAGGGCATTTTTTCAGTTAAATCCATACCAAACCGTAAAGTTGTATGATGAAGTTAAAAAAGCAGCACAGTTAACAGGAAACGAGAAAATTGTTGATGCATACTGTGGAGTTGGAACAATTGGCCTTTGGCTTGCTAAGGATGCAGCAGAACTAAGAGGAATGGATACCATTGGTGAGGCGATCGCGGATGCGAAAAAGAACGCCAAAAGACATGGAATCGATAATGCTACATATGTTACAGGTAAAGCGGAAGAATGGTTACCAAAATGGGTTAAAGAAGGCTGGAAACCGGATGTTGTTGTCGTTGATCCACCTCGAACTGGTTGTGATTCAAAGCTACTCGAAACAGTCATGAAGGTAAAACCGAAGAAACTTGTGTATGTATCTTGTAATCCATCTACATTAGCAAAAGATATTAAAACATTATCAAAGAATTATAAAGTGAATTATGTACAACCTGTTGACATGTTTCCTCATACGGCGCATGTGGAGTGTGTCTCGCAACTTATTTTAAAAGAAGGCACCCTCTAAACTGTACCCGATAGAGTAGACAACTTAAAAAGGTCTGCACTATCGGGTACTTTTATGTACAATTAGTTCAAAACTGAGAACCGGGGTTGATCATTTGTCGAAAATGCTCTTCACGGATAAAGAATAAGTTTAGGATATTTAAGTTTTTTATCGATATTAATTGCATAGCCCGCATTAGCGCATTCCTGGGGTTTTCGTCCAACTGACCTTTTATCAATAATGCTTATGTAGAAAACGAGCTGTGATGCTGTTTTTTCCTGAGGAGTGTATAACCAATAAATTAGTTTTATACTTTTGATGACAGTGACTAGTCACTAAAGAATAGATGCTATAGTTATTAGTTATAACAACTGATAACTTTTATCAATTACACTATAACCTTTTAATCATGATAGGATACAAACAATGATATAAAAAGATTAAGAGGAGAGTTGATTTTATGAAACAAGAGCAAATTGTGGTTGATGCAATAATTGATGGGAAAAAATTCAAAACTAAAAAACTGGCTCCACGTGAAAACCCAACGCGTCCAAGCGAAATTGTTGGTTATGCACCGGTTAACACGCGCGAAGAAGCGATATTGGCGATTAATTCTGCTCATAATGCTTTTCCTAGTTGGGCAGAAACTCCTATTGAAGATCGAATTGAACGTATGAGAAAGGCGATAAAAAAGATTAAAGATGCAACTCCAGAAATTACAGAATTGCTATCAAGAGAACACGGGAAACCGCTATATGATTCCAATGGAGAAGTAGGAGTAACATTAGCTTGGATGGAATATGCGTGTGCTAATGCTAAGGAAGTATTGAAAAGTGAAGTTCACGAACATGAATATGGAAAAACAATTATTGCTAAAGATGCAATTGGGGTAGTGTCAGCAATTATACCTTGGAATTATCCGTTGGCCCTTTCTACAATAAAGATTGCTCCTGCCCTACTAGCAGGTAATACGATGGTTTTAAAACCGAGTCCATTTGCTCCGCTTGCTGTAAGTAAGGTAATCGAGCTGGTTTCTAGTGAGTTTCCTAATGGGGTCCTTAACTTAGTCCATGGAGAGAGTGAAGTAGGTGTTGAATTAACCTCCAATCCAAAAGTATCTAAAATTGCCTTTACGGGCGGAACTGAAACAGGGAAACATATCATGCGTTCTGCTGCGGATACCTTAAAGCATATAACACTGGAATTAGGTGGAAATGATGCGGCCATTTTCCTGAAAACCTTCGATGTAAATGATGAGAGAGCAATGCGTCGACTCGTTATTTCAAATTTCTTAACTGCTGGGCAAATATGTATGATTGCTAAAAGGATATACGTTGACAAATCAATTTATAAACCGTTCGTTGAAAATTACATTGAGGCTGCAAACAAGTGGATTAGAGTAGGGGATCCATTTAATAAGGACGTTACCATTGGCCCAGTTAATAACAAGAAACAAATAGATCATGTTCAAAGTTTAATTGATGATGCAGAAAGTAAAGGGGCTAAAGTGATTAAACTCGGTAAGGTGCTTGATGAGGACTTGTTTAATACAGGCTATTTTATGCAACCCACAGTCGTTTTGGGAGCAGATAATAACGATCCAATTGTTGTCGAAGAGCAATTTGGACCAACAGTTCCAATATTACCTTTTGATGATGAAAAGGATGCAATTAATTTAGTAAATGACAGTATTTATGGCTTAACTAGTTCTGTTTGGGGTAAAGAGGAAGATGCGGTGAAAGTTGCAAAACAAATTCAGGCTGGAACTACAATGATAAATACTGCCGCAGTTCAAGGGCTAGATGTGCGCTTCCCATTTGGTGGTGTTAAACAATCTGGATTTGGACAGGAATATGGGAAAGAAGGACTTTTAACCTATACAAATACACATGTGATCAATATTCCGAAGGTCGGTGAATTACCATATATTCCAGAATAATGAAGTGATGTGAGTAGGGGTTTTATGCTTAAATCCAATTGCGATTGCCGTTAATGAACAGTAAGTTCAACCTTGCTTAGAAAAAGGAGTCCATCTTTATCCAAGATGGACTCCTTTTTTAATTGAAACTTTTTTCAACTATTATCGTAAGTAATAATATAAATCTAATTTTTAGTTAGTGGGGAATCACAATGAATTCAATCCAATCTATGAGACGTAAGCAATTGGTTTATACAAATTTCCTTCTAGTCCTATCTGTATTCATTTATTTTATAACGATTAATATTCTAAAGTTACAAATGGGGTTATTTTTCCTTAGCTTAGGGATTATTATATTCGTTCAATCTATTTACGGTCTATTGAAAAAGAACTCAACAAAATCACTCATTCCCATTTATGAGCAAGTAGCAGAATATGAGAAAGAGAAAATGGGAAATGAATGGTATAGGCAAAGGAGAATGGGGTTTCTCGCAAATCTTGTATTAAGTGGAATTATGTTTTTTCAAGCATATGTTAATCGTGCTTCAACAGATAACATGTCCTTTTTAGATCTGAGGTTTATGCTCATTATGATGGCGATTCTTTTAATTACTGTAAACATTGGTTTATTCTTTCATATAAAGAAGGTGGACCGATCTGTTTCTATAGTGGATTTTAAAGGCTATACGTGTAAGTCATTTTCCATAGCAATTGTTGTAGGTTTGGTGATGGGGGTTTTGTTTACATCCTTCACCTTATTTTTTTTGTTTATTTCTGCCACTCTTTCACGCTCACAATCTTTTTAATGTATTTGCTGTAATTGAAGAAGGTATTATTAGTAGAAGTAGATTTATCTCCTGGAAAAGGATAAAAGCCTTTGAGTTTGTTCCTATAAATGTCACACATAGATTTTACGGATTTTCAAAAAAGGTTAATGGTACATTTGAATTGAAAATAAAGCTCAAGTGGTTTTCAACCAGTTGTATAGTGACATCGAGCGAAATGAAAGAGAAGCTAGCGGGTATTTTTAATGAAAAGAAGATTGCTGAAAAACGATCAGACTAAAAAACTAGTCTGATCGTTTTGAGTAGGTTATTATGATTTCTCACCACTAACGTTCCGTAATTCCTCAATTCGTTTTGGTTCATTTTTAAAGTATTGAACAAGATCCCCAATGCGATCAATTGCATCCCAACTTAAGTGATGTTCAATTCCCTCTACATCATTATAAATATTATCAGGTTTAACACCTATAATTTCAAGGAATTCCTCTAATAAATCATGACGATAAACAAGTCGGTGCCCTAGTTTTTCGCCCTTGGTTGTGAGACTGAGCCCTCTATACTTTTCATAATTTAGGTATTCATCCTCATCGAGTTTTTGAACCATTTTCGTTACTGAAGAGGGGAGTACTGAGAGGTTTTCTGCGATATCCGAAACGCGTGCATAACCCTTTTTGTTGATTAAGATATAGATTTGTTCAATATAATCTTCCATACTGGGTGTAGTTTTCATTTATTTTCCCCTTAGTTAATTATTCTTAAATTATAGTTCATAAAACGATTCTTAACAACAATGCGTACTCTGACCTACTCTAATGAAAACGCCTAGTATAAATTATGATTGACAAATGTGCTATGTGAAGATAAATTTATAATAAATGAAAAATAAGTTCACAAATTTGTTTTTAGAGCATAAGGTTAATTATAAATATTTTTTTATATAAAAGTTTCCCTAAGGAAACAATTGTGGTCAAGGTGAAAGTGTGCAGTTTAATTAAATTTGACAAAAAGGATGTGTATCACTAAATTAAAATATATAGAATTTTTTAACAATAAAAAAATTCCTATCATATAATCGAATATCCTATTTTTTTACACATAAGTTTCCTTAGGGAAACTTAAATGGATTAGGTAAACTATTAACAAAATGGATACCTAATGCATAGATATTAAAAGGTAATATTAATGCATTATAAAGACTAGCGAAAAGCTTATTTAAAGGAGAGAGAATAATGGCTGAAAATTTGTTGTTTGCGTTTGCCTTAACATTGATGGCAGGTCTAGCCACTGGAATTGGAAGTCTTTTAGCTTTTTTTACATCAACCACTAATACGAAATTTTTATCAGTAGCACTTGGTTTTTCAGCAGGGGTAATGATTTATGTATCGATGGTTGAAATTTTTGTAAAGGCTCAGGATTCACTTACATCCGCACTCGGACTTCAAATGGGGAGTTGGATGACAGTTGTAGGCTTCTTTGGTGGAATGCTATTAATTGCAGCGATTGATAAGTTTATCCCAAAACAAGGTAATCCGCATGAACTGAAAAAGGTTGAGGATATGAATGCACCCAAGGATCCTTCAAAGGACCCAGCTTTATTGAAGATGGGGACTTTTACAGCTCTTGCAATTGCGATTCATAATTTCCCAGAGGGTATAGCTACCTTTACAGCGGCATTGCAAGATCCTTTGATGGGGGTTGCAATTGCGGTGGCAATAGCCATTCATAATATACCAGAAGGTGTTGCAGTTTCGGTACCGATTTATTATGCAACAGGTGATAAGAAGAAAGCCTTCAAATTATCATTTTTATCTGGACTATCCGAGCCCTTAGGTGCAGTAGTTGCTTTCTTATTTCTAATGCCATATTTAAATGATGTGATGTTCGGAATAATCTTCGCTGCTGTTGCAGGAATCATGGTCTTTATTTCCCTTGATGAATTATTACCAGCAGCCAAAAAATACGATGAAACACACTTATCTATTTATGGTTTAATTGCAGGTATGGCTGTTATGGCTGTTAGTCTCTTATTATTTATATAATATTGGGTCTTCTCGTAAACTTTGTTGCTTTAAAAGGTCTATAAAATCCTATATGAAATAGGAAGAATGGTAGCTTTTCTTTTGAAACTAAACCTTAATGTTGAAAATAACAGGATCCTTTGTGGAGTGAAGATGGATTTAACAAAGGAAAATGCACAGGTAAAAGAATATGATTTATCAATCCTATTCGCACCTAAAATAGTGAAAAGCTCGGGAAGTTTTTCCCGAGCTTTTTTACTTATAACATTCATCTATCATGGGCTGATAAAATAAGGAGAGAAACTTCCCTTAATTAGGAAATGAGACAGAAAATAGTTAATATAGAGGTCAAAATTCCCTCTATTTACTTGAAAAACATGAAAGTAGGTTGATTGTGCTTTGATTAAAGGGAAAAATTCCCCTTAATTACCCCTAACCAAGCTATATTCTGCAGTTTAAAGGGAAAATATCCATTTATTTTAAGTATCCCTTTGATCACTCGATTCATGATCAAACTTCCTTTGTTTTACAATAGTTTATCAGGAAATTTCGCATTGACAATTTCCACACTGAATAATAGTTATTATGCATCAGATAAATTGCTAAGCTAAATAGTGCTATTCTAAGGTGAAATCCCATTAAATCAAGACTTAAAAGTAAATGAAGAGACCAAATAGCTATGCAATTGTTCTGCTAATTCATTTACTGATTGTATTGTTTCTCCCCGTTACGCTGAAAGATAGTGTTTATTCATTTTAATTAAGGCAGATAGCAGCAATCTTTCAGAAAAGAGCCTTAAAATTATAGTATGATCTTATATTTTAATAAAGAATAACCACCCCCAATTGATGTTGGCGCTGGTCATTCTTTATTCATTGATTTATAATAATATTTAAATTATGATAGTAAAAAAGTACTATTTTTATAGTTTTAGGTGTAGGGCAAATTCATTGAAAGGTGAATACGCAAAGCTATAGGGGCTAAGCTCTTTTCTAGAGTATGCCAGCCAGTTACCGTTTTCTAATAGGAAAGGTCTTCTCGAGATAGCTCTAATTGAAACTCGGATGAGGAGGACAACCTTTCGTCCATTGGAGATGAATACAATGAAAGTAACACTTAATAAGTTTCAAGAGTTTAAACTTCGTATCTATTTATGGATGTTACCAGTTTTAATTTTAGCTTTACTGGTAAATTTAATGAATTGGAGCTCCATAGATCAATTTAATCAAATTACATCTTCTTTACTAGTCATCTGGTATATTACTGCATTTGTATTGTTGTACAACAAACGATTTTTTCGGTTTGTTGAACTATTTAATCTTCTAATTATCAGTATTCTTCATCTGATGAAATCATTCGATATTATTTATGGAGACATGGTTTTAAACCAGGAACTAACAACTGGAAATGCGACATTATGGACACCGTTAGTTTTTGTTTATATTTTTGTTACTTTAAATGCTCGGGTTGGAAGCGTTTTTTCGATAATTCTCTGGTCAATAACCCTAGCGATGGGTGTCATTTTCTGGGACTCTGTTCCAGACGAGGCTACAAACGCTATCCTCCAATATCACCTTTCGAATCTTGTTTATATTGGCTTTTTGTTTTTTGCGCGAAACATTATCAAAACTTATACGGAATCTGAATTTTTAGAGAAGCTAGCATTTCAAGACTATTTAACGGGTATTGGTAATCGAAGAATGGTTTACTCATGGGTAGAAACTTTAATTGAAGCAAGAACGAATACTAGTTTCTCTATTATATTCTTTGACATTGATCATTTTAAAAAAATCAATGATAACTTTGGACATGTTACGGGCGACAATATTTTAAAAGATCTTTCAAACCTGGTTACTCAACACATCCCAAAAGTGGCTAAGTTTGGTAGATGGGGTGGTGAGGAATTTGTAATTATTTTACCAGGGTATTCAAAAGAAAAAGCAGCTATAGTTGCAGAAGAGATTAGGCGCAATATCGAGCACTATACATTTCCTGTTGCAGGAGGAGTAACAACTAGTTTCGGAGTGGAAAGTTATCAGCCTAGTGACACAGCGGAATCTTTGTTGGACCGAGCAGACCAAGCTTTATATGAAGCCAAGGGTTTTGGAAGGAACCAGGTTAGGATTTATCAGCAAAATAATTAAATAAAGTATGAAAAAACCCCAGATTCACATTGAATCTGGGGTTTTTAAAAAATTATCTGATAGAACCATGCTTTAGAATCGCATGAACCCCTTTAACACCATTAACAACTTGAGTAATTCTTAAATCAACGGCTACACTTGCAAGAGCAAGGGCTTCGTTTTTCTCAATTTGATATAATTCACTCATTAAAACGACCATCTGATCTAGTGCAACAGCAGTCGCTTCATTTAAATCCTCATCAAAACCAAATGTAATCCAACTAGAAGGTGTTAAAGCTCTTGGCATGCTAAGTTGCATATCATCTCTTACTATTAAAGTAATGTCAACCAGATCCATTGGACATTCAATCGCTGTTCCTGATACTTCCCCGTCCCCTTGTAAGGCATGTCCATCACCAATTGAAAATAAAGCTCCATCCACTGATATTGGTAAAAATAAACTACTACCACGGGTTAGTTCTTTACAATCGATATTTCCCCCACAATACCTTGGTGGAGGAGTTGAATGCACACCAGATTCTGAAGGAGCAACACCCATTAACCCAATAAATGGATCAAGACCAACACGAAATTCTTTTCCAGCAATCTCACAAGTACCAGTCATTGTATTTTTATTTAGCTTCCAATCAACTTGCACTCTTTCAGAATCTGTTAAACCAAGCTTTTCATTTTGCCAGTTTTTCATCCCGCCAGCCCAATTACGGCCATACCATCCTGGGACTAATTCGTTAATTCTTACTTCTAAAACCATTCCTGGTTTTGCTTCTTTTACTGCAATGGGTCCAATAATTGGATGGCCTGGCTTATTTTCATTTTCTCTTGAATGATATCGTTCAACCTCTTGGTCTGGTGATGGAGAATAACCCCACTGAATATCTAGAGTTTTTAGTTGGACTGTATCTCCAGAGTTAACTTCAAGAATTGGCTTATACTGGTTGCTAAAAGAACCATGGAAATTCTCTTTCTCTAATCCTAATTTATGTATCATGTTAAGATCTCCTATTCTTGGATATTGGATATTTGGTGTAGATGGTTACAGTTATTTAAGAATAATATCCTTTTTTGATGTTGTTCGATTTTTAAAAGGTGATACCCTGTGTCTCCCGTTGAAAAAAAATTAGTAGTTAAGATAGGTAAGGACAAAAAGAACGTAGTAAATTGTTAATCATACCACCGTGAGAGACTAAAGCAATACGATTTACTTCTTTATGGTCTTCTAAAATTTTCAGAAAAATAGTTTCTGCTCTAAATCTGAACTCCAATTCTGATTCACCCTCAGCAATGGCTTGATGTGGAGGACGTCCTTCAATCGGAAGAGGATAAAGAACTCTTGCTTCATCTCTTGATAACCCTGCAAGAACTCCATTGTTGTATTCCTGTAATTGGTCCTCAAACTTTAGTTCAACATTCGTAATACTTGATAGAATCTCAGTTGTTTCTTTTGCTCTTTTTAAAGTACTACTAACAATAATATCAGGTTTGTATCTTTTTTCTAGTCTCTGCTAATGCCCTTGCTTGCATTTTTCCCAGGGTAGTTAGAGGATAATCAGCTCTTCCTTCATGGACATCTCACAAGTCAGCTTCAGATTGCCCATGTCTAATCAACAGTATTTCCATATAAGCCCCCTTAAAAAGTGTCTATGTTTAAAACATAGCATGAAAGTGTTGGAAAATAAAAAAAAATCGTAAGCTATGCTTACGAAGTTGGAGGGAATATATACTATGGAATTTGCTTAACCCTCGATTTGAGTGTCTGACTCCTCTTGATTTTCAATCCAACGTTTTACATCAGTCAATATAGCAAAAACTAAAAAGAAGTTCATTGCATACACACCGACCAACAGTTGAATATTACTCAAATCAATACCAGCGTAATTCTTTAGCTTCATAACAATCATTGCCTCAACAACGATAAGCACAAATGCCAGGATAAAAGAAATTGCAAAACGTAACAATAAAATCCCTCCCTATACATAGTGAACGCGCATTAAATTCTGAATATTAGAATTTTAGCATATTATACAGGGATTGAAAAGTGTTTTGCACAGAAGCAATGGATATTCTGTGAATTCTAAAAAAGTTCATATCTTTTTTGCGGGGATGTGAACTTTCTTATATACACTGTGCAATTATTTATATATGATAAGGCATGTTATGGGTTAGCTAAAATAAAATATAAAGTTGAATAGGGACAGTTTAGGGCAAAAGAGTTGAGTGTCATCGCCTTCGGACAGCTTTAATAGTAAAAAGGGAAAGCTGTCTGAACCTAGTTCATTTTCGGACAGCTTTGGGTGAAAGCAAGGAAAAGTTGTCTGAACTTGGCTCGCCTTCGGACAACTTTGAGTGAGAACAAGCCAAAGCTGTCCGAACCTAGTTCATCTTCGGACAGCTTTGGGTGAAAGCAAGGAAAAGCTGTCTGAACTTGGCTCGTCTTCGGACAACTTTGAGTGAGAACAAGCCAAAGCTGTCCGAACTCGGTTCGTCTTCGGACAACTTTGGTTGAAAGCAAGCCAAAGCTGTCTGAACCAAACCCGACTTCAGACAAGTTTGAATGAATGTATAGCAAAAGCTGCTGAACCTAGTTTATCGTCGCAAAGCTGTAGGTGCAAGCAAACAAAAGCTACGAAGATATGATCACCATCTATCAAACATCAAAGAAATCCAAAAAAAAATGCCCCACAGCATGCACCAATACCACGCATAATAGGACATTTCATACCCTATTTTAATTTGATAACTCTCTTTCAAGATACCTTTTTGTGTTCGGTCCATAAATTCCATCATCAGCAAGCGCTGCATACATCGATTGAAAACGACGAACGGCGTCTTCCGTTTTTGGTCCATAAATTCCATCGATAGGTCCAGGGTCAAAATTAACTCGATCTAAAGCTCTTTGGACTTCTCGTACATTATCTCCACGGTCACCTCGTCGAAGAATTCCGTTAGGCAGATTAAGCCCTGAAGTTGTTTGATTTGATTCTAGAACTTCTTCAAGTTTTGATAATGTTTGCGGTCCGACTAACCCATCGACCAATAGACCGTGTCTTTGTTGAAATGTTCTAACACCTTTTTCAGTTTCATCACCAAAAATTCCATCAGCCCCATAACGTGGTAGTGGGACTCCAGCTTTTATTAAATCCTGTTGTATTTCTTTTACAAACTGTCCCTTGTCACCCTTTTCAACAGGAAGATCAACTGTAACACCTTTTACCTGCGGTGCAGTTGGCGCTGGAGAAGGGGAAGGCGCAGAACCATTAAAATCATTTTCAAGAGATCTTACGACATCATTTATAAATTCTGTCCAAGTAATTCCTCTTGGATTTAACGCGTTTTGTGGATCAGATCGACGAGAAGGATCTAGCTCGCTATGAGCAACAATATGCTCTCTAGGATTCAAGTCAAACCTGTCACATAGGTAGGCATGATACCATACATAACGTTGATATGCTTCTTGAAAATTTATTGATCCTCCATGGCATAACTCGACACCTATCGCGGCATCATTAGCATCGTCTCCGAACAGCCGATTATCTACTGCCGTCCCATATTGTACATGCCAAGCTTTTTCATTTAATGGTATTATTTCTAAAATATAATTATCATCAATAAATGTATGAGCAGAGGCTGAAGGTTGTTGTCTGTTAAAATAATTTCGATTATTGTATGCAGTTGATCCAGGGTTCCCTGTATCATGACTTACAATAAAGAGTACGTTAGAAATTCGTTGACCAGATCTGGAATTACCAATAGAAATATAATCCCTTGTGATTGTGTAACTCATATTCATTCCTCCTAATTGAAAACTAAGAACCAAATCCAGGATGGAAAAAAACACTTAACCCATCATATTCAATTGATGAGCAAGACGTTACACCCATTTTTACATTTAGGAGTAAAGAAAAAAGTCGAAAAAACTATCCACAAGGAAAATATTATATTACCGGTCATTGTAAAGGTTATACACATTATCCCCACTTTTTTGTGTATAAAGGTTGTCGAATCGTAGAACTATTTGAAGAAGGTATTAAAAGAGGTAAAAAAAGTTATGCACAATATCCACATTAATGTGGATAAAGTTGTGCACAACCTCAAATTCAGGGGTGAATGTGGACAAATCTTAAGAAAAGTCCGAAAACTTATCCACAAAACAACTGATATGAATGCTTATCCATATCAGTTAGCCAAAGTTATTTAGTTTGTTTCTTTGCTCGAGCATCGGCAGCTGCTGCGCGAGCTTGTGCTTCGCGGTCATCTTGATCGGCAAGTTCTTCAGAGTACTCAACATCAATACCATCTGATTGCATACTTTTTGGAACTTTAAGTTGTTCATCATTTTTTCCCATCGTTCATTCCTCCTTAAATAGCGGTAGAAGAATGGTTTTGATAAATCCTTCTTCCTAGAATTAGGATGTGTGATTACTTGGGTTTCATGAATGGTAGTATTACGAAATTTATTTTAATTTTCTTGGAGTATAACCGCCAGCTCTGTCGGCCATCTTAAATTCTCTTTGATAGACAACCTCCTGCATACTGCTTAATGTACTCTTCGTTTTATCACGTCGTTTTTCTTTCATGAACAATCCCTCGCTTTCATTCATAATACTACTATTTTGTCCATGATTTTCCTTTTCAAAACAGAAAAAAGAGAAATCATAAATAATGACTTCTCCTAAGATTTAAGCTTCTTTTAATTGATGTTGCTCTTCTTCTTTCGTGTTTCCTGTACGAAGAGTATGCAATGTGTATAAGTCTTTTGACACTTCGTAAAGATTGTATATATCTTGACCACCATTTATTTCATCTAATAGTGATTTTCTTGTTTCATTTGCAAGGGCTACATAAGGCAATTTCTCCGCAGCCATCGTTGATCTTCCATTTATTTTACGTATTCTCATAAAAATCGTTTGAATTGTAAGTTCATAAAATAATTCATTAAAGAATGCATCCTTAGCTGGTTTATTATATCCTTTTCCATGATATGGTTTACCAAGCCATGTACCAAGAAAACCAGCACCCTCTTGAATATCAAATAAGTTAATTGTCCCAATTGGAGAGCCCCATTCGTCTAAAATGGTACGTGAAATCAATTCACCACGCTCTTCTGCTTCAATGGTTTGCTTAGTTAAGAATAAAAACTCTTCATAAGAATAAGCTTTATGACGCACAAAAGGGAAGACCTCTGGGTGCACCATCAACTCATAAAGAGCCTGACAATCTTGTAAATCACGTTTTTTTAGCATCAATATCCCTCCAACACGAGGACAGACTAGTGATATCATCTCACCCTCGAAATTTTTTAAGTGTTAAAAAAAATTTCGGGGTGGGAATCGAACCCACTAGAACCAGCTAAAAAACTGGTGGCGCACCATTTGCCTTCCCTAAATAGTACAACAACACTAAGGTTGTTGAATTATTTAAGTTTTTATTTTGTTGTAAGTTTTAATTGGTTATTAATAGTTACTTTACGTATAATACTCGAAATCATTCCAAAAAGATACTACTTTTTTTAAAAAAAATGTGGAAAAAATTGATACTTTTTTACGATTTTCGACGAGTGTTAAATATACCCGTCTAAAGCTGTAGAAACACGTCGAAATGAAGTTATTTCAGAGAGTTTTTTTCGGAAACTATGCTCTGAAGGGCTGGCGCTAAAGTCTGATATTTAAACGTATACCCATTAGATAATAGTCTATTTGGAAGTACTTTCTGGCCCTCTAAAATAAGTATGCTCATTTCTCCTAATAGAATTCGTAAAGCTATTGAAGGAACTGCTAGCCAGTGTGTTTTTTTTAGAACTTTTCCAATGGTTTGACCAAATTCATTCATTGTAACAGGTTTTGGTGCAGTTAGATTGAAAACTCCTGATAATTGCTCTGATATGATGAAATCTATACTTTCTACAACATCATCAATATGAATCCAGGATAACCACTGTTTACCAGAACCTATTTTACCACCAATCATCAGTTGGTAAGGTAACAACATTTTAGGAAGGGCACCACCATTTTCTGCAAGGATAATGCCAAATCTTGCATACGCTACCTTCACATTAAATTCTTCGGCTTTTTTTGCATGCTCCTCCCAACTAATCACTGTTTTTGCGAGAAAATCATCTCCATATTCCACAGATGTTTCATCAAAGCTTTTCGTTTCAGATGTACCATAAATTCCAATAGCACTCGCGTTAATTAAAAGAGAGGGCTTAGGATTTAACTCTTTAATGTAATTTATAACAGTGTCAGTTGCCATAAGTCTAGACTGTTTAATTCGGCTCTTTCTTGACTCAGTCCACCTTCCACTATTAATAGATTCTCCAGCTAAGTTGATGAAAACATCGATTTGTTTTATAGCAGCTGAAGAGGAAGAATCAGTCGTTAACCAAGGGATGTAATGCAAATTCTTTTTTGAGGATTGACGTTGACTTCTTGTGAAAATATAAACAGTATGTCCTTTATTGATAAAATAATCAGTTAGTGCGGTTCCAACTAACCCGGTTCCACCTGTTATCGCAATATACACACAGATCCTCCTCATGTTTTTACATTTACCTGAAAATTGCTTAGATAGTGGAGTTCCATGAGCTGCGATCCACTCGCAGGATACCGCGGGGTGGTCCGTGAGCCTCCTCGTCGCCAGTGGGCTCCTGCGGGGTCTCACGAGACTACTGGATCCCGCAGGAGTCAAGTGGTTCTACGCTCATTCCACTCATGGTAAATAAACTTTTCCTTCTTCAAGGTCCAAATTTTTAATAGCTTGGATGTCTATCTTTAAAAAAGTGTCTTTCACTAAAAATAATGAAAACTTTCATATATAATAATAATAAGTATTCTATACTATTTATTTTTTCCACACTCTACTACAAAATCCTCTTAATTTAATAAATAAAATACAAAGGTGAGTAAAATGGCAGTTATTTCGAAAATAACAACTCAACAAAAAAATACAGAACGGTTTAACGTTTTTTTAGACAATGGCAACGGGAAGGACGAGTATGCGTTTAGTGTTGATCAAAATGTGTTAATTAAATTTAACCTTAAAAAGGGCTTAGAACTAGACAGTCTCGATATAAGTGAAATACAGTTTGATGATGAAGTGAAGAAAGGAACTAATACGGCGATTTCTTTTTTGGCACACCGGATGCGTTCAGAAAAAGAAGTCGTGGATTATCTGAAAAAAAAGGAAATTGAAGCTCCAATTATTCAAGAAATCATTCACCGGTTATATGAGTTTAGTTACTTAAATGATAAGGATTTTGCTACCGCATATGTGAGGACACAGCTAAAGACAACTGTTAAAGGCCCCGAGGTAATTAAGCGTGAGCTGGAAGAAAAGGGGATAAAAGTCTATATTATTGAGGATAGCTTAATGGAGTACAATCGTAATCAGCAGGTTGATGTGGCAAAAGGAATTGCATCAAAATTATCTTCTAAGAATAGCAGAGTCTCAAGCTTAGAGCAAAAGAAGAAGATAGAACAAACCTTACTTAGAAAAGGATTTCCATGGGATATTATTAATGAGGCGACAAAAGAAGTAGAAATTGAGAATGATGTAGATGATCAATGGGAAGCCCTTACTTATCAAGGAGAAAAAGCGTTAAGAAAATATCAAAAATTTGAAGGGTATGTCTTCGAGCAAAAAATGAAACAAGCTTTGTACCGGAAAGGCTTTTCAATCGAGCTAATTGATAAATATTTAGAAACACTCCAAGAAGAATGAAGACAATAGTAACAAAAACTGGCAGTGATGAAATCTTTTCTTTTTTTTAAAGACTTAACTATACTATTTGAATGTGAGTGAATATCCATGCAGGAAAAACGTTATAGTCAAATGAATGAATTTGAGTTACATCAGGAAATTGGGAAACTTACAGAAAAGGCAAGAAAAGCTGAGCAACTTGGTATTGTAAATGAATTAGCGGTTTATGAACGTAAGATTTCTATGGCAAAATCATATCTGCTAGACCCTGAAAGCTTTATTCCAGGTGAGGTATATGAGATTGAAGGAGATGCTGGGAGTGCTTTTGAAATTGCTTATATGAATGGTATATTCGCTTGGGGCCATCGATTAGATGGAAATGAAAGTGAAGAAGCTTTACCAATCTCTTTATTGAAAAAAAATAAAATCAAATGAAGAAGTTGACTAAAATCGTCAACTTCTAAGTAGAAATTATGCGGTATAGCACGATGATCTTTCAGTAGTTCTAGTAATTAGAAATCGTGACGTTCACCTGATGCTCTCATTCTCTCTTGAGGATGAGTATTTATCGTGCCATTTGCTCTTTTTGAGGCATATTCTGCTTTAGCTCTTGGTTCACCTTCAAACTTTTGATCATTTTGATTTGGGAAACCACGATCTTTATTTCTCATGAATAATGACCTCCTATAAAAGAGTACCGTGCGAGAAAAGGAATTCCTCTTCAAGCACGTATCTATAGTATGAGGAATTAAGGATTTGGATATGTAAAAGAGAGCAGAAGAATTATTGGAAAGGTTGGTTGTAAGTGAATGGATACCATTAAAGAACAATTAGCACTACTTTTAGTTAAGAAAAATCAACAACTTTCATATGAAAAGGCCTTAAGTTGGGTTGAATTGCTTTGGGATGATTTTGAAACAACTTATGCTAAAGCAGGGCATGAATATCATGGGGAGAAAATGACTGAAAAAGTCGTGAGACAGCTAATTGAGAGCTATGGGTCAAACCTTGATCATTTCATTGTTAAAAATCCAAAATATAAAGATTTTCTCCAATAGAAAAAGTGCCAGGTACCTCAAGGGGAGCCTGGCACATTAGTTATTTGAATAAGTATTTTTATTTCTAGCTCAGCACCAGCCCCTCGAGAGCTTAAAGACCCTTCCGAAGGAAGCAAGCTTCCTAGTCAGAGGGTCCCCCATCTCTTTTTAGGGCTAACCAAGGCGCTTTGCTTTTCTAACTCGGTAATAGTTCAAGTTTTTTACGCAATTTTTCTTCACTGAAAATCCAGCCAGTGTACGAACTAATAATATTTAAATGTTGATCCAACTGAACAATAGCAACAAATGGATAATACCCTTTACTTCGATAACGTAAATCGATAAAACGGACTTCGTAGTGGTCACTAAATTCATCTACTTCCCAACGATAAACGGGTGAAAACGAAAGGAAAGCAGAAATGTTTTCGTCTTTTTTCGCAGCATTTATTACCGGTGTATCCGGAATTGGGCATTTTTCAAACTTATCTTGAATGGTAATTTCGTAATCCTTTGATCTGGCCACATAAAAATATTTATCAGTTGTAATTGCAGCGTGCCAATGGTGAAATCGGAAGGTAGGAGAAATAATAATCTCCTTTGCATCAGGAATTTTTTCTAAAATTTTGTTGGAAACCTTTCGGCGTGCACGAAATCGAGCCAAGTAATATACTGTCAGAATAGAGTATATGAGTAAAAACGTATATCCTGGATGAGCACCATATCGCCAAATCATGATTCCGACCAAATGCATGAAAAAAATAAAAGGGTCAAAGGTGTTAATAACGCCTAAAGCCACCCATTTTCTCGAAAAAGGTCGAAGGGCTTGTGTCCCATATGCGTTGAATATGTCGACAAAAACATGCAGGATTACAGCAATAAATGTCCAAATCCATAGGTGGAGTAAATTCACCTCTGGTATAAACAAATAAATTGAACCCGTAACCAATAGTGGCCATAGCAATACTGCTGGGATAGAATGAGTAATACCACGGTGATTTCGGATATATTTTGCATTATTTCTCAATTTTAAAATTGTATCTAAGTCTGGAGCCTGTGACCCAATAAGTGTACCTATAACAACACCTTGAGCGGTAATAGGGTCGTTCGCTACAATGGGATCTAATGTAGCAATCGCACCTAATGCTAGCCCCATGACAACATGTGTACCGGTATCCAATGAATTTGACCTCCTTGAAATTATAGGCTCTTTTCTAAACAGATTGTTGCTTATTGATCAAGTTTAATGTGAATAACAGTATTTTTTCGCGATTTTGGTTTAAGAAGAAAACTTAGTTCTTAGTTCATAAGCAACAAAATTCACGAATGTAGCCTAAATATAAAACACAAATTACTTTAGTCATTAACTAAAAGGAGAATTTGCGATGAATAAGGGTGTTTCAGTTTATATTGAGTATTCTGTAAAACAAGCAGATTTATTACCGTATGAGAGCACGATGAAAGATGTACTGGACCATTTAGCTAATTATGGCGCAAAAAACATACAATGGTTTGTTTCATCAAAAGAAAACCATATTTATGTGGAACAATTTGAGCTCCCAACAGTTGCTCACTTTTATGCGCTAAAGAAATTACGAACCGAGGGTCAACATCCTCTATTTAAAGAATTACGGAAATACTGTGACCTTGAAATTCGGGACATATCATTTTGGGCCTTAAAAAATTGCTCTTAAATATATATTCCCACTTTGCTTAAAGATTAACATCCTGGGGGAACAAACGTGACTAACAACAATGTAAAATTCAACCTACATGACTTTAATATTGCCGAATACCAACACGATCTTTTGGCCTGGTTTGAACGGGAAATGAGAAGTTTACCTTGGAGAGAGGATCAAGATCCCTATAAAGTCTGGGTCTCTGAGATTATGCTTCAACAGACAAGAGTAGATACAGTTATTCCATATTTTAACCGATTTATAAAACAGTTTCCAACAATTGAGGCTCTTGCTCAAGCTGAAGAAGAAGAAGTTCTTAAGGCGTGGGAAGGACTCGGCTATTATTCACGAGTAAGAAATCTACATGCAGCAGTAAAAGAAGTGGATGAAAAATATGATGCAAAAGTTCCTAATACTGTTGAGGAAATATCCAAGCTCAAAGGAGTAGGGCCATACACAACAGGAGCGATTTTAAGTATTGCATATGGCGTTCCACAGCCAGCAGTTGATGGGAATGTAATGAGAGTATTATCAAGAATCTTTTCAATTTGGGAAGATATTGCTAAAAGTAAAACACGGGTTGTATTTGAAGACATCATCCGAGAAATTATTTCAAAAGATAACCCATCCTATTTTAACCAAGCATTAATGGAATTAGGTGCCTTAATCTGTACGCCTACAAGTCCATCCTGTTTACTATGTCCGGTGAGAGATCATTGTCGAGCATTTGATGAAGGTGTACAGTCAGAGCTTCCTGTGAAAAGTAAGAAAAAAGCACCCAAATCGGTTTCGATTGCAGCAGTCGTTATTTTAGATGAAAAAGGCAACTACCTTATTCATAAAAGACCAAGTAAAGGCCTACTGGCAAACCTTTGGGAATTTCCTAATGTAGAATTACAGCCTGACTTTCAGTCACCCAAAAGGGCTCTTGAAGAATATATCGTAGAAGAATATAAAGTAGACGTCGAATTAGGACAAGCGTTTACCTCATTAGACCATGTTTTTTCACATCTCGTATGGAATATATCTGTGTATAAGGGTTACCTCAAGGGAGAGCTTGATGAAGCAAGCGAGCTTAAAAGTGTTACCCCGGAAGAGTTAAGTCGTTTAGCTTTTCCTGTTTCACACCAAAATATCTTAAAAAGATTTAAAGCTTGTGATTAGTATGTATCTAGGGGATTTTTCCCCTAGGTATATTATTATTGATTTGAAAAAAATTTATTGTGAATGTCTCGCTTAAGCTCCTAACCCCTTGAGAGCATCAGCCTTTCGAAGAAGCAAATTTCTTGGTTCGCTTCACTTTTTAGTCATAAGTAACTCTTGTTCCGTGCGTATAGTCAGCTTCTCCTCTTTTCAGTCCGCCTCTTGCCTCTATTTCTTGGATAATGGAACGATGAATAGATTGACCCTCTACGTTTAAGTATGGAACCATTTGCTGTAAGGAATGGTGGAAGAAAGCCAACTCGGAATCTCTCCAGTCACTTTTAGATACCATCGTAAGCTCTGTCATATCACGACCAACATACATATTTTTTGACCTCCTTAGTTCGTTCTCTTATGTAGTTTCTGATACAATATGGATGTCTAAACATGATAAAATTATCTAATTAAGGCTTTTTTCTGTATGATTGATTTTATTAAAAACTAAAAAGGTTTTTGTAGAGAGAAAAAGTGAAAGAAAAACTAAAATTGAGGAGTTGTTTTGATTGTCAAATAAAGTAGCACTTGTGACTGGTAGCAGTCGTGGAATAGGTAAAGCAATAGCCCTGAGATTAGCTGAAAATGGGTATGACATTGTAGTGAATTACGCAAGAAGTAAAAGTGCAGCATTAGAAACGGCGGCGGAAATTGAGAGCTTAGGACGTAAAGCAATTGTCGTAAAAGCAAATGTCGGAAAAGTTGAAAAAATTAAAGAGCTCTTTGCTGAAATCGATGAAGCGTTTGGTCGTTTAGATGTGTTTATTAATAATGCAGCATCTGGAGTATTACGTCCTGCTATGGAGCTTGAAGAATCTCATTGGGATTGGACAATGGATATTAATAGTAAGGCATTGTTATTTTGTGCACAAGAAGCAGCGAAGAGAATGGAACAAACTGGTCAAGGAAGAATTATTAGTTTAAGTTCTTTAGGCTCTATTCGTTATTTAGATAATTATACAACAGTGGGAGTTTCTAAAGCAGCTGTCGAAGCATTAACACGTTATTTAGCTGTTGAGCTTTCTCCTAAAAATATCATCGTAAACGCTGTTTCTGGTGGAGCAGTGGATACTGATGCACTAAAACATTTTCCGAATCGTGAAGAGTTGTTAGAAGATGCGAGAAAAAATACACCAGCAGGCAGAATCGTTGAGCCGGAAGATTTAGTTAATGCTGTTATGTTTTTAGTTTCAGATCAATCTTCCATGATTCGAGGACAAACGATTATTGTAGACGGAGGAAGGTCTCTTTTAGTTTAATTCATTAAATCGCTAAAAAAATTCCAAAAAAAATATAAAAATTATCGGATAAACATATCACCTCTTGGACAAATTATCTTCGTGGAGGTGATAACGATGGCAAACAACAACAAAACACAAGTTGGAACTAACATTCAAAAAGTTAGACAACAAAACGCTCAATCTGCACAAGGTGGACAAGGTGGAGCTGGACAATTCGGAACAGAATTTGCTAGCGAAACTAACGCTCAAGAAGTGAGACGTCAAAACCAAAAAGCTGAGCAAAACAAAGGACAAAACTCTTAATAATTCAAGACATTCCCACTTCGGCGGGAGTGTCTTTTCTTTTTAGTGAATTATAAACGTTTTTTATCGACAAAACTTCTCATTAGTCAACAGATATAGTCAAAGGAATTAAGAAGGTATCTATAGAAATATTCATCAAGAGCATAATATCTTGGAGGGAAACGACCATGAACCATTTTGAAGAGCTTGTTGGTGAACAATTAAAAACAATGGATAAACTTCTGTTTATTCAATCTGAAATAGAAAGATGTCAACAAATAGAGGCTGAGTTACAGTCATTGCAAAAAGAAACAGAACTCCAATCCATTCAAGAAGAAATAACGAAGATGAAAGTTGAATTACAAATGATTCATGAAATGTTTGAAAGACAGACTGAGGAAGTAGTTAAGACATATCAAGATAAGGTGCAACCAATCGCTTAATATTACATAAATGGCCTAGTAGATTAACCTAAAAATGCGAAATTTCATTCGCTTTAGTTCAATCGCTTTCCGCAGGGCGGTCCGAAAGCCTCCTCGTCGCAGGCTCCTGTGGAGTCTCCAGAGACCGCTAGATCCCGCAGGAGTCAGGTCAGGTGGCTCTCCGCTCATTTCACACTGAGTGAGTACATTATATTAATAATACATAGGTACAGGTTTTTATTAGAATTAAT
This sequence comes from Litchfieldia alkalitelluris, assembly GCF_002019645.1. GTDB lineage: Bacteria > Bacillota > Bacilli > Bacillales > Bacillaceae_L > Litchfieldia > Litchfieldia alkalitelluris. Next base: position 5,112,569 of record NZ_KV917374.1, on the reverse strand, counting down.
GTCTACTTAAATTTAAATTTGCCGACAAGAGAAGCCAAATGATTACCTGGGATGGTGTTTCTCTGGCATTATGATAACAACTAATTTTATTGATTTACGGTAGAGTCATCAGAACTGATGGCTCTTTTGTTTTAAAATATGTGCTGAACCGTTATAATAGTAGAAAATGGTCATTTCTTTGTTGACTAATAGATTACAGTAAATATAGGTAACAAGGTGTCCAAAAAAGAAAGTAGGGGAGAGAACATGGGAATTCCCATGGAAGGAGAAAGAGTCCAAATACATAGCTATAAACATAATGGGAAAATCCACCGAGTTTGGGAAGAGACCACTGTTTTAAAGGGAACCCAAGGTTTAGTAATAGGTGGAAATGATCGAACTCTTGTCACAGAATCAGATGGTAGAACCTGGATTACGAGAGAGCCTGCTATATGTTACTTTCATTCACAGCTTTGGTTTAATATTATTGCCATGATTCGTGAAGATGGAGTTTATTATTACTGTAATATAAGTTCACCCTTCATCTGGGATGACGAAGCATTAAAATATATTGACTATGACTTAGATATTAAAGTATTTCCAGATATGACATTTATTTTATTAGATGAAGATGAATATGAAAGACACCGTGCCGAAATGAAATATCCGGATGTGATTGATAAAATTCTAAAAGATAATGTGGACAAGTTAATTCGTTGGATACGCCAACGAAAAGGACCCTTTGCTCCAGATTTCATTGATATCTGGTATGAGCGATATTTAACATATCGACAATAGTTGAACATAGAAATGGAATGTGCTATAAATGCAATTGAAATGACAGAGCCTGTTGCTTCTTATGACAACAGGTTTTATTTCGTGGATAGGATATAATTGAGTGGCCTGATTTAGTGGGGAAAATAAGTAATAAGAGTACTAAAATAGTTTCTGATTAACATAGGACGTGAAAAGAGAGGACCGGGGCCCCTCATAGTCACTAGTAAAAATATCATCAAACAAGGAGGGTTTTTTCTGGATAGTATAAAAAGGTACCTCCAATTTGTTAAGCCATATCGTTTGCAAATAATAGGTACAATCATAATAGGAATCATTAAATTTGGAATTCCATTGCTTATTCCATTGCTTTTAAAATATGTGGTGGATGATATTATTGGTAACGAAGCTCTTGCAACCGCTGATAAGGTGTCAGAGTTATCATGGATTATGGGAATTATGTTTTTTATTTTTATCGTCGTTCGTCCACCTGTTGAATACTATAGACAATATTATGCTCAGTGGGTGGGTACAAAAATTTTATATGATATCCGTGATCAATTGTATACACATATTCAAAAATTGAGCTTACGTTATTATGCAAATACAAGAGCTGGAGAAATCATTTCACGAGTGATTAATGATGTAGAGCAAACGAAATCTTTTGTCATCACTGGATTAATGAATTTGTGGCTTGATGTGATCACGATTTTCATTGTTATTGGATTTATGTTTTTCATGGATATCCCATTAACCCTCATTTCAATATTACTTTTCCCACTATACGGTTTTTCTGTGAAATATTTTTATGGCCGTTTAAGGAAACTGACGAGAAATCGTTCGCAGGCTTTAGCCGAGGTACAGGGATATTTGCATGAAAGAGTTCAAGGAATTCCAGTTATTCGCAGCTTTGCGATTGAGGATGAGGAGCAAAAAAAGTTTAATAAAACGAATACCAATTTTCTCGAAAAAGCCCTTGACCACACAAGTTGGAATGCAAAAACCTTTGCCGTCGTTAATACGATTACTGATGTTGCTCCATTATTGGTGATTGGATATGCTGGACTACAAGTAATCCAAGAGAATATGACAGTTGGTACAATGGTGGCGTTTATTGCATTTATTGACCGTCTATATAACCCATTAAGAAGACTAGTTAATTCCTCTACTACGTTAACACAGGCCCTTGCCTCAATGGACCGGGTATTTGAATTTGTGGATGAAAAATATGATATTGTAGATAAAGAAGATGCGATTGATTGTCCAAGAATCCAAGGAGATGTTAGTTTTGATCGTGTTTCATTTAAATACAATTCAGAAGATCAAGAGGTTTTAAAAGATATTACTCTTCATGTCAAACGAGGAGAAACCGTTGCTTTCGTAGGGATGAGTGGCGGAGGAAAATCAACATTAGTAAGCTTAATCCCACGTTTCTATGATGTAACTGGTGGAAGAATTTTAATTGATGGAAGAGATATTAAAAGCTTTAAAGCTAGAAGCTTGCGTGATCAAATTGGGATGGTGTTACAAGATCCATTTTTATTTAGTGAATCTATCAAAGATAATATCGTAATTGGGAAACCAGATGCAACTGAAGAAGAAATCTTCGAAGCTGCAAAGGCTGCGAATGCACATGAATTTATCTTGCAGCTGCCAAAAGGATATGATACGGCGGTTGGTGAACGTGGGGTAAAACTATCAGGTGGCCAAAAGCAACGAATTGCGATTGCTAGAGTCTTTCTGAAAAATCCGCCATTGCTAGTTTTAGATGAGGCAACATCTGCTTTAGACTTGGAAAGTGAACACTATATTCAAGTAGCCTTAGAAAAGTTAGCTCAAGACCGAACAACATTTGTAGTTGCTCATCGCCTTTCAACAATCACTCATGCTAATAAGATCGTCATGATTGAGCATGGTGAGGTTATTGAAGTTGGAACACACGAGGAGCTAATGAGTTTAAAAGGACATTACTACAACCTATTTCAAGTTCAACAACTAGATTAACAAGTTAGAGACTGACTCTTATGAGTGAGTCTTTTTTGTTCTATCCTGAAAATAACCAAGGTTTAGTAAGTTGCATTCGCTGCGATCCACTCGCTTTCCGCGGGGCGGCTCGTGAGCCTCCTCGTCGCAGGTGTGCTCCTGCGGGGTCTCACGCTAACCGCATATCCCGCAGGAGTCGAGTGGCTCTCCGCTCATTCCACACTAAGTGAGCAACATTTTCATTCTCCATGATGCGAATATTTAATTAGCATGGGTGTCTACTCTGAAAATAACTTTGGTTGTGGAGTTCCATGAGCTGCGATCCACTTGCTTTCCGCGGGGTGGTCCGTGAGCCTCCTCGTCGCCAGGGGCTCAGCTCCTGCGGGGTCTCACGAGACCACTGGATCCCGCAGGAGTCAAGTGGCTCTCCGCTCATTCCACACTGAGGAGGAAACATTATTTCATACACCATGGTGCGAAATACTTATTTTAGCATGGATGTCTACTCTGTAAAATCAGGTTTGGAGATACGCTCTGGGCAACTGAATTAAAGTGGGCCTATGATTTACTTTCTCCTTGTTTTCGCTTTAGCAAGTGAATCATAGAGAGCCAATGATTCACTTTCTCCTTGTTTCCGCTTTAGCAACTGAATCATAGAGAGCCAATGATTCACTTTCTCCTTGTTTCCGCTTTAGCAACTGAATCATAGAGAGCCAATGATTCACTTTCTCCTTGTTTCCGCTCAGGCAACTGGATCATAAAGAGCCAATGATTCACCTTCTCTTTGTTTTCACTCAGGCAACTGGGTCATAGAGAAGCTTATGATGATTCACTTCCGTCTTGCTTTTACTTTGTAACTGTATAAAGGCCACTGGAATCACATAATTTGGGACTCATTAAATCTTTTCATACTTGTCCAATGGTGCTGATACTCATTAGCATAGAAAATCTACTCACAAAATCCCTCTACCAAATATTGAAGAATAATGTTCTTCCTTGGTTTACTCCTTTTAACTATTAATATAGGAAAGTAAAAAAAGAAATTTAATAAAAGTAAGCATTTTTACATAATTTTGCCATAAAGTTTAATATGTCCTAATAATTATCACTTTTATTAATAGTATGTAACATTTAGTAAATAGTTTATAAGAGGCTAGAAATACCTAATGTTAGGGGTGTAACCGTGAGTAAACCTGTTTTAGAAGTAAAAGGTCTAGAGACTTCCTTTTTTACAGAGGAAGGCAAGATTCCTGCAGTAGACTCGGTTGATTTTCATATAAATGAAGGAGAAATCCTAGGGATTGTGGGAGAATCAGGCTGTGGAAAAAGTGTTACATCATTGTCAATCATGGGACTAGTTCCCAGTCCTCCTGGAAAAATTATAAATGGACAGATTTTATTTAATGGGGAAGATTTGGTTCATGCACCTGAAAAAAGAATGAGACAAATTCGTGGAAATGATATTGCAATGATTTTCCAAGAACCTATGACATCACTTAATCCTTTGTTTACAATTGGAGCACAATTGATAGAAGCAATTAGAATACATAAAAAGTGGGACAAAAAACGTTCTCGAGGTCGCGCAATTGAGATTTTAAAGCTAGTCGGATTACCTCGAGCTGAGGAACTCATCGATGAATATCCTCATCAGTTATCTGGTGGTATGAGACAGAGAGTAATGATTGCGATGGCCATGGTTTGTGACCCGAAGGTATTAATTGCTGATGAACCGACAACTGCATTGGATGTAACGATTCAATCGCAAATACTAAAGTTGATGAAACAACTAAATAATGATTTACAAACTGCTATTATGCTTATTACGCATGATTTAGGTGTAGTTGCAGAGGTATGTGAGCGAGTCGTTGTGATGTATGCTGGGAAAATCGTAGAACAAGGTGATGTTCGTACGATTTTCAAAAATCCCCAGCATCCTTATACAATTGGGCTGATAAAGTCTGTTCCAGATATGAGGATAAAGACTGACCGTTTATATTCAATACCTGGCAATATTCCTAGACCAGGATCAATTAAGAATGGATGCCGGTTTGCGGAAAGATGTGAATTTGCGTACGAACAATGTTTTTCTGAAAATCCGGAGCTTTATGAAACAGATTCAGGACATAAGGTTCGTTGTTTCTTACATCAAAAAAAGGAGGATCCAACAAATGACAAAACCGTTACTTCAAGTTAGAGGTCTTAAGAAGCATTTCCCGATTAATGGTGGAGTCCTCGGCAAACAAGTTGGTCAGGTTAAGGCAGTTGATGGTCTTTCTTTTTATGTCAATAAAGGGGAAACTCTTGGACTAGTTGGTGAGAGTGGTTGTGGAAAATCAACTACAGGTCGACTGTTACTAAGATTGCTAGATCCAACAGAAGGAAATGTTGTTTTTGAGGAACAAGAAATTACAACTCTATCAAAAAATGATATGAGAAAGCTTAGAAGAGAGATGCAAATGATCTTCCAGGATCCATATGCTTCACTTAATCCAAGGCATACAGTTGAAAAAATTCTAGAGGAACCGTTAATTGTCCATGGTATCGGAACGAAGTCTGAACGAAAGAAAAAGGTAAGAGAGATGCTAGAGGTCGTAGGCTTAAGTAGCTATCACGCAAAACGCTATCCTCACCAATTTAGTGGTGGGCAAAGGCAGCGAATTGGAATTGCAAAGGCACTTATGACAAATCCGAAACTGATTATTGCTGATGAACCTGTTTCGGCATTAGATGTATCGATTCAATCACAGGTACTAAACTTGCTAGAGGATCTGCAAAAAGAATTTGACCTGACATTCGTATTTATTGCCCACGATTTAGGTGTTGTTAGGCATATAAGTGATAGAGTCGGAGTAATGTATTTAGGTAGGCTAATAGAGTTGGCATCAAGCGAAACGCTCTATGAAAAGCCACTTCACCCTTATACTCAAGCATTATTAAATGCTGTACCAGTCCCAGACCCCGATTTTATAAGGGAAGAAACAGAAATCAGTGGGGAAATTCCAAGTCCTTCGAATCCACCAGAAGGTTGTGCATTCCATACAAGATGTGGTTCCTGTATGGATATCTGTAAAACGACACGACCGGAATTTAAAGAATTAGAGCCTGGTCATTTTGTTGCATGTCATTTATATGAATCTTGACTGTAGCATTTGATATAAAAAAATAGTTTTAAGGGGGCAACACACGAATGAGGAAAAAGAACATTTTTTTAAGCTTCATCTTCATGCTAGTACTCTCTCTAGCTCTTGTTGGCTGTAATGGCTCTTCTGATGAGGAGACAAGTGAGCCTGGAACAGACAATGACACAGATAATGGCAGTGAAAATCAAGAAGAAACACCTGCTAGTACACAAACAGAGCTAGTATTTGGACGTGGAGGAGATTCAACTTCACTTGACCCAATCACTACAACTGAAGGTGAGACATTTAAGGTAACAGTGAATATTTTCGAAACACTATTAAACTATGGTGAGCAAGACACTACACTTCACCCAGGTCTTGCAACAGAATGGACTCCTTCTGAAGATGGACTAACGTATACTCTAAAACTAAGAGAAGGCGTAAAATTCCATGATGGAACTGACTTCAATGCTGAAGCTGTTGTATTCAACTTTGAGCGTTGGATGAATGGTGATTCAGACCAATTTCCTTATTACACAATGTTTGGCGGATTCAAAGGAGATGAAGGTCACGTAATTAAAGAAGTAAAAGCAGTAGATGAGCTTACGGTTGAATTTACATTAACTCGTCCACAAGCTCCATTTTTAAAGAACTTAGCCATGTCACCATTTGGTATCGCTAGTCCAACAGCATTAGAAACTCATGGTGATAAATTCAGAGAAAATCCAGTTGGTACTGGACCATTCAAGTTTGTTGAGTGGAAGCCAAATGATCGTATTGTCATTGAAAAAAATCCAGAATATTGGATGGAAGGTTATCCTAAATTAGAAACAGTCATTTTCAGAGTAATTCCAGAAAACTCTGCTCGATTAAATGCATTAACAACGGGCGAGATCGATTTAATGGATGGGGTCAATCCATCTGACTTAGGACAAATCGAAGGAAATGCAGATTTACAAACAATTAAGCGTCCATCAATGAATGTTGGTTACCTAGGGCTTACAGCTACTAGAGAACCATTTGATAATAAGCTTGTTCGTCAAGCATTGAACCATGCAATCGATAAAGAAGGTATTATTGCGGCATTTTACGGTGGATTAGCAGAGCCAGCTAAGAACCCAATGCCACCATCATTAGAAGGATATAACGATGAGATTGAAGCATATCCTTATGATTTAGCAAAAGCGAAGGAATTACTTGCTGAAGCAGGATATCCAGATGGCTTTGAAATGGAATTATGGGCAATGCCAGTTCCACGTCCATATATGCCAGATGGAATGAAGGTAGCAGAAGTGATTCAATCAAGCTTTGCTGAAATTGGTGTAAAAGCTGAGATTGTTACTTATGACTGGGGTACTTACCTAGACAAAGCTAGTAAGGGAGAAGCTGATGCATTCCTGCTAGGTTGGACAGGTGACAACGGAGATGCTGATAACTTTATTTATACATTATTAGATAAAGATAGCATCGGAAGTAACAACTATTCTTACTATAGCAATGATGAGTTACACGATATCTTAATTGAAGCTCAAACAGTAACAGATCCAGAGCAAAGAAATGCATTATACAAGCAAGCTCAAGAAATCGTTCATGAGGATGCACCTTGGGTACCTTTAGTTCACTCTACACCATTATTGGCTGCAAAGAGTAGCTTAGCAGGTCTACTTCCACATCCAACTGGATCAGATATCTTAACTAAAGTTGAATTTAAGTAAGTATAAGAGTATCTCATAAAGCATCTGAAAAGGGGAGTGAAAACTCTCCTTTTCTTCCCTATAAATTAGATAAAGAAAATTGAAAGGTACTAGCCTTAAAGTAAGTTAGATTGTAAAGAGGTGATTAGATGTTTTCTTATACCATAAGAAGAATACTAATGGTAGTTCCAGTGTTAATTGGAATGACTTTGGTTGTTTTTTCAATTATTCGTGCGATACCTGGAGACCCAGCACAGATTATTTTAGGACAAAGAGCAACAGAAGAGGCAATTGCAGCACTTACAGCTAAGCTAGGCTTAGATCAACCATGGTATATACAGTACTTTGAATATATAAAGGGATTACTAACTGGGGACCTGGGAGAATCGATTAGAACGAATGGCCCGATTAATGAAGAAATTTGGCCCTATTTAGCAGCAACTATCGAGCTTTCAATCTTTGCAATGATTATTGCTATTATTATTGGTGTGAATGCAGGGATTATAAGTGCTTGGTTTCAAAACTCTTGGTTTGATTATACGGCAATGGTTATTGCGCTGATCGGTGTATCCATGCCAATCTTCTGGTTAGGATTAATGGAACAGTGGGCATTTTCAATCAATCTAGGGTGGTTACCTACGACTGGTAGAGAAAATGTCAGAGATCCCGTATCTGCTATTACGAATTTATATTTAATAGATACGTTGATTAACGGTCGAATGGATCAATTTGTTACGGTGATCAAACATCTTATTTTGCCAGGGATTGCCCTTGCAACCATTCCAATGGCAATTATTGCACGTATCACTCGTTCAAGTATGCTAGAGGTAATGAAATCAGATTTTGTTAGAACAGCAAGAGCAAAAGGGGTAAAAATGGTCTGGGTTGTGTATAAGCATTCACTAAAGAATGCGATTATCCCTGTTTTAACCGTAATCGGATTGCAAACGGGTTTACTGTTAGGTGGAGCTATTTTAACAGAGACAATATTTGGTTGGCCAGGAATTGGTCGTTATATTTTTGACGCAATTGGGTATCGAGATTATCCAGTCATTCAATCAGGGATATTAATTGTAGCTACCTTCTTTGTATTTATTAACCTGATTGTTGATTTGTTATATGCTGTCGTAGATCCTCGAATTAAATATAACTAAGAAGACAATAGAAAGGAGAGGGAAGATGGCTGAACCTGCACGTATTAATGGTCCAATAAATAACAATGTAAATGACGAAAAAGTTTTGTCACCATGGGCGGAAGCTTGGAATCGGTTTAGGAAAAATAAAGTAGCGATTGTAGGGATGGTTATCGTTTTATTTTTTATCATCCTCGCCGTATTTGCGCCATGGATTGCGCCACAAGGAATTGATGATAAAGAGTTGGTAAAACGTCTACAGCCACCATCGAGTGAACATTGGTTGGGGACAGATGATTTTGGCCGCGATATTCTCTCAAGGATTATTTATGGAGCAAGAATTTCACTATGGGTCGGTTTCTTTGCTGTCATGGCATCGATGGTTGTAGGCTCCTTCTTAGGAATCGTAGCGGGCTATTATGGCAGATGGATAGACACAATTATTTCTCGTGTGTTTGACATCATGCTTGCTTTTCCAAGTATTCTTTTAGCTATTGCTGTAGTAGCCATCCTTGGACCATCACTTCAAAATGCATTGATTGCCATTGCAATCATCAATGTCCCGAACTTTGGAAGACTGATTCGTTCGAAGGTGTTAAGTGTAAAGGAAGAGGAGTTCATAACGGCTGCAAAATCGACCGGGATGAGGGATGCAAGAATCTTGTTTCATCACATCCTACCTAATAGTATGGCACCTATTATTGTACAAGGTTCACTTGCTATTGCAACAGCAATTATTGAAGCGGCAGCACTTGGATTCTTAGGCTTAGGAGCACAACCACCTAATCCAGAATGGGGAAAAATGCTTGCAGATTCTAAAAATTACTTAGTTCAAGCTCCATGGACAATGATTTTTCCCGGACTTGCAATTATGTTGACTGTTTTGGGATTCAATTTAATGGGGGACGGATTGAGAGATGCACTTGATCCAAAAATGAAAAATTAAAATCAGCTAACTTAATCGTTAGCTGATTTTTTATTGGACAGATAATCGATGATCATCCTTATGATAGGCATGATAGCTCTCAATTAAGACATTTAAGTGGTCTAGTTCGTCAAAGTAATCAATCATTGCAGCTACTAAGGATAAAAGTTGATACCAATCCTTTTGAAATTCATCATCATTTTCTTGTTGGTAAGAAACAAAAGTATCGATGACAATTTTTCGGTCAAACTTAAAATCCTTGATTAATTCACAAGGCGTTTGCTGTGTTTTGATTTTGCCAATGACTTTAAGATTTAACTGTTCGTGAAGATTAATTAAATCGTCAATCTCTTTTATGAAAATTTGCTGAATCTCAACTGGCATCCGATGGAGTTCATTTTCATAGCGATGAAGCTTTTGTAACATATCAAGCGCATGTTTTGCCGAGATAATCATTTGTCTGAATAGGACAAGTCTACGTGCTTTCGCTTTTTTATGCTTTTGAAGGTAATTTCTTTCTTCTTTATAAAAAAGATAAAGTTGATCTAATTTATTTATCTGATCTTTAATGGATTCGATTTCAGTTTTTAGAATGGGATGTTCAACGGCCTGTCTAGTATTGAGACGAATCCATTTAAAAATTGCCTCTGTGTTCTCGGATATTTTTTCATAAAGCTTTTTTTCATATTTAGGCGGTAAAAAGACTAAATTGACAATAAAAGCTGATAATACCCCTAGCATAATGGTTGAAAACCGAAGCAATGAAAACTCAATAAAGTGCTCCCCGGGATTCTCCATAATAGCTATTACCGTTACGATAGCAACAGGTATTGTATTTTCGATTTTCAACTTAATGTTTATACCAATCACAAGAATTGCTGTTAATCCAATAATAAAGGGATCATTTCCAAAAACTAATACAAAAAGAATCGCAAAAGCAGCACCAATGACATTCGCCTGGATTTGTTCAATCACCGATAAATAAGATCGATAGATAGATGGCTGAATCGCAAAGACAGCTGCAATTCCTGCAAACACTGGTGCTGGAAGGTTTAGCATCGTTCCAAGCAGTAGAGCTAACGTGATGGCAATCCCTGTTTTTAAAATACGGGCACCAATTTTCATAACAAATAAATTTCCTTTCTAGTATAAACAAGTTATATTATTGGTTTATCCTAATACTGCAGTCTTAAACATATAGACAATATTGTACTATACAATGGTTTCTTAACCAATTCAAGGTAATTTATATTACAAATTTCTTAAAAATATGCATAAAATTGTCGGGGGGGCAGGATGGGAGATAAGTTAAAGGAATGTGGAGATGCTAGGAGGGGTGAATCTATCTGAATAGGGGGAGCCTTCGGACGGAGGTCATGTGTGGGAAGGGGATTCGATCTGAATAGGGGATGACCTCGGAAAAGATTCAAGTGTGGTGAGGGAAAAGTTGTCTAAACATACGCAACTTCGGACTGCATTGTAAGCTAGTTGAGTCAAGCTGTCTGGGAATTAGAACGCTTCTAGGTTACCAAATTTATCCGATGCATAATTCAGTGTCCATTTCTTTGCTAAATTGCCTGATGTAACATTTGTGAATAATAGGAAATTTTATCATTAATTCAGTGACCAAAGATACTTAAAATAAGGTGAAATTTTCCCTTTAATATGAAGAATATAGCTTGGTTAGGGGGAATTAAGGGGAATTTTTCCCTTTATGCAGACCATAATCACCCTATTTTCATGTTTTTTAAGTAAATAGAGGGAAATTTTACCTCTATATTAACCATTTTTAGTGAATTTCTCTAAATAACGGAAATTTGTTCCCTTATTTTATCATTAGCCTATGCTGCTGATTCCTTCATCTCGGTAAGAGGCTTTCTGCTTATTATGGTTGGGTGGGATCATGAATTAAGAATCACTTATTGAACGAACGGGTGCTAATTAAAAGCAAAAAAGCTCTGTAAGTTCCGAGCTTTTTACTATTTCAAGCGCTAATAGGGTTGTTAGATTATCTGCTTTTACCTATACGTATTCCTTTGTTAAATCCCATCTTCTCCCCCGCAATAAAAAACCCGCCACATAAATGTAGCGGGTTCTTTTCCGATCACTCAGTAGAAACTGATGGATCAGCTTGTTCTTTAGTTGGAATAACTTCGAAGAAATGTTGTTCTGGATTTACAAGAAGTGCTTTTAATTCATTAGCTTCTTCTTCTTGCCCAGTTGAAACAAGTCCTTCAATATATTTTGTTAATAGCTCCTGAACATCGTTCATTCCTTTTTCAGATAGAGCTTTGATTGAGACTTTAGCTCCTTTTGCAATACGACGCTCAATTGCAGCTTTTGTAAGACCTACTTCAGGTTGATGACGAAGATAAACAACCCCACCAGTCATACCAGCACAGATCCAAGGACCCGGGTCACCTAATACTAAGCCACGACCATTTGTCATATATTCAAAGGCAAATCCTTTAATATTTGCATTTACACCGAGATTTCCGTTTTCTTGTTCAGGGATTGGAGAAGTGACTCTTCCACCAATAATCATATCAGCCCCAGATAAACGAATACCAGCACGTGCATCTGCATTTCCTTGAACTAATAGTAAGCCTTGTTGAGCTCCGTAACCGAAACCTTTTCCGACTGAACCATTGTAGAAGTTTCCATCTTTACCTTTTGACTTATAGATTTGGATTGTTCCACCAAATGCCGTTTTACCAATACCATCTTGAGCACCGCCATCGACGTGGATGTTGATACCAGTCGTATTGTAAGCTCCAAGACCGTTTCCAGGAATCGAACCATTTTTATAGCTTAAAGTTATTTCAGGAAGCTGCTTATAAGAACCATCAAGCTTTCCTCTTACGCGGTGACAGGAAACACGACTTCCTAGTACCCTTTGCTCAGAAGTAACTGTTGTGAATTCTCTTGAAGTTTGTAGGTCTTCTACATTTAAATCAAGGTATTCAGCGCCAACAGCAACTAATAGTTGTTGTTCTTCAACACTTGCTGCCACTTCTTTTTGTGCAAATTGTTTTACTTCAAGAGGCTTTAATAAATTGCTTAAATCCAATGCGTTAAGTCCTCTTGTTTGTTCAAGAAGGTCTGAACGTCCAACGATATCTTGAAGGTTGTCATAACCTAATGACGCAGTTAATGCTTTTAACTCAGTACCAAAAGCAGAGAAGAAGTTAACTAGACCTTGAACTGCTAATTCATATTGACGTGGTACAAAGCGACGAAGTCCGTGCTCTTTTGCTTGTGCTTCAGATTCGATTTGAGTTGCAATACCTACGTGACAGGTGTCAAGGTGACAGCCACGACATGTTGTACAGCCGATAGCGATCATTGATAATGTACCAAAACCGATACGGTTAGCGCCAAGTAACATCACTTTTAATACGTCTTTTGCACTCTTAATACCACCATCAGCCCATAGCTCAACATTGTTACGTAGACCAGCTTCTAAAAGGGCGTTATGTGCTGCTTTAACACCAATTTCAACAGGAAGACCTACATATTGAAGAGCGTGAATTCTCGCTGCACCAGTTCCACCATCGAAACCAGAAAGTGTGATAATATCAGCACCAGCTTTTGCAACACCTACTGCAATTGTACCGATGTTTGGAACAACAGGTACTTTAACAGATACTTTAGCTTGGTCGTTTGCTGTTTTTAACTCAGCAATCATTTGAGCTAAATCTTCGATAGAGTAAATGTCATGGTTGTTAGAAGGTGAGATTAAGTCAGAACCAAGTGTTGCGTTACGTGCTTCTGCAACCTTAGCAGTAACCTTCGATCCTGGTAAGTGACCACCTTCACCAGGTTTTGCACCTTGACCGATTTTAATTTCTAATAGGTTAGAAGAGTTAAGAAGCTCTGCATTAACCCCAAAACGTCCTGATGCGATCTGTTGACCACGAGTACGAGGGTATTTGCCAAGCATATCCTTAATTTCTCCACCCTCACCATTTAAGCTCACCATGTTTAAGCGTTCTGCACCTTCAGCATATGCACGGAATGCAATCTCATTTTGAGAACCGAAGGACATAGACGAAATAACAAATGGTAGGCTATGATCACCAACACCAATGTTCACTTTTTCAGCAGCTACTGGCTTATCAGATTGCTTAATATCTGTTAAGTGACGGATGGTTGTTGGATTATTTTCTTCTTGCTCTGTTAATTTTTCACGATATCCATCATATGAACCTGTTGAAGCAACTTCACCAATTGCCTTCCAAATACGTGGGAACAGGTGGAAGCTCTTACCAGCTCTAGCTTTTTCATTATCAAAGTCTTCTACTCTAGCAATCGCGTCATTTTTCATTGATTCAAAATTGAACTCTACAGACTCGGAACCTAAGAAGTTCACAATTTTCAACCTATCAGCAATTTCATCATGTAAACCGATACTAGAGAATAAGCGACTATATCCACGTAATTCGTGAATACCGATCGTAGAAATAACTTTCTCTAAACCTTTATTTAAGGCATTAAATAGATTTACTGCAGGAGTAGTTGTTTCATCAGAAACTGTTGCAAACAATAGGTATGGACTGATAATGTTTGCGCCTAATCCATAAGCAAGAATTACATCATGTAATGAACGAATTGAACCAGAACGTAATAATAGAGAACAGTCACGTCTCATTTGAGCTTCAACTAGTGTTTGATCAACTGCTGAAAGAATTAGATGTGGATCAATCCATAACTGGCCATTCTTATGTGCCGCTGCATCGTCAATCACAATTAGTGTTTTTCCGTTTAAAACAGCTTCTTTCGCTTCAGCTGTTAATCTATCAAGCGCATCTTTAAGTGTTTCATTTTCAGTAAATGTTGCAGATAAATAGTGAACCAATTTTTGTTTATTATATGTTTCAACTACTTGATCATATGAAGGTTGCCCAGTTTGGCTATAACTATCAAATCCTAGTTGACCTTCAACTAATAATGGAGAAGAAAGCTCCAACACCAAGTCTTTTTCTGCTTTGTTTACTAGAGACGGACGCTTACCGATAATTGAACGAGTTGAAAAATGCTCAGTTTCACGGTCACGGTCAATCGCTGGGTTTGTTACAACAGCAACACTTTCTTTAATAAAATCAGCGATATTTCTTCTTCCAGTATCAATTGCTGCAAGTGGTGCATCATGTCCTAATGAACGAATCGGCTCAGCGCCATTTTGCGCCATTTGCTCTAGCAATTGGATATGCTCACGATCCCACCCGAATGCTGCATATTGTCCATTGTGAACTTTACCAGCCGATGAAATAGTTACTGTTTTTTCAAGACTAGGTGCTGCTAGGCGAGTACGATAGTTTTCAAAGCTTAAACGGTTTGAAAAGCGGGTATATACTTCTTGTTGATATGAAGTATATTCATATACTTTGATATAGTCATCACTAGACCATTTCAAGCCAAGCTTTTCACCAGGTGATAGTGGTTTTGGCTCTGCCACATATTCAGTAGAAGGAATAATTCCAGGCTCAGATGAGAATAGGTATGTTGTTTCTGTTTCAATCTTCCATAGTGGACGTAGACCTAATGCATCAACACTAAATACCGCTTCATCAGCAAATCTTGAAATAATCCCAGCAGGACCTTGAGCAAAATGCCCCCACGCTTCACGAATATACGTATATAAATCTTGTAAATGCTCTGGATATGATTTAATTTCATTAACGATTGGAGGGAATAGTACATCCATCGCTTCAAATAGGCTATAGCCATCACGTGAAATAAGAGTTTCGATTGTACGGCTTAGATCTTGAGAATCACTACCACCGACAGTTAACGGTACATTAATCATTCTTGCTTCATCGCGAAGCTTAGAAATCGTGTTGATTTCACCATTATGTCCAAGGACAGCAAATGGTTGAACACGGAAGAAGTTTGATAATGTATTCGTAGAATAACGATTATGTCCCAATGTCATTGTTGAAGCGACAAGAGGATTCGCTAAGTCATGATAGAATTTTGGTAAAATATCCCCTGCACCAAGCACTTTATAGACAGCGTGGTGGTTACTTAATGAAGCAACATGTACATCTTTATCTTTTTCTGCTTCGATTGTAATATCAAATAATACGTTTGTTAGATTAAGAGATTCATTGGTAATAAGAGCAACTTGCCAGAAAATTGGTTCCTCTTGTGAAGCAATTGGACCCAATGCGCTTGAGGATGTAACTTGAGTTGAGTCAAAAACGACGGTTAGACCTTTTTCTGTGAAAAGCTGTAGAAGAGTTGCTTTAATAGCTTCAACGTTTGCATCTCTATTAATAAAGAAATGACCTACTGAGAAGTCCTCTCTATCTACTAGATCTGTTTGTTGATCCTTCTTCTCTAGTTTTTCCTTCCAAAGAGCTTTAGGAATGTCGATATGAATACCAACACCATCACCTTCGCCGTTAATAAAACCAGCACGGTGATTCATTTTGACAAGTGCGTCAATAACTGCATCAATGTTTGCTTTTGTTGGAACACGTTTCTTTTCAATAGCGGAAACAATTCCACACGCATCATGTTCTTGACGGTGAAATTCTTTAAATAGACTTGGACTCCAGTTTTTTTCCATTAAAGTGGCCGTAGCAAGGGGTTGTTTGAGTACAAAAGAAGCAACTCATATTCCCTTACTTTTTAGCCTCCACCTCCTATAAAATTTTTTCTCTATCTAAATTTTTTCTTTATTAACGCAATTCGGTAAAAAAGAACAAATTTTCAGAAATGTATAACCTATCTTAACATATACGCAGTGTAAAATCAATTTATTATTCAACGGAATGGATATGGTATTCATTTCCGGTTATACAAGAAAACAGGTAATTTTAGTTTGTGTAAGCGTTTTCTGTATGCGTAGATAAAAGGCTTGGGGGAGATGACCCTCAAGCCTTTTGTTAGATGCATAATTATTCGTTCGAAAGTATATTAAATGAATATTCGACTGCTTTAAGTGTTTGGACAATGTCATCTTCCGTGTGTGCAAGAGTCAAAAACCATGCTTCATATTTAGAAGGAGCAAGATTAATTCCTTGGTTCAACATAAGCTTGAAAAACTTCGCAAACATCTCACCGTTTGTATTTTCTGCCTGCTCATAATTAACAACCTTTTCTGTTGTAAAATAGATCGTTAATGCGCCCTTTAATCGGTTTATCGTAATAGGGATATTATATTTATTAGCCAGGTTAGAAATTCCTTCTTCTAAAACTGATCCAAGCTTTTCCATCTGTTCATAAACACCTTCTTGTTTTAATACTTCTAAACAAGCAATACCTGAAAGAATTGATGCGGGATTTCCTGCCATTGTGCCTGCTTGATAGGCAGGTCCTAGAGGGGCAACCTGTTCCATGATTTCTTTTTTACCACCGTAAGCACCGATTGGAAGGCCACCGCCGATAATTTTACCAAGCGCAGTTAAATCAGGAGTAACTCCTAATAAATCTTGTGCGCCGCCATACATAAAACGGAATGCGGTAATTACTTCATCATAAATAACAAGAGAGCCAGCTTTATGGGCAAGTTCATTTATTTGCTCAAGGAATCCTTCTTTTGGCTCAACAATGCCGAAGTTTCCGACGATTGGTTCAACGAGAACAGCAGCAATTTCATTTCCCCATTTTTCTAAAGCTTCCTTAAATGGTTCTATTTCATTAAAGGGTACAGTGATGACTTCTTGTGCAATACTCTTTGGAACACCAGCCGAATCTGGAGTACCAAGGGTAGCAGGTCCTGAACCAGCAGCAACAAGCACCAAATCGGAATGACCGTGATAGCACCCGGCAAATTTAATGATTTTATCTCGGCCTGTGTAAGCACGCGCTACACGAATGGTTGTCATTACTGCCTCAGTACCAGAGTTAACAAATCTAACTTTTTCGAGATTAGGCATTGCTTCTTTAATCATCTTGGCAAACTTAATTTCGTGAGGTGTTGGAGTTCCGTATAATACCCCATTTTCGGCGGCTACTTTAATTGCATTTGTAATATGAGGGTGAGCATGTCCGGTTATAATTGGTCCATATGCAGCAAGATAATCGATATACTTATTTCCGTCAACATCCCAAAAGTAAGCTCCACTTGCTCGCTCCATCACAACAGGAGCCCCTCCGCCAACTGCTTTGTAAGATCTTGATGGACTATTTACACCACCAACGATATGCTCTAAAGCTTCTTTATGTAGTTCTTCTGATTTTGTGAAATTCATAATTTTCCTCCTATCTACTAACTTTCTTTATTTTAGCATTATAATGATATAGGAAAAAGAATCACTTAACGTTATAATGTTTGAACGGTTGTGAGGATTGTTTTACACTATTTCTTATGTAAAAAGTGGAGGTAATACGCAGTGAAAAATATAATCGAGGTTGATTCTTTGAGTAAAGAATTTAAATCGTATTCTAGTAGAACGGGTTTAAAAGGGGCTTTTCGAGATTTGTTAACAAGAAACTATAAAGTCCTTCGAGCGGTTGATGATATATCACTAACGATTAAGCAAGGTGAAATGGTTGGTTATATCGGAGAAAATGGGGCAGGAAAATCAACAACAATTAAAATGTTAACGGGAATCCTTACACCTTCATCAGGTGTAGTAAGGGTGAACGGAATGAATCCTCATAAAGAAAGAGAGAAATTTGTTCAATCGATTGGTGTTGTGTTTGGACAACGATCACAATTATGGTGGGATATCGCGGTTCAGGAATCTTTTCGCTTACTGAAGAAGGTCTATAAGGTATCAGATGAAGAATATAAAAACCACATGGAACACGTGATTGAGTCGTTAGATA
This sequence comes from Litchfieldia alkalitelluris, assembly GCF_002019645.1. Classification (GTDB taxonomy): domain Bacteria; phylum Bacillota; class Bacilli; order Bacillales; family Bacillaceae_L; genus Litchfieldia; species Litchfieldia alkalitelluris. Next base: position 5,094,181 of record NZ_KV917374.1, on the reverse strand, counting down.
TTGGACCACTACTTGATAAACCTGTAAGGAAATTATCATTAGGTCAAAGGATGAGATGTGAGCTAGCAGCTGCGCTAATACATAACCCGCCGTTACTCTTCCTAGATGAACCGACCATCGGGCTAGATGTATTGGTGAAATTAAAAATTCGTAAGTTCCTGAAAGAAATGAATGAGCGCTATAAGACAACGGTATTGTTAACAACTCATGACTTATCGGATATCGAAGCATTATGTGAGCGAGTGGTTATGTTAGACGAAGGGAAAATTATTTATGATGGTAAGCTAGAGCAACTTCGAAAAAATTGGGGAGAAGGCAAGCAAATTCAGTTTCAGTTTACTCAAGACATGGTTAGTGAGGACCTAGTAAGACTAACAGCTGGACTTGATATTGCCTGGACTCCGTCAGCTTCAGGGCGAAAAAACGTCTGGGTTGCGAATGTTGAAAATGATGAAAATGTGATTTCCGCTTTGATTGGGAAGGTAGTTGCAGGCTATAAAATTACAGATATCAGTATTAATGAAGTTTCTACTGAGGAAATCATCCGTAATATTTATGAAGAAGGAATGGCGGTTCGGTAGGATTATAGCTGAAGTTAAACAAACGTTTGATTGATATTTATATAGAAGTTAAACAAACGATTGATTGGATTTTGATAGGGTTTTAAACAAACGTTTGATTAGTATGGTGTTGTGAGGCAGATGAAGGTTAGGGCTGTCAATCCTAGATTAATCTAGCTAAGAAAAGTCAATTAAAAAGAGCCACAGACAGAAAGAAAGGAACGAAACCATGGATAAATATCTAGAAATGATAAGAATCCGCTTTTTAATGATGCTCGCTTATCGGACGAATTATTATAGTGGGATCCTTATATATAGTATTAATATCGGTGCCTATTATTTTCTGTGGACTGCTATATATAGTGGGAAAGAGGAAATTCAGGGATTATCGGTTATTCAAATGACAACATATATTGCTGTGTCGTGGATGGCACGGGCGTTTTATTTTAACAATATAGATCGTGAAATTGCCTTAGAAATTAAAGAGGGTAAGGTGGCCATTGAGTTGATTAGGCCATACAACTACCTGGGGATGAAAACGATGCAAGGGTTGGGGGAAGGGATATTTCGTCTGCTTTTCTTCTCAGTGCCAGGGATGATAATTGTTGGTTTTATTTTTCCGTTAAATTTTGCGACGAGTTTAACGACATGGGGTTATTTTACTGTATCAATTATCTTAAGTTTTATTGTTAATTCCCAAATCAATTTGTTAACTGGAATTATGACATTTTTCTTATACAATAATGATGGTTTAATACGGGCGAAACGAGTGATTATTGACTTGTTTTCTGGACTGCTTTTACCAATCAGCTTTTATCCGGGTTGGGCTCAACAAATTATGGGTGTGCTTCCGTTCCAGGCGATTAGTTATATTCCAAGTATGATTTTTACAGAAGGATTTACTGGGCAAGAGATTGTGAACGGTTTGTTAATTCAATTGGTTTGGGTTGTTGTTCTAATCATTCCTATTCAAGCACTATGGCTATTTGCAAAAAAACAACTGGTTGTACAAGGAGGGTAAGCTGTGTTTTATGTTTCAATCTTTTTTCAATATGTAGCTCAATACATGAAAACACGGATGCAATATCGAACAGATTTGTTGGTGGAAATTTTATCAGATCTCCTGTTTCAGGCAGTTAATTTAATATTTATTCTTGTTGTGTTTGGACATACTCAATTTTTAAATGGATGGGTACGGGATGAAATCATCTTTATATATGGTTTCTTCTTAGTTCCATATGCTCTATTTTCTTCATTCTTTAATATTTGGGATTTTAATGATCGTTATATTGTCAAGGGGGAGCTGGACCGAATCCTTACACGTCCTATTCATAGTCTATTCCAAATTATTTTAGAACGAATGGAACTAGAATCATTGTTTGGTGTGATTACTGGTTTAATTATCATGATCTATGCGGGATCGAATTTAGGTCTTACGATAGAATGGTATGATGTGATTATTTTTATTTTGTTTGTGATAGGGGGAGCCTTAGTTTATGCCTCCATTTTCATTATGCTTGCTAGTATTGGTTTTTGGTCAGATGCAAGAACATCGATTATGCCAATGATGTATAACATCGGAAATTATGGAAGATATCCAGTTGATATTTATAATAAAGTCATCCGCTTTACATTAACATGGATCTTGCCATTTGCTTTTGTTGGGGTGTATCCTGCATCCTACTTTTTAGGGAAAACAGAATGGCAGTTTTATGCATTTTTAACGCCTTTTATGGGAGTTAGCTTTTTTGTGCTGGCGGTTATATTGTGGAATCACGGTGTGACGAAGTATCGTGGCGCAGGAAATTAAAACAAAGGGATAAGTTGGCCAACCTTTTCGTATATATCAATATATGGATATGAAAATGAGGTGAGTCTTCTGGTCCCTATTTTTTTACTAGCAATTACAATAGTTGGTCTTGTATCTAGTATTCGTTCATTATTTGTGGCTAAGGTGAGTCGAAAGCAATATTTCTCGCTTGAAAATATTGTTTTCCTTATCTTGATTTATATAACAGTATTATTAGGTTTTGGAATCATCTTTACTGTATTAGACGTAAATAACGCTCCAGTTCTCATTGAAAATGGCATGCCTATTAAGGGTGACTTTATCACGAAGTTAGAGTCAGCAATGTATTTTAGTGCAATTACATTATTATCTGTTGGGTATGGAGATATCACTCCGGTTGGAATAGGGCGTTGGGTGGCAATTGTAGAAGCGTTAATTGGCTATACGATTCCAATGGCTTTTGTTGTGAAATCTGTTATTCAAGCAGAACGCAATGAGAATTGATAAAACTTAGGAATTTCGGTACGATGATTATAATAAAATAGTGGAGGGAAACAACTAATGACAATCACAGTAGGACAAGTGGCGCCAGACTTTGAATTAGTTGCAAATACAGGTGAGACTGTAAAGTTATCAGATTATAAAGGGAAGTATGTAGTGTTGTATTTTTATCCGAAAGATATGACACCTGGTTGTACGACTCAAGCTTGTGATTTTAGAGATAATCATGAAAGCTTTTCAGATGTCGATGCGGTTATTTTGGGTGTAAGTCCAGATCCAGTTGATAAGCATCAAAAATTCATTGAAAAACATGATTTGCCGTTTGCTTTGCTAGTTGATGATCAACACAAAGTGGCCGAATTGTATGATGTGTGGAAGCTCAAAAAGAACTTCGGGAAAGAATACATGGGAATAGAACGCTCAACTTTTATCATTAATAAAGAGGGGCAAATCGTTAAGGAGTGGCGTAAGGTTAAAGTCAAAGGGCATGTTGAAGAGGCTCTTACTTTTATAAGGGGATTAGAAAATAGTAAATAATTAGCATTGAGATCTGGAGGATTCTAGATCTCTTTTTCTATGAATGGCATATGTCCTTGATGGGGAAACTTCAATTATCTTAATTGAAGGAGCAGAAAGATGGAAAATATCATAAATGACATTAAACAAGAAGGCATTCGATTTAATTCTAATGAAGATTTGCAGCGAATCGTTGATGAAATTGGGGATCGACAATATGTGCTACTAGGGGAAGCATCTCATGGTACCTCTGAATTTTATACTGTCCGTGCAGAGTTATCAAAAATGTTAATTGAGCAAAAGGGTTTTAAAGTCATCGCTGTTGAAGGTGATTGGCCTTCGTGTTTTGAGGTTAATCGTTATATTAAAGGATATGATCATCAGCAGCAGTCAAGTGAGGAAGTTTTACTAAATGGGTTTAATCGATGGCCGACTTGGATGTGGGCCAATGAGGAGATTTCACAGCTTGTAAATTGGTTAAGGGATTATAATCAAAGCAACGATAATAAGGTTGGTCTTTATGGAATAGATGTTTATAGTCTCTGGGAGTCAATGGGAGAAGTGATTCAATACTTACAGAAAACGAATTCTCCAGATGTTGAAGTAGCGAAAAAGGCGTTTGGATGTTTTGAACCATTTAATAGAAGAGAAGAAAATTATGGGGTATCCGCATCTTTTCTTTCAGAGGATTGTATTGATGAAGTGATTGATCTTTTAACAACAATAAGAAGAAATCGTCATCAATATTCACAAGAAGAAGAAGCTAGCTTGAATTTAGAGGTAAATGCACTGGTAGCAGCAAATGCTGAGCGTTATTACCGTGCGATGGTTCAGGATGATACAGAATCCTGGAATGTCCGTGATTATCATATGGCTGACGTAATTGAGAAACTAGTGGAGTATTATGGCTCAAATACGAAGGTGATTGTTTGGGAGCATAATACCCATATTGGTGATGCGCGTTATACAGATATGAAGGGTGAAGGATTAGTTAATCTGGGACAAATTGTTCGTGAAAAGTATGGAGAAAACAATGTTTATTCAGTAGGGTTTGGTACGCATCATGGAACGGTTATTGCGGCAAAAAAATGGGGTGATACACCTGAGGTGATGACTGTGCCCGAAGGTGAATTTGGCAGCTGGGAGGATCTTTTTCATCAAGTGGGGGCTTATAACCAAATTCTTGTTTTTAACGAAAAAAATAGGTGCAAGTTCTCAACGACAATTGGTCACCGAGCAATTGGGGTTGTTTACCGACCAGAATATGAGCACTTAGGTAATTATGTACCTTCAAATCTGTCTTATCGTTATGATGCATTTATTTTTATAAATAGAACACGTGCTTTAGTGCCATTAAAGATCCAGATGTTAGTTTAGAGCACATGTGAAAAATAATTAACAAGCCTGTTTTTTCAACCTAAAGGCGATTGTCTATACAAACTAGTGCTGTAGTGAGTATGTTATAAGTGTAGGGCATACCTCCTCAGATGTTAGAATTTAGTGCGGGAATCATAGATTCTCGCACCTTTTTATTTAAACGACGATTTTATTTTTACAATAATGTTCATAATCTTGTTAATATATTATAAAAAGGGAGGGTATTTATGTTTATTTTATCAACTGTAAAACCAACGGACACAATTATAGATGATATGAAATCAACGTTTTCGGATGAAACATTTGTGTTTTATCCATCGATGAATGAAGCATATGAAGATATTCCGAAAGCAGATATAATCATTACATTGGGTGAAGATTTAACTCCTGAGATTATAGAGAAAGCTAGTCATTTAAAATGGGTCATGGTTGTCTCTGCTGGTTTAGAGAGAATGCCGTTTGAAGCGCTTGATGAACGGGGAATTATTGTGACAAATGCAAGAGGAATACATAAGATTCCGATGGCAGAATACACGTTTTCAATGATTCTACAGGTGGCGAGGCAAAATACTAAATTATATGAACTTGAAAAAAAACAAGTATGGGACCGGACTTTGGTTCGTACATTTGAACTTTATGGTAAAACGTTGGCGATCATAGGTGTAGGGGCCATAGGTGGGGAAATAGCTCGGATTGCAAAAGCATTCAATATGAATGTTATTGGGGTAAATACTAGCGGAAATAACCAGCCGAATATCGATAAAATGTATTCTATTTCCCAATTGGAAGATGTGCTAGGACTGGCAGATGTTATTGTCTCTATTTTACCAAGTACAGCTGAAACAAAGCATCTTTTGGCAGAGAGTCATTTTGATTTAATGAAGAATAGTTGTATTTTTATCAATATTGGGCGAGGGGACCTTGTGAAAGATGAGGTGCTTGTTAAAGTGATGGAACAGGGTAAAATACATCACGCTGTGTTAGATGTTTTTGAAACAGAACCACTACCAGAGAATCATCCATTATGGAGTATGGAGAATGTTACTGTTACCCCACATATATCAAGTATCACCAAAAACTATATGCCGAGAGCTTTTGATATTTTTAAAGAGAACTTACCTGTTTTTAAAAGTGGAGCAGGAGAATATGTTAATTTAATTGATCTTAAACGGGGGTATTAGTGATGAAAATTTATACAAAGTCTGGAGATAAAGGGACTACTTCGTTAGTGTATGGTGACAGAGTTTCTAAAAATGATGTAAGAGTTGAAGCTTATGGGACGTGTGATGAGGCTAATTCCTTTATAGGTCTTGCTTTAAGTCACTTAAGTTTGGATGAGCAGTATGAAGAGATTTTTAAGGTCTTTCATAAGGTGCAAACAGATTTGTTTCATGTGGGTGCTGAATTAGCTACCCCTATTGGAAAAGAAGTGAAGTGGGTGATTAAGGAAGAGGATGTGGTTTTTTTAGAGAAAATCATCGACAAATGGGATGAAAACCTTCAGCCATTAAGAAATTTTATATTGCCAGGAGGCAGTCAAGCGGGAGCAACACTTCATGTCGCAAGAACGATTGTTAGAAGGGCTGAGAGAAAGGCTGTTGAAATTGGAAGTGAGGTAAATCCTTTTGTGATTTCATATTTAAATCGATTATCTGACTTCTTATTTGTGGCTGCAAGGTATATAAATTTAACTCTTGGAATCGAGGAATCGATTTTACATCAATCATGAAAATTCTTGTCTAAATGATAAAAAATAGAAAAAACATGCGTAAACTAGCTGTTTTTCTCATATAGTAATTATAGATATATTGACAAAATTAAGAATTCCAATGTACACTAATTATAAATATTATAAAGTAATAAACATTTTTAGAAAAGAGGTGCATGACGGTGTCACATAATGAGTTGAAGGATGCGCTTGATACGTTGAAAGAAACGGGAGTTCGAATCACTCCACAACGTCATGCGATTTTAGAGTACCTTATAAATGCAATGGCCCATCCTACTGCTGATGATATATATAAAGCATTGGAAGGGAAATTCCCGAATATGAGCGTAGCAACGGTTTACAATAATTTAAGGGTTTTTCGAGAAGTAGGGCTTGTGAAAGAGTTAAATTATGGCGATGCATCTAGTCGTTTTGATTATATTACTACGGATCATTATCATGTTATTTGTGAATCATGTGGAAAAATGGTCGATTTTCATTATCCGGGATTAAATGAAGTAGAGGCTCTAGCAGCGCATGTGACCGGTTTTAAAGTAAGTCATCATCGTATGGAGATATATGGTGAATGCCAAGATTGTCAAAAAAAAGATGCACATTAAATTAAATGCTGACAGCAAAACTAGCTGTCAGCTTTATTTTTAGGTATTTTTTCGATTGTACTTTTCATTAAACTCTCTTCCTTCCAAAGCAGGATCAAGTGTTAAAGGTTCATTACAATACATACACATATCGACTCGCCCAAGTATTTTTGTTTGTTTTTGACAATTTGGGCATGTAACCTGAACGGTTCTAGTTGATAAAAGACCTATCCAGAAATAAACGCCAGTACTTGCTATGATGAACAGTAAACCAAATAGCATAAATAACGTCATAACAAGGGGATGATTTCTAAAAAATAGTCCACCATACATGACTGCAAACCCAACAAAAATGAGACTTAATGCAAATGTACGAATTTTATTTATTTTACTTGAATATTTTTTTGCCATTTAAACCAAACCTCCTTACTAAAATATAGCATATCATTTACAAAGACATAATAGAGTATTTTATAAAAATAATAAATCTAACTAATAGCTTCTATAGATCAGCAAGAAGGGTTTGGGATTTTTTCGTCGAATCATATAGTCAATTAAATTAGGCTAGTTTCGCAAACTTACTTTTGATTAAGGAATCGATAACACTTTTAACTAAAGGTAGTGGTAGCTTTCTTCTTAGTGAAAGAAAGATTTCCGATTTGTTTAGTGAAAAATAGTTCGAAAAGAGCCTTAATCTAAATGGAGGAACCCAAATGGAAAATAGACTTCGTCCAATTTATCAAGAAAGAGCCAGTCATCCGAATACGTTAGGAATAGTAATAGTAGAAAAGAAATTAAATACCTTTCCGGTAACTGATAACTTTGACGCGATTTTATTAGTTATCGTTAAAGAATCAACTCCGTCTTTATCGATTAAGCATTATGATTACGAGAATAGCAAAGCGAGTTTATATACGGTTGCAGAAGCTCAGTTGAAAGAGTGGCTGTTCATGGGTTCTAATCGGAAGGTCATTGAATGGATCCTTAATGGGAAGGCCATATTTGATAGAAATGAATATATTAATAATTTGAAGGATGAACTCAAAGAATTTCCCCAGCATCAACGTAAGATCAAGATGGGGATTGAATTTGGAAAATTAATTAGGAGGTACCAGGATGGTAAAGCCTTCTTTGAAATCGGTCATTACCTAGATGCGTATAATAATGTGATTCATGCCCTTCATCACTTAGCACGTCTAGCTGTCATTGAAAGTGGACTTCATCCTGAAGTAATTGTTTGGCCTCAAGTAAGGCAGATTGATCCTTCAATTTATAAATTGTATGAAGAATTAGTTGAAAGTGAAGAAACCCTAGGTAAGAGACTAGAGTTACTCTTCCTTGCGAGTGAATTTTTAATACATACACGTGCGAAGCAAGGTGGGCAGCATTTACTTGAGGTTTTAGGTAATAAGGATGATTCATGGACCTTTGGAGAAATTTTAGGTCACCCTGATTTAAGTTATTATCAAGTAGATCTTGAGCTGATGTTAGAATTTTTGGTTGAGAAGCATTTAATAGAGATAGAAAAAGTTCCTACTAAGGGGAAAGATATATTTCATAGAAATTATATTGTTAAGTGAATGGAGAATAAGGGATAGCAGAGAAAGAGCAGTGAAGGAGGGATTCTTTGGTGTTCTTTTTTTATTTGGTCTACTCTGAAAATAACTTTGGTTGTGGAGTTCCATGAGCTGCGATCCACTTGCTTTCCGCGGGGTGTTCCGTGAGCCTCCTCGTCGCCAGGGGCGGGCTCCTGCGGGGTCTCGCGAGACCATTGGATCCCGCAGGAGTCAAGTGGCTCTCCACTCATTCCACACTGAGGAGGAAACATTTTTTCATACACCATGGTGCGAAATACTTATTTAGCATGGATGTCTACCCTGAAAAAAGAAAAGCTGAAGGCGCTCGATCATCGGCGACAGGCATAAGGCGAGACTGCTAGAAGGTTGTTCTTTAACCTTCTAGCAGGATTGACTTATGACCCCGAGCCGATAGCGCCTGGAGCTAGACACTAAGCTAAGTATAATTTTTCATACTCCATGGTGCTAATTTTAATTAGCATGAAAGTCTACCCTGAAAACAGAAAAGCTGAAGGCGCTCGATCATCGGCGACAGGAGCTAGACACTAAGATAAGTACAAATAACTAAACATTTTTTCATTCTCCATGGTGGAAATGCTTATTCGCATGGAACAAATTCCTTTTCTCATGCCTAAAGCCCAACAAAGGTAATGAAAAGAGTTGTTTGATTCCTTTTCTCATGTTAAAAGCCCAACAAAGGGAATGAAAAGAGTTGTTTGATTCCCTTTCTCATGCCTAAAGCCCAACAAAGGGAATGAAAAGAGTTGTTTGATTCCTTTTCTCATGCCTAAAGCCCAACAAAGGGAATAAAAAGAGTTGTTTGATTCCTTTTCTCATGCCTAAAGCCCAACAAAGGGAATGAAAAGAGTTGTTTGATTCCCTTTCTCATGCCTAAAGCCCAACAAAGGGAATGAAAAGAGTTGTTTGATTCCTTTTCTCATGCCTAAAGCCCAACAAAGGGAATGAAAAGAGTTGTTTGATTCCCTTTCTCATGTTAAAAGCCCAACAAAGGGAATGAAAAGAGTTGTTTGATTCCTTTTCTCATGCCAAAATCCTATAAAAGGGAATCAAAGTATTCGAGACCGAAAGATCAGTAGTTTCTAGTTGCTCTCCTGACTGAACAAAACATTTTCATCCTCCATGGTGCAAATACTTATTTGTATAAAGGTCTACCCTGAAAACTTCTTAGGTTGCCGTGTTCTAATCGCTGCGATCCACCTGCTTTCCGCGGGGCGGCCCGTGAACCTTTTCGTCGCTTCCAGAGCTCCTGCGGGGTCTCGCGAAACCACTAGATCCCGTAGGTCGAGTGGCTCCTCAATCATTCTGAACAAGGAGGGTAACCAGTTTCATAAAGTCTCAAATTTTATTTTAATAAAGTGTTGACGGGTAAGTTGGAAACATGGTATATTATTTTTCGTCGCTGCTGATACGCAGTTGCAAATGTTTAAAAAAACGTGTTGACATATAAAAAACAACATGATATATTATGAAAGTCGCCTTAACGAGACGACAACATAAAGTTCTTTGAAAACTGAACACAATAAACAAGCGTCAACGTTTAATCTAGTTTTAAATTTTTATTTGAGCAATCAAATATCTCTTATTGGAGAGTTTGATCCTGGCTCAGGATGAACGCTGGCGGCGTGCCTAATACATGCAAGTCGAGCGAATCTTTAGGAGCTTGCTCCTAAAGATTAGCGGCGGACGGGTGAGTAACACGTGGGCAACCTGCCTGTAAGACTGGGATAACTTCGGGAAACCGGAGCTAATACCGGATAATATAAAGAACCTCATGGTTCTCTATTAAAAGATGGTTTCGGCTATCACTTACAGATGGGCCCGCGGCGCATTAGCTAGTTGGTGAGGTAACGGCTCACCAAGGCAACGATGCGTAGCCGACCTGAGAGGGTGATCGGCCACACTGGGACTGAGACACGGCCCAGACTCCTACGGGAGGCAGCAGTAGGGAATCTTCCGCAATGGACGAAAGTCTGACGGAGCAACGCCGCGTGAACGATGAAGGCCTTCGGGTCGTAAAGTTCTGTTGTTAAGGAAGAACAAGTACGAGAGTAACTGCTCGTACCTTGACGGTACTTAACCAGAAAGCCACGGCTAACTACGTGCCAGCAGCCGCGGTAATACGTAGGTGGCAAGCGTTATCCGGAATTATTGGGCGTAAAGCGCTCGCAGGCGGTCTTTTAAGTCTGATGTGCAAGCCCCCGGCTCAACCGGGGAGGGTCATTGGAAACTGGGAGACTTGAGTGCAGAAGAGGAGAGTGGAATTCCACGTGTAGCGGTGAAATGCGTAGAGATGTGGAGGAACACCAGTGGCGAAGGCGACTCTCTGGTCTGTAACTGACGCTGAGGAGCGAAAGCGTGGGGAGCGAACAGGATTAGATACCCTGGTAGTCCACGCCGTAAACGATGAGTGCTAAGTGTTAGGGGGTTTCCGCCCCTTAGTGCTGCAGCAAACGCATTAAGCACTCCGCCTGGGGAGTACGGTCGCAAGACTGAAACTCAAAGGAATTGACGGGGGCCCGCACAAGCGGTGGAGCATGTGGTTTAATTCGAAGCAACGCGAAGAACCTTACCAGGTCTTGACATCCCTCTGACCGCTCTAGAGATAGAGTTTTCCCTTCGGGGACAAAGGTGACAGGTGGTGCATGGTTGCCGTCAGCTCGTGTCGTGAGATGTTGGGTTAAGTCCCGCAACGAGCGCAACCCTTGATCTTAGTTGCCAGCATTCAGTTGGGCACTCTAAGGTGACTGCCGGTGACAAACCGGAGGAAGGTGGGGATGACGTCAAATCATCATGCCCCTTATGACCTGGGCTACACACGTGCTACAATGGATGGTACAAAGGGCAGCAAAACCGCGAGGTTAAGCGAATCCCATAAAACCATTCTCAGTTCGGATTGCAGGCAGCAACTCGCCTGCATGAAGCTGGAATCGCTAGTAATCGCGGATCAGCCTGCCGCGGTGAATACGTTCCCGGGCCTTGTACACACCGCCCGTCACACCACGAGAGTTTGTAACACCCGAAGTCGGTGGGGTAACCTAAGATGAAACTTGTTTCATCTAGGAGCCAGCCGCCTAAGGTAGGACAGATGATTGGGGTGAAGTCGTAACAAGGTAGCCGTATCGGAAGGTGCGGCTGGATCACCTCCTTTCTAAGGAAACTGAATCTCTTATGAGATTCATAAAAAGACGCTTGATTTATTGTGGTCAGTTTTGAAGGAACTTTCCTTCTATTAGAATTCGTACCTTGATAACTAGATAACGTAACAAGACATTCATTAAGAATTAAAACCAAAGTAATAAACTGTAAAGTTTTTACGACTTTAACTTAGGTTAAGTTAGTAAGGGCGCACGGTGGATGCCTTGGCACTAGGAGCCGATGAAGGACGGGACTAACCCCGATATGCTGCGGGGAGCTGTAAGTAAGCTTTGATCCGAAGATTTCCGAATGGGGAAACCCACTGCTCGTAATGGAGTAGTATCTCTACCTGAATTCATAGGGTAGTTGAAGGTAAACCCGGGGAACTGAAACATCTAAGTACCCGGAGGAAGAGAAAGCAAACGCGATTTCCTGCGTAGCGGCGAGCGAAACGGAAAATAGCCCAAACCAAGAGGCTTGCCTCTTGGGGTTGTAGGACACTCTGTACGGAGTTACAAAAGAACGAAGTAGCTGAGGAGACCTGGAAAGGTCAGCCACAGAAGGTAACAGCCCTGTAGTCGAAACTTCGCTCTCTCTAGAGTGGATCCTGAGTACGGCGGGACACGAGAAATCCCGTCGGAAGCAGGGAGGACCATCTCCCAAGGCTAAATACTCCCTAGTGACCGATAGTGAACCAGTACCGTGAGGGAAAGGTGAAAAGCACCCCGGAAGGGGAGTGAAAGAGATCCTGAAACCGTGTGCCTACAAGTAGTCCGAGCCCGTTAACGGGTGATGGCGTGCCTTTTGTAGAATGAACCGGCGAGTTACGATCACGGGCAAGGTTAAGTTGATAAGACGGAGCCGCAGCGAAAGCGAGTCTGAATAGGGCGCATGAGTACGTGGTTGTAGACCCGAAACCAGGTGATCTACCCATGTCCAGGGTGAAGTTCAGGTAACACTGAATGGAGGCCCGAACCCACGCACGTTGAAAAGTGCGGGGATGAGGTGTGGGTAGCGGAGAAATTCCAATCGAACTTGGAGATAGCTGGTTCTCTCCGAAATAGCTTTAGGGCTAGCCTTGGATTTAGAGTCTTGGAGGTAGAGCACTGATTGGACTAGGGGCCCCCAACGCGTTACCGAATTCAGTCAAACTCCGAATGCCAAAGACTTATATCCAGGAGTCAGACTGCGAGTGATAAGATCCGTAGTCAAGAGGGAAACAGCCCAGACCACCAGCTAAGGTCCCAAAGTATACGTTAAGTGGAAAAGGATGTGGAGTTGCCCAGACAACCAGGATGTTGGCTTAGAAGCAGCCACCATTTAAAGAGTGCGTAATAGCTCACTGGTCGAGTGACTCTGCGCCGAAAATGTACCGGGGCTAAACGTATCACCGAAGCTGTGGATTGTTCTTTTAGAACAACGGTAGGAGAGCGTTCTAAGTGCAGTGAAGTCAGACCGGAAGGACTGGTGGAGCGCTTAGAAGTGAGAATGCCGGTATGAGTAGCGAAAGAGGGGGGAGAATCCCCTCCACCGTATGGCTAAGGTTTCCTGAGGAAGGCTCGTCCGCTCAGGGTAAGTCGGGACCTAAGCCGAGGCCGAAAGGCGTAGGCGATGGACAACAGGTTGAAATTCCTGTACCACCTCCTCACCGTTTGAGTAATGGGGGGACGCAGAAGGATAGGGTAAGCGCGCTGTTGGATATGCGCGTCCAAGCAGTAAGGCTGATTCGTAGGCAAATCCGCGAATCGTTAAGGCTGAGCTGTGATGGCGAGGGAAATAAAGTACCGAAGTTCCTGATTTCACACTGCCAAGAAAAGCCTCTAGCGAGGTGAGAGGTGCCCGTACCGCAAACCGACACAGGTAGGCGAGGAGAGAATCCTAAGGTGTTCGAGAGAACTCTCGTTAAGGAACGCGGCAAAATGACCCCGTAACTTCGGGAGAAGGGGTGCTTATTAGGGTGAATAGCCCTGATAAGCCGCAGTGAATAGGCCCAGGCGACTGTTTAGCAAAAACACAGGTCTCTGCGAAGCCGCAAGGCGAAGTATAGGGGCTGACACCTGC